>JAEUOX010000107.1 GCA_016790475.1 Rhodoferax sp. | reverse complement strand
CGATGCCTGCACCCCTCCGCCGGCCGCCCCCATGTCCCGACCCCTCCCCCCTGCGTTCGCACGCCTGTCCTGGTCCAACCTGCTGGCCCAGCTCGCGGAGCAGCTGAGCCTGGCGGCGGTACCGATCGTCGCCGTGCTGGTCCTGAAGGCCGGGCCGGGCGAGATCGGCCTGCTGGCCAGCGTGCAGTCGCTGCCCTTCCTGCTGCTGGCGATCCCGATCGGCCTGCTGGCGGACCGGAGCTCCCGCCGGCGCCTGATGCTGCTGTCCGAACTGCTGCGGGCGACCGCGCTGGTACTGCTGGTCGGCATGCTGCTGGCGGACCGCGTGTCGCTGGCACTGCTGGCGGTGACCGGATTTCTGGCCGCTGTCGGTACGGTGGCCTTCAGCGTGGCGGCTCCGTCGCTGGTCCCGGCCCTGGTTCCGGGCGATGGACTGGCGCGGGCCAACGGCCGGATCGAACTCGCGCGCAGTGTGGCTTATGCTGCCGGGCCGGCCCTGGCCGGCGCGCTGATCGGCTGGACCGGTGCGACGGCGGCCTTCGTGCTTTCCGCGATGCTGTCGGTCGTCGCGGCCGGCTTCCTGGCCGGCCTGCGCGAGCCGGCGCGACCGCCGCCGGCGGCCCGCCACCCGCTGCTGGAACTTCAGGACGGTGCGCGCATGGTCTGGCAGCACCCGCTGCTGCGCCCGGTGCTGTTCACGTCGGTGTTCTGGAACCTCGCCTGGTTCATGCTGCAGGCCACCTATGTGCCCTATGCCGTACGGGTGCTCGGGCTGGATGCGCGTGGCGTCGGGCTGACGCTGGGCGCCTATGGCGTGGGCATGGTGGCCGGCGCGCTGCTGGCCCCGCGCGTGATGGCCCATCTGCGCTTCGGGCATGCCATCCTGGTGGGGCCGGCGGTGTCGGTGCTGGCGGCGGCCGTGATGGCGAGCACGCAGTTCCTGCCGCTGGGCAGCGTCGCCGCGGCCGCATTCTTCCTGTTTGGTGCCGGGCCGATGGTGTGGACCATCACGTCGATCACGCTGCGCCAGACCGTCACGCCGCAGCGCATGATCGGGCGGGCCTCGTCGATCAACATGGTGGGCAGTCTCGGGGTGCGGCCGCTGGGCGCCGCGCTGGGCGGGTGGATCGGATCCCACTGGTCCGAATCGGTCAGTCTGTGGTGCGTGCTGGTGGTGTTCATCCTGCAGGCCTGCATCATCAGTCTGTCGCCGGTGCGCGTGCTGAAGCACCTGCCGCCGCAGACGCAGGACTGAGCGCCCGGCTGTACGCAATCCCAGGGGTCATCCGGGCCATGGCCGAATCAATACCCTCTCCATAGACTTGGGCTGCCGTTCCCGCCTCCACAACCCAGGATCAACATGCCAAAGCACTTCTTTCGCCAAGTCGTCCTGCACTGTGCGCTCCTGGTCACCGGTGCCGC
>JAEUOX010000059.1 GCA_016790475.1 Rhodoferax sp. | reverse complement strand
TCACGCCCTCACGCCGGAAGATGTTCTCGAAGGTGCGGGTCACCGAGGTGGTGCCGGCGCCGGAGGAGCCGGTGATGGCGATGATGGGGTGGCGCTCGGACATGGCGGGGATCCTGGGGATGAAGGTAGCGGAAGACGGCTGCGGGCGGGCGCGGCCCTCAGTTGCGGAACAGGCCGCGCTCGGCAAACAGCGGGTTGCCCCGGTCCGGCCCGGAGGGCTCCTGGTGGTAGCGCTCGATGCGCTCCACCTCGTTGCGCGAGCCGAACACGAAGCCGACCCGCTGGTGCAGCGCCGAGGCCGTCACACCCAGCACCGGCTGGCGCCCGGTGCTGGCCCGTCCGCCGGCCTGCTCCATCAGGAAGCCTACCGGGTTGGCCTCGTACAGCAGCCGCAGCCGGCCCGGCTTCGTCGGGTCCTTGGTGTCGCGCGGGTACAGGAACACACCGCCGCGCATCAGGATGCGGTGCGCCTCGGCCACCAGGCTGGCGATCCAGCGGGTGTTGAAGTCCTTGCCGCGCGGGCCGGTCCGGCCGGCCAGGCACTCGTCGACATACCGCTTGACCGGTGGCTCCCAGAAGCGGCTGTTCGAGCTGTTGATCGCGAATTCCGGGGTGTCTTCCGGCACGCGGATCTTCGGGTGCGTCAACACGAACTCGCCCAGGTTCGGGTTCAGCGTGAAGCCGGCCACGCCATTGCCGACCGTCAGCATCAGCATCGTCGTCGGGCCGTAGATCGCGTAGCCGGCAGCGACCTGCGTCGTGCCGGGCTGCAGGAAATCCGCCTCGGTCACGTCGCGCCCGCTGTCCACGACCGCCTGCGGCGCGCGCAGGATCGAGAAGATGCTGCCGACCGAGACGTTCACGTCGATGTTGCTGGAGCCGTCCAGCGGATCGAACACCAGCAGGTACTTGCCGCGCGGGTAGGCGCCCTCGATTTGGCGCGGCAGTTCCATCTCCTCCGAGGCCAAGCCGGCGAGGTGGCCGTTCCAGCCGTTCATGCGCAGGAAGATCTCGTTGCTGATGACGTCCAGGTGCTTCTGCTCCTCGCCCTGCACATTGATGCCGCCGCCCTGCGCCATCGCGGCCTGGCCCAGCGAGTCCCCCAGTTCACCGAACGCGACGACCCGCGCGATGGCCTTGCAGGCCAGCGACACGTCGAGCAGCAGCGCATTCAGGTCACCGCTGGCCTGCGGGAAGCGGCGGCGCTCCTCGATCAGGTAGCGGGTCAGGGTCCAGCGGTGGGAGAGCGGCATGGTGGGGGGCTTTCGGCGGATCCGTCAGGCGGTCGGGGTGGGCGCGGCAAACACGCGGCTGGCCAGGATGTCGGCGGGCAGGATGGTGCTGAGATCCTCGGCGCTCAGAACACGGTCGCGGTCGGCGAACAGGCGGCTGGCCTGGCGCAGGCGCATGCGGTCCAGCGCGTTGCGTACGCTGCGCGCATTCGCGAAGTGCGGCTGGCGGATGCGCCGCTCCAGGTAGTCGGCGAAGGCGGCGCGCGCGCCCGGCCCGAAGCGGTAGCGCTGCTGCTCCAGCATGCCCTCGCCGATCTGCAGCAGTTCGTCCGGCGCGTAGTCCGGGAAGTCCAGGTGGTGGGCGATGCGCGAGCTCAGACCCGGGTTGGACTGGAAGAAGGTGTCCATGCGGTCCTTGTAGCCGGCCAGGATCACGACCAGATCGTCGCGCTGGTTCTCCATCACCTGCAGCAGGATCTCGATCGCCTCCTGTCCGTAGTCGCGCTCGTTCTCCGGCCGGTACAGGTAGTAGGCCTCGTCGATGAACAGCACGCCGCCCATCGCCTTCTTCAGCACTTCGCGTGTCTTCGGCGCGGTGTGGCCGATGTACTGGCCGACCAGATCGTCGCACGTCACCGCCACCAGATGCCCTTTGCGCACATAACCCAGCGGGTGCTGTTCCACCAGGAGCATCCGGGCGTGGACGTTCGGCTGCGCGTCGTGGGCAACCGCGAGGCGCTGGTGACGATGATGCAGGTCGGCGAAGCGGATCTGTCGGTGATGGGCCGCCCCCCGCGCGAGCTGGCCACGCGCGCCGAGACATTTGCGGGCCACCCGCTGGTGGCGCTGGGCCACGCGCCGGTCAGCGCGCTGGAGGGTTATCCGTTCCTGGTCCGCGAGCATGGATCGGGCACGCGCAACGCGATGGAGCGCTTCTTCACCGAGCACCGCTTCACGCCGTGGATCACGATGGAGATGTCCAGCAACGAGACGCTCAAGCAGGCGGTGATGGCCGGCCTGGGGCTGAGCTTCCTGTCGCTGCACACGATGGGTCTGGAGGTCCGCAACGGGCTGCTGCGGGTGCTGGACATCCAGGGCACGCCGGTAATGCGGATGTGGAACGTCGTGCACCTGCAGTCGCGGGTGCTGTCACCGGCGGCGGAGGCGTTTCGCTACTTCATCCTGGAGCGGGGGGAGGCGCATCTGCATGCGCATGATGCTGCGCTGCTGGGTGGGGTGGTGTAGCGTCCTGGCTTGCTCTTCGGGGTGCCGGTTTGCTGGTGCGTCGCCCAAGGCGTGTGGGGGCCCGGTGCGGCGCTTCGGTGGGGCGGTCGGCGCTGAACGCGCCGACTTCCCGTCGGTGCTCGGGCTTGCGGCCCCATCGCGCAACTCGCTACGCGCCCGTTGGGCGCTTCGCTCA
>JAEUOX010000503.1 GCA_016790475.1 Rhodoferax sp. | reverse complement strand
TCCCTGAAGTGGGGCGAGCCGGCCTACCGGGCCCGCAATGGCGCCGGCAGCACGGTCCGCATCGACTGGAAGCCCCGGGCTCCGCAGCAGGTGTTTGTGTACTTTCACTGCAAGACATCGCTGGTGGAGACCTTCCGGACGCTGTTCCCGAACGACTTCCGGTTTGTGGACAACCGGGCCTTGGTGTTCACGCTGGGTGCGCGGCTGCCCGAGGACGCGCTACGCCTCTGCATGGGGGCCGCGCTGACCTACCATGCGCACCGGCGCGGGGGGCCTTGCGCGCGTCAGCGCCCCAGGGACGCCGCATGACTTGCACGGACGGATCTTCCCTGCAACTTTCCGTGCAGCACATCAGCACGACGATCCATCGACCTCCGGAGGATGTCTATGCCTTCGCCTCGAACCCGGCCAACCTGCCGCTGTGGGCCGCCGGGCTGGCGCGCTCGGAGGTCCGCCGCGAGGGCGATGCCTGGGTGGCCGAGGCGCCGTTCGGTATCGTGCGGATCCGCTTTGCGCCGGCCAATGCGTTCGGCGTGATGGACCACGACGTCGAGCTGGCGTCGGGGGTGGTCGTGCACAATCCGATGCGGGTCGTCCGCCATGGCCCGGGCAGCGAAATCCTGTTCACCTTGCTGCGGCAGCCGGGTATGTCCGACGCGCAGTTTGCGGCGGATGCGCGGGCCGTCGCCGAGGATCTGCGGACGTTGAAGCAATTGCTGGAGGAGCATTGACGATGGACAACACGCTTCAGGGGGGCTGCCTGTGCGGCGCCGTCCGGTTCCAGGCGACGAGCCCGCCGCTGCGCACGCTGGCCTGCCACTGCACCTTCTGCCAGAAGGTCACCGGGTCCTCCTACTTCGCCGAGTCGATGTTCCCGATGGATGCCGTGCAGTTCAATGATGGGCCGATGCAGACCTACGCGCATGTCTCGGATGGCAGCCACAAGAAGGTCTTCGTGCACTTCTGCCCGACCTGCGGGACCACCGTGTCGCTGAGCTTCGAGCGCTGGCCCGACATCCGGGGCATTGCGCGCGGCTGCTACGACAACCCGGACGCCGTCGCCGTGACCAGCCACATCTGGACGCGGTCGGCGCAGAGTGGCACCGCCTTGCCGGAAGGCGTGGACTGCTTCACGCAGGCACGCGCGACGCTGGACGGTACGCCGGAGCCGGCGCAGCGCTTTGCGCGCCCTGTCATGGCGCGTGCGGGCGGCAGCCCGCCACCCGGGCAGCGCTAGGCCGCAGCGATGGTCAGTACCGCGGTCTTTCTTGCGCTGTTCTTCACCGTGGTCCTGCTGGTGACCACCGGCTACTTCCTGATGGGCGGCCTGCCGCTGCTGATCCTGAAGCACGATGTGCCGTTGGACGCACGGTTCATCCGCAGCTTCTTCCAGGTCTACTACCGGGCCGCGTTCTGGGCCTCGCTGGGGGCCGGCGCCGGCTACGGGCTGTGGGGCCGGCCCGCATTTGCATTCGGTGCGCTCGCCAATGCCGCCGCAGTGACGCTGCTGCGCCGGCACATGCTGCGGGCGATGGAGCACCTGGGTGCGCAGATCGCGGCGCAGGACGCCCGTGCGATCGCGGAGTTTCGCCGGCTGCATGCGTCGGCCCTGCTCGTGAACCTGCTGCAGGTGGTGCTGATCGTCTGGGGTATCCTGCAGTTGTCCCAGCAGTTCAGATAGCGGGTCCGGCCTCGGTGTCGCCGGACCAGGGAGATCGACATGCCGGCCTGCACACTGTCACCGTCCGACCGTCAACGTCAGGTCCGCCTGGTGGGCAACGACCTGTTCAAGACCCATGGCCGCCGGCCTTGCTACACGGTCGAGGAAGTCCGCGATGCCCATCGGCGTCAGGGGTTCGCCATCGACGTCGCCTGCTGGTCGCATGCGACCTTCCATTCCAGGGCGGAAAATCATGAAGCTCGGCTACACGATCCTGTACGTGCCTGACGTCGCCGCCTCGCTGGAATTCTTCGAGCGCGCGTTCGGGCTGAAGCGTCGTTTCCTGCACGAGTCGGGCACTTACGGCGAGCTCGACACCGGCGAAACCACGCTGTCCTTTGCCGCGCACGCACTCGGCGACGGCAATTTTCCGGGCGGTCATGTGGCTGCCCACAGCTCGGCCCGGCCGCTCGGCATGGAGATCGCGCTGGTCACCGCGGACGTGGCGCAGGCGCACGCGACGGCCATCGCCTGTGGCGCGCGGGAGCTGGCAGCGCCCGCCACCAAGCCCTGGGGGCAGGTCGTCTCGTACGTCCGGGCGCCGGACGGCTGCCTGATCGAACTCTGTACACCGGTGGGTGGCTGAGGACCTGCCTGCGCCATGCGCCGCTTCTTCGCCATGCGTCTCCTCATCCTCGCCCTGTGGGCCTGGGCGGCTGCCACGGTGCATGCCCAGATGACGCCATCGCGCGTGGCCGACATGGTTTGCGCCGCCCCCAAGGCCGGCGTGAACTTTGCGCGGGGCACCCTGGATGCGCTACGGGCGGCCAAGCACCTTCGCAAGTTCGACTTCGTCGACCCGGACCGGGTGTCGCTGATCGGTTTCTCCTGGGGCGGTACGGTCGGTCTTCTGGCGAGCAGCAAGATGTGGGCGGAAGCGCTCAGTCCCGGACGGTGCCTCGCGGCTGCGGTCGCGCTCTACCCGAAGTGCGATCCCACCGGTGTTCCCAATGGGGGACCCTATGAAGCGGTCAATCCGGATATCGACAGACCCGCGCTGGGGCCGGGCGGCGAAGCCGACATCGAGCAACCCGTGCGTGAATGCGTGTCCCGCCTCGAGCCGCTGAAGGCATCCGGCAGGCCGGTGGACTGGACCGTCTACCCGAAGGCCACCCACTGCTGGGACTGCGAGTCGCTCGACGGGTTCAAGGCGCAGACGCCCCGCGGCGAGTGCGTCGATCCGCCGCATACTCCGGGCATGGACCTGATTCCGCTGCGACTGCCACCTGGTGCACCATGCCGATGACCGCACCGGTCCACATCGTCGACTACCAGCCCGCCTGGCCGGGGCTGTTCGCGCAGGAACAGGCGCTGCTGACGTTCGTGCTGGCGCCCTGGCTCGTCGGGCCCATCGCGCACATCGGGAGCACGGCCGTCCCTGGCCTGGCGGCGAAGCCGGTCATCGACATGATGGCGCCGGTGGCTGATCTGGACAGCGCGCGCCCGGCCATCGACGCACTGGTGGCTGCGGGCTATGTCTACCACCCGTACCGCGGCGACGTCATGCACTGGTTCTGCAAGCCATCACCGGAGCACCGGACGCACCACCTGCATGTCGTCCCGCTCGGCAGCTCCTGGTGGCAGGCGCAGATCGCCTTTCGCGATGCGCTGCGGCAGAACCCGGCCTGCCGGGACGCCTACCAGACGCTGAAGCGCCGGCTCGCCGACGCACATCCTCGGGACCGGGAAGCCTATACACAGGCCAAGGGACCGTTCATCGCCGGTGTGCTGGCGGTACAACCCTGCATTCCATGAACAACCTGCCCATCGAGGTCGGCAACGCCGGGGCGCTGGACACGTCCGACACTGGCTGGATCATCGGCTACAGCCCCTGGTGCGCATCCGGGCCCCACAACCTGCGCCTGAACCCGCCGGGGCAGACCGCCCGTGGCCCCTTCGTGAAGTGGTATGCGCACCCGGCCGGCCACCCGAACGGCGAGGCCAAGCCGGTCAGCGTCGGCAGGACGGTGGCGCTGCTGGTGGGGCCGGGCGGTCGCTTCCGGCTGGACTTCAGCGCCACACCGGATTTCGCGGAGGGGCACACCATCACGCACACGCTGCAACAGATCGGCGACTACGTGGCCTGGGGCGAAGGTGTCTACCACCGCAGCTTCGGGCTGGCGCCGTCCACCATCCTGACCTTGCGCTGGGAGCCGCAGCCATGAGTCCCGAGACACCCGGCACCGAGCGGCCGTCCGCCAGTGCGCGCAGGCCATCGGTCGGGTCGCACCCGATCCGGCCGCCAGGCGGAGGCCACCCATGAATTCGCTGCTTGTCCGCCGCTTGCGCACCGGCACGCTGTTCCGCCTCGTGGCGCTGGGCGCCTTCTGCGCGGTCGTACCGGTCTTCATCTTGTTCGGTGTCCTCGGGTCGATGGGGCTGGCCACGCTGACCTGGAATGGCCAGTCCGTGGTCGGGGTCCGCGCCCTGGTCGGCGGGCCGCTGGTGGGCCTCCTGTTCGCGCTGGTCCTGACGGCCGTTGCAGGCACGGCGGTCGCCTTCGGGCTCTGGATCCATGCCTGGTTTGCTCCGCTGCGACTGGACTATGAGCCGCTCGATACCCGAGCGGGTTCGGCGCAGCCATGATGCGTCCACAGCACCCGCGGACTCCGCCACCGGCCCGGGTCGGTCCATGCCGCTTCCGATGCAGCCGGTGACCCGCCGCCTGCTGCAGGCCGTGCTGTACGAGGTCTTCGCCGTGGCCGCGGTCGGGCCGGCACTCGGATGGATCTTCGACACGCCGATGGCCTCCTCGCTGCTGCTGGCCGTGCTGATGTCTGCCGTGGCGCTGGTGTGGAACTACCTGTTCAACGGCTGGTTCGAGCGCTGGGAGGCGAGACAGGCTACCCGGGGCCGCTCATGGCGCCGTCGCCTGCTGCACGGGCTGGGCTTCGAGGGCGGGCTGGTCGTGCTGCTGGTGCCGGTGATGGCCTGGTGGCTGGACACCAGCCTGCTGCAGGCCTTTGTGGCGGATCTGGGCGTGCTGATGTTCTTCTTCGTCTATGCGGTGGTGTTCACCTGGGCTTTCGACCGGGTGTTCGGCCTGCCCGCATCCGCCGGCGGCCCGGCCGAACCTTGATGCATTGCCAGCCCCGGCAGGGCGATCGGCGATACTGCAATTTTTCCTTCAGCCGCTACCATGCATCTGCTCCGCATCGTCCTTCCCCTGGTGCTGGCCGCCCTCCTGTCCGCCTGCGCGGGCACCAACTTCAAGCGTCCGGACCCTGGTGTGCTCACGGTTGGCAAGTCCACGGCTGCGGATGTCGCGCGCGTGATGGCGGCACCGCCGCTGCAGACCGGCGAATTGCTGAAGAACAACGAGAAGATCCGCACCACCCGCTACGCCTATGCGGAGGGGGCGGGCGCCGGGCGCTATCCGGGAGTCGTGCCGGCCCGGGCGATGGTGTTCTCCACCTTTGCCGACCTGCTGGTCGGCCAGGAGTTCATCAGCTCGTTCCCGCAGGACGCCACGGAGTTCGACGAGTCCAAGGTGCCGGCCATCGTGAAGGGCCGAACGACCCGCGACGAGGTCGTGGCGCTGCTGGGGCGGCCGAATGGCGAGGCGATCTATCCGCTGATCAGGAGCCGCACCGAGACCGGCATCGTCTACAGCTACAGCCATGCCAAGGGCTCGGTCTTCAACATGAAGTTCTACAGCAAGGCGCTGATCGTGTCCTTCGACGCCAACGGCGTCGTCAGCGACGTCGACTACACCGTGTCCGGCGAAAAGTAGCCTGTCGCACCACCTGCCGGCAAGGCAGACCGCATGGAAGTCCGCATCGTCCTGTTCCCCGAGACCCGGATGGCCGCGCTGGAGCACCGCGGCGCACCGGCCCAGGAGCATGCAACCGTGCGCCGCCTCGTGGCCTGGAAGCTCGCCCGTGGCCTTGGTGATCCCGCGAGGCACCGCAGCTACGGCCTGCACTACACCGACCCGCGCACGACGCCGCCGGGGGCCTACCGCGCAGACTTCTGCCTGTCCGTGGACGAGGACGTTCCACCTAACCCGGACGGCATACGCACGCTGGTGCTGCCGGCCATGCGCTGTGCCTTTGCCCGCGATGTCGGCTCCCGCGCGGACAACCAGGCCGCGCGCCATCTGGTCGATGTCTGGCTGCCGTACAGTGGCGAGGTGCCGGCCGATGCGCCGCTGATCTTTCACTATGTCAATGTCGGCCCGCAGGTCCGACCGGCCGACATGGTGACCGATGTGTACCTGCCGCTGCGCTAGCGTGCAGCCGTGCGGCACCGATGGCGCCAGGCCCCCCGGCCGTCAGCGAACGGTTAGGATGGCTTCCACCGCCCGCACCCCTGCACCATGCCCTACACCCACCGTGACGCCACCGAAGCCGACCTGCCGCGCATCGTCGAGATCTACAACCATGCGGTGGCCACCCGCACCTGCAGCTGCGATCTGGAGCCCACCACCGTGCAGGCCCGGCTGGCCCCGTTCCGCGCGCGCACGGCCGACCTGGCGATCTACCTGCACCCGGACTACCAGGCCCGGGGGCTGGGCACCTACCTGATCGGGCAGGCCATCGCGCAGGCGCCGCGGCTGGGCATCGAGACCCTGACCGCGACCATCTTTGCCAGCAACACCGGCAGCCTGCGGCTGTTCGCCCGGATGGGTTTCGAACGCTGGGGCTTCATGCCGCGGGTCGCGCGGCTGGAGGGCGTCGAGAAGGACCTGGTACTGGTCGGCCGCCGCCTGTGCGAGCCGGACGCACTGCCGGCGGCCGCGAGGGCCGCATGAAGCTTGCGACCGTCCGGCGCCATGCGCTGGCCCTGGAGGCCACGACCGAGGAGCCGCACCACGACTACAGCTCGTTCCGGGTGCGCGGAAAGATCTTCGTGACGGTGCCGCCGGACGCGACCGCCATCCATGTGTTCGTCGGCGAGGAGGACCGGGAACGGGCGCTGGCCCTCTATCCGGACGTCGTCGAGCGGCTGGTCTGGGGCAGCAAGGTGCTGGGCTTGCGCGTCCGGCTG
>JAEUOX010000445.1 GCA_016790475.1 Rhodoferax sp. | reverse complement strand
ACGGTGCAACAGCTGCAGGGCGTGCCGGTCGGTGCGCAGGTGGCGGTGCAGCTGGGTGGCAAGACGGATCCGCGGCTGGGCGGCGGCCCGCTGGTCTGTACGGCCACCGTGCGGCTGCACAGCGACGGCCACTACCACGCCGACGGCCCGATGACCGGCGGCCTGGACAAGAGCTGGGGCCCGACGGTCGTGCTGCGGGTGGACGACATCGACGTGCTGGTCGTCACGCAGCCCTCCCAGATGCTGGACCTGGCGCAGTTCACCGCGTTCGGCATCGACCCCGCGGCCTGCCGGGTGGTCGGGCTGAAGTCGATGCAGCACTTCCGCGCCGCGTTCGAACCGATCGCCGGCAAGGTGATCGTCTGCGACAGCGGCGCCCTGTGCACGCCGGACTACGCCAAGCTCCCCTACCCCCGGGTGCCGCGGCCGATCTTTCCGCTGGACACGGACATCGATCTGGCCCGCTGGCGCCAGGACCATGCGGCGTAGGCCGCTGCTGGCCGCCGCCACCGGTGCGCTGGGGGGCGCGCTGATCGCCTGCACGCAGCTGCCGGTGGCCGATCCGTCGTCTGTTGCTGCACCCCTGCCGATGCCCGCCGGGCCGCTGCGGCGCATCGCCTTCGGCTCCTGCATCGACCAGGACAAGCCGCAGCCGATCTGGAACGCGATCCTGGCCCAGCGGCCGGACCTGTTCCTGTTCGGCGGCGACAACGTCTATGCCAGCACGCCGCCCTGGTCGCGCGAGCGGCTCGAGCGGGCCTATGCACGGCTCGCGGCCGACCCCGGCTTCGCGCAGCTGCGGGCGACGGTGCCGCACCTGGCGACCTGGGACGACCATGACTACGGCCTGAACGATGGCGGCAGCGAGTTCGCCGGACAGCAGGCATCCAGGGACGCGTTCCTGGCCTTCTGGGGCGCACCGGCCGACGATCCGCGGCGGAATCACCCTGGCGTCTACCAGGCGGTCCGGATCGGCCCGCCCGGCCAGCGCGTACAGGTGATCCTGCTCGACGGCCGCAGCTTCCGCTCGCCGCTGCGCCGCACCGATCGCCCGATGGCTCCCGGCCGGGAGCGTTACCTGCCCGACCCGGATCCTGCCAAGACGCTGCTGGGTGCCACCCAGTGGGCCTGGCTGGAGGCGCAGTTGCGCCAGCCGGCCGAGTTGCGCCTGCTGGTATCGGGCATCCAGGTGCTGGCCGAGGGCCATGGCTGGGAGTGCTGGGGCAACCTGCCGCTGGAGCGCCAGCGCCTGCTGGACCTGCTCGAACGCACCGGCGCCCGCAACACCGTGCTGCTGTCCGGCGACCGGCACATCGGCGCGTTCTACCGGCAGCCTCGCGCCGACGGCACGGCCTGGATCGAGGTGACCTCCAGCGGCATGACCCATGCCTGGGCCCAGGCCAGTGAGGCCGGGCCGAACCGGATCGGCGACCTGGTGCGGCAGAACCATTTCGCCAGCATCGACATCGACTGGTCGCAGCGGCGGCTGCAGGCGGCGCTGCGGGGTGAGTCCGGCGCCGTGCTGCACGGCATCGAGATTCCGTGGGCCGCCGGTCCGGCCTGAGCCACCCGGTGGATCAGTGCTCCGCGGGTGGCGGCGCCGGCGCGGCACCAGCCTGCCGCGGCGGGCGCCGGGTCAACCCCACCACGGCGATCAGACACACGAACAGGAAGGCCGAGGCCAGGAAGATGTCGTCGGCGGCCCGGGTATAGGCCTGCTGGTCGATCAGCCGGTTGATCTGGGCCCAGGCCTGCTGCTCGGTCAGGCCAGCGGCCCGCAGCCCGTCCACCGCCTGACCGAAGGTGCCCTGCGCCTGCAGCAGCGGCTCGCCCAGATGCGCGTGGTGCATCGCGGCGCGGCT
>JAEUOX010000386.1 GCA_016790475.1 Rhodoferax sp. | reverse complement strand
TTGCCGATGCTCAGGTGCGTTTCGACGTTGAGGCCGTGGGACCGACCCAGCTCGCCCGCCAGTTGCTGCAGGTGTTGGCGGGCGTCGGCCTCGATCGCGCCGCCGGTCACGCTGTCGTCGGACAGCCAACGGCGCAGATCCTCAAGTGCCGAGCCACCGACCGTGTGCGTCAGCGTGAGGGCGCCCCCGCTCGCCTGGGCCAGCAGGGCAGCGCGTTGTGCCGCGTGTCTCGCAGGCGCAGAGAAGTCGGTCGCTGTGACGATGGCACGTAGTGGGTTCATCGGGCAGGCCTCCAGCAGTTGATCAGTATTCCAGAAGGTGGACTCGTGAGGCTTCCACCGAGTCCGCGAGGAGAGTTGCGCACGTGTCGCGGAGCTGCGCGCCGCATGGTGTTGCGACGCGGGTCAGGTGTCCCAGGCCCGCGCTCGGAACGCCTCCGCCAGGAAGTCGATCAGGACGCGTACCTTGGGCGGGAGGTGCTTGCGGCTGGCGTAGACCGCGTACACGCCCAGTTCGATCGAGCGGTAGTCCGGCAGCACCTCGACCAGCGCGCCCGAGCGCAGATGTTCGCCGACCATGAATGACGGCTGCAGCACGATGCCCTGGTGCTGCAGCGCGGCGGCGCAGCAGGTGTCGCCGCTGTTGCTGCGCATGCGCGGATCCACCTTGATGTTGACCGGCCCCTGACGCCCCTCGAAGTTCCATGTGTCGCCCGATGCCAGCAGGGTGTAGCTGAACACCGCATGCCGCGCAATGTCGTCGGGATGGGCCGGCGTCCCGTGGCGGCGCAGGTACTCGGGCGAGGCACAGAGCACGAGCCGGGTGACGGTGAGCTTGCGGCTGACCAACGACGAAGTGGGCAGACGCGCGATGCGAACGGCCAGGTCGTAGCCTTCGTCCACCAGATCGACGATGCGGTCGGCCAGCGTCACATCCAGCGTGACCTTGGGATGCAGTTGAAGGAATGCCGGCCACAGCGGCGCCAGGTGCAACAGCCCGAAGCTCACCGGCACGTTCACGCGGAGCACGCCGACCGCCTCGTCGGCGCGCGTCGTCACTTCCGCCTCGGCCTCCTCGACGCCCATCAGCAACTCCTGACAGCGGGCGTGGAACACCTCGCCTTCGACCGTCAGCGACAGCTTTCGCGTCGTGCGGTGCAGCAGGCGCACACCGAGTCGCGCCTCGAGCTCGCCGACCAGCCGCGACACCGCGGTCTTCGACACCTGCAGCACCTCGGCCGCGCGCACGAAGCTCCCTGCATCGACCACCGCGGCGAAGGTTCGCATTTCCTCGAATCGATCCATGGCCTATTGTCCCTGATTCAGGGACAAACTGACATTTATAGATGTATTTATATCTTGCACCGGGACGCCTAAAGTGCAGTCATTGCAGCCGCGGTGCTGCATTACCCACCAGGAGATTCCTCATGAAGATCATCGTCATCGGCGCCGGCAACATGGGCTCGGCGTTCGTCAAGCAACTCACTCGCGCCGGTCACCAAGTCAGCGTCACCGCGCGTGATGCTGCCAGGGCAGCGCAGGTTGCCGCCGCGAATCCGGGTGCCAACGCGGTGCCCACCGCCGGCGCGGCCGAAGGCGCCAACGCCGTCGTGCTGGCCACCGGCTACGGCGACGCCGTTGCTGCCCTGCGCAGCGTCGGCAACCTGGCCGGCAAGGTCGTCATCGACATCACCAACCCGCTGACGGCCGACTACATGGGCCTGACCCTCGGCCACGGCACGTCGGCCGCGGAAGAGATCGCCCAGGCCGTGCCCGGCGCCGAGGTCGTCAAGGCCTTCAACACCGTCTTCGCGCAGGTGCTCAGCGAAGGCGCCGACTTCGGCAACGGCCGCCAGGTCGAGGTGTTCGTCGCCAGCGATAGCGAGCGTGCGAAGCAGACCGCCCGCACGATCGCCGAGAGCATCGGCTTTGCAGCGGTCGACGCCGGGCCGCTGAAGAACGCGCGCTACCTCGAGCCGGTGGCCGGTCTGAACGTCTACCTCGGCTATGGCGCCGGGCTCGGCACGGGCATCGCGCCGGTGTGGATCCGCAAGGCCTGACTCCCTCCCACACAACCTCTGGAGACTTCGATGAGCAACTCGACCTTCAACCGCCTGCTGGCCACGGACGCCGGCTCCGGGGCCCTCGCACTGCGCGTGCCGCTGGGCATCATCTTCATCGCCCACGGCGCGCAGAAGCTGTTCGGCTGGTTCGGCGGCTACGGCCTCGAAGGCACCGGTCAGTTCTTCGGCTCGGTCGGCCTGCACCCGGGCTACCTGATGGCCCTGCTGGCCGGCGCGGCCG
>JAEUOX010000365.1 GCA_016790475.1 Rhodoferax sp. | reverse complement strand
CTGCCGAAGGCGACGCTGCCGCTGACCGGCAAGACCTTCGTGATCACCGGCACCTTGCCGGGCATGGGCCGCGACGAGGCCCGGGACCGGATCGAGGCGGCCGGCGGCAAGGTGGCCGGCTCGGTCAGCAAGAAGACCCATTTCGTCGTGGCCGGCGCCGAGGCCGGCAGCAAGCTGGAGAAGGCGCGGGAACTCGGCGTGCCGGTGCTGGATGAAGCCGGATTGAAGGAGATGCTCGATGGCCGTTCGTAAGATCCTGAAGATGGGCGATCCCCGCCTGCTGCGCGTGGCCCAGCCGGTCACGCAGTTCGATACCGATGCGCTGCACCTGCTGATCACCGACCTGCTTGACACGATGGCCGCGGCCAACGGGGCCGGCCTCGCGGCGCCGCAGATCGGCGTGGACCTGCAGGTCGTGATCTTCGGCACCGGGGCGGTCAGCCCGCGCTACCCGGACGCGCCGCCGATCCCGCGCACCGTGCTGGTCAACCCGGTCATCACGCCGCTGGCCGGGCCGGAGGGCGGCATGGAGGAGGCCGAGGACTGGGAGGGCTGCCTGTCGGTGCCGGGGCTGCGCGCCGTCGTGCCGCGCCCGGCGCGGGTGCGCTACACCGGCTTCGACCAGTACGGGGACCCGGTGGACCGCACGGTCGACGGCTTTCATGCGCGCGTCGTGCAGCACGAGTGCGACCACCTGGTCGGCACGCTCTATCCGATGCGGGTGCGCGACTTCACGCGCTTCGGCTACACCGAGATCTTCTTCCCGGGGCTGGACGGGCCAGTCGAGGACGACAACTGAAGATATCTACATTGATATCGACTGTTCTCCGAAGCTTACCGACTACTCCTGGGGCAGTCGGACTTTGCGATCAAGACGGTGGCTGGAAGGGGGCTGGTCCATACGCGCAAAATCAATACTATGGAATGAAGGAGTCAGACAAATTCAATATGAGTACAGCGTTCTGGTCCAAGCCAGAGACGGGACATTGCGGATTTTCATATTGCAGACTATTTTTTGCCCATCACTTTTGTGCGAACCTTGGCAGTGAGGTCTGTAACAAGCTTTATCGCTTCTTGGATATCTGCCGCGGAGAGATCATCCAAAGCGCCTTCGCGAACGTACTCACCAATGCACAGCACGAATCGCGCACTTCTACCTTTCGGATGGACCACGATGAGAGATGCGCCATTCACCTCGAAATTCAATTTGTGGTCAATTGCCCCGTCCATCTGGCTCTCCAACAGGCTCACCTTCGAATGAGCACTTTGAACGACATCAGCCAGTTTCAACAGTACCTCGAACGGCATCCTAAATGCATGCATTGAACGCAGTAGCTGTCGCATCGCAATAGTGGCCTTGGTCTGGCCTGAGGTCACGTCCACTACCACTTCCACGTCGCACCTGACCCCAAAGAGCTTTGCATCAAAGGTTGTGGAGTACTGAAGCCCACCAACTGGGCTAGTTTCGGAAAGGCTCATCGAGGGCTTCCTCTTTTTGTGGACTGAATGGTCCTCAGAAATCATACCTTGCGTTCAGCACTTAGTAGTACGGCTTACATCATGGACCATACTTGGCGCCGTTGACACAAAATTTGCCGTTGGATTGGCAAATGCGGTCAGGCCAGCGCCTGCAGCAGCTCCGTCTCGACCTCGATCTGCGTGCGGTTGTGCTGCAGCTCCACGCCATTGATCAGGAAGGTGTCGTCGACCCGCTCGCCCAGCGTTGCGATCTTGGCGAGTTGCAGGTTGATGTTGTGCCGTGCCAGCACCCGTGCCACCGAGTACAGCAGCCCGACGCGGTCGCTCGCGGAGATGTTGAGCAGCCAGCGCTGGGCCTTCTCGTCCGGCCGCAGCGTGACATGCGGCGAGATCGGAAAGCTCTTGACCCGGCGTGAGACCCGCCCGCGGCTGGGCTCGCGCAGTGGCCCGGTATCGGCGATCGCGGTGGCCAGGCCGTTTTCGACCATGCTGGTGAGCTCGCGGTACTGCTCCGAGGGCGTCGTCGTGACAACCTGGAAGGTGTCCAGCGCATAGCCGTTGCGCGCGGTATGCACCCGCGCGTCCAGGATGCTGAAGCCGCCATGGTCGAAGTAGCCGCAGATGCGGGCAAACAGGTCGGGCTGGTCGCGGGTGTAGACCAGCACCTGCAGGCCCTCGCCGACCGGCGATCGGCGGGCCCGCACGACCGCCTTGTCGGCACCCACGGCGCGTGACAGGTGGCGGGTGTGCCAGGCGATGTCGGCCGCGTCATGGCGCATGAAGTAACCGACGTCCAGCGTGTCCCACAGCGGCTTGTGGGCCTCGAAGGGCAGCGCATACAGCGCGATCATGACCAGCGCCTCGCGCTTGCGCGCCTCGACCTCGGCATCCGGATCCGGCGCGCCGCCGCCCAGTGCGCGAAGTGTCAGGCGGTACAGGTCCTCGAGCAGCTTGCCCTTCCAGGCATTCCAGACCTTGGGCGAGGTGCCGCGGATGTCGGCCACCGTCAGCAGGTACAGGGCGGTCAGCCGCCGCTCGTTGCCGACCTTGGCCGCGAAGGCCCGGATCACGTCCGGGTCGGACAGGTCGGCCTTCTGCGCGGTGTTGCTCATCGACAGGTGCTCGCGCACCAGGAACGCGATCATGCGCGCATCCTCGCGCTCGATGCCGTGGGCCCGGCAGAAGCGGCGCACCTCGCGCGCCCCGAGATCGGAATGGTCGCCGCCGCGGCCCTTCGCGATGTCGTGGAAGATCGCCGCCACATACAGCACCCAGGGCTTGTCCCAGCCGGCGGCCAGTTGCGAGCAGAACGGGTACTCGTGGGCATGCTCCACGATGAAGAAGCGGCGCATGTTGCGCAGCACCATCAGGATGTGCTGGTCCACCGTGTAGACATGGAACAGGTCATGCTGCATCTGCCCGACGATGCGCCGGAACACCCACAGGTAGCGCCCGAGCACCGAGGTCTGGTTCATCAGCCGCATCGCATGGGTCAGACCGTCATGCTGCATGATGATCTTGCGGAAGGTCGCGCGGTTGACCGGATCGCTGCGGAAGCGGCCGTCCATGACCCGGCGTGCGTTGTAGAGCGCGCGCAGCGTGCGGCTGGACAGCCCCTTGATGCCCGGGGTGGTCTGGTCCAGCAGGAAGGTCTCCAGGATCGCCTGCGGCTCGCGAAGGTACAGGTCGTCGCTGACGACGTCGATCATGCCGGCCTTGTCGTTGAAGCGCGCGTTGATCGGGCGCGGCTCGGCCTTGGACGGGTAGAGCCGCTCCTCAAGGTTCAGCAGCAGGATCTGGTTGAGCTGCGTGACCGCCTTGGCCGCCCAGTAGTAGCGGCGCATCAGCACTTCGCTGGCCCGCACGGCGCCGTCGGTCGAACGGTAGCCGAAGGATTCCGCCACGGCCGTCTGCAGGTCGAAGACCAGCCGGTCCTCGCGCCGGTCGGCCAGCAGGTGCAGCCGCGCGCGGATCAGCCGCAGCAGGGCCTCGTTGCGCTTGACCTGCTTGGCCTCGAAGGCCGTCAGCAGGCCCTTGCGCGCGAGCTCGTCCCAGTTCTTGCCCAGGCCGGCCGCCTTGGCCACCCACAGCACGACCTGCAGGTCGCGCAGGCCGCCGGGCGATTCCTTGCAGTTCGGCTCCAGCGCGTAGGGGGTGTCCTGGTATTTGCTGTGGCGCTGGCGCATCTCCAGCGTCTTGGCGACATAGAAGGCCTGCGGGTCCATCGCGATCCGCAGCTTCTCGCGCATGCGGCCGAACAGCCTGGCGTCGCCGTTGACCAGGCGTGACTCCAGCATCGCGGTCTGCACCGTGACGTCCTTGGCAGCCTCGGCCAGGCACTGGGAGACGGTGCGCACGCTGGAGCCGATCTCCAGGCCGGCATCCCAGCAGCTGCCGATGAAGGCCTCGATGCGGGATTTCAGCTCCGTGTCTGTCTCCGGGTCGTCATGGTCCGGCAGCAGCACCAGCACATCCACGTCGGAGTGCGGAAAGAGCTCGCCGCGCCCGTAGCCGCCCACGGCGACCAGCGCGTGCAGGCCGGTCAGGCCGGCGTGTTCCCACAGCGTCTGCAGGCTGTCGTCGGCCAGCGCGGCCAGCTTGTGCAGCGCGCCGCGCACGCCGCGGGTGGATGCGCCACTGCCGCCCAGCGCGGCCTGCACCGCCTTCTTGCTGGCTCGGTACTGCTCGCGCAGCCGCGCGACGTCCAGGGCGTCGGGCAGGGGGGCGAGTCGCATGGCGGGTGCCGACGGGCCCGGGCGCTCAGGCGGCGCGGGCGAAATCCGGAATGGCAGGGCTGCCGGCCGACAGCGTCAGCACCTCGTAGCCGGTCTCGGTGACCAGCACGGTGTGTTCCCATTGCGCCGACAGCGAGTGGTCCTTCGTGACGATTGTCCAGCCGTCCTTCTCGGGGCCGTCCTTGATGTCGCGGCGCCCGGCGTTGATCATCGGCTCGATCGTGAAGGTCATGCCGGGGTGGAGCTCCTCCAGCGTGCCGGGGCGGCCGTAGTGCAGCACCTGCGGTTCCTCATGGAAGATCCGCCCGATGCCGTGGCCGCAGAACTCGCGCACCACGCTGAAGCCCTGGCCCTCGGCGAACTTCTGGATCGCCCAGCCGATGTCGCCGAGCCGCGCACCGGGGCGCACCATCACGATGCCGCGCCACATGGCCTCGTAGGTCAGGCTGCACAGCCGCCGGGCAGCGATCGAGGTGTCGCCGACGATGAACATCCGGCTGGTGTCGCCGTGCCAGCCGTCCTTGATGACGGTGATGTCGATGTTGACGATGTCGCCGCGCTTGAGCGGCTTGTCATTCGGGATGCCATGGCAGACCTGGTGGTTGACCGAGGTGCAGATGGACTTGGGGTAGGGGGTGTTGCCGCCGCCACGGTAGTTCAGCGGTGCCGGGATCGCGCCCTGGACCTGCGTGATGTAGTCGTGCGCCAGCTTGTCGAGCGCGTTGGTCGTGACGCCGGGCACCACATGCGGCGTCAGGTAGTCCAGCACCTCGGCCGCCAGCCGGCCGGCCACGCGCATTCCGGCGACGCCCTCGGCGTCCTTGTAGGTAATTGTCATGCATCAATTATCCCATCGGGCCATCGGTAAAATCCGGCGGGTTTGGCAGCGGCCCCACCGGCCGCACCGACATCGCCGGCGCCCACCGACCCACAGCCCCCTCCCAGGCCCTTCCCGTGACCCCCACCACCCACTTCTTTGCCGGCAGCCATGCGCTCGGCGCCTTCCGTGCCCGCCAGCTGCTGCCGGCGCTGCAAGCGGTGCACCCGCGGATCAGCGGCGTCGCCGCGCGCCATGTGCATGTCGTGCGCACGGCGGAGCCCCTGGATGCGCCGGCCCGGCAGCGGCTGGCCGCGCTGCTCGACTACGGCGACCCGTACGACGGACCGCAGACCGGCGAGCTGGTGGTGGTCATGCCGCGGCTGGGCACGGTCTCGCCCTGGGCCTCCAAGGCGACCGACATCGCGCACAACTGCGGGCTGGCGGTGCAGCGCATCGAGCGCATCACCGAGTACCGGCTCACGCTGCAGGCGGGTCTGCTGGGGCGCACCCCGGTGCTGGACGGCGCGCAGCGCCAGGCGGTCGCCGCCCTGCTGCACGACCGGATGACCGAAAGCGTCGTGTTCGACCGCGAAGCCGCCGCCCAGCTGTTTGCCGCCGTGCCGGCCGCACCGATGGAGCGCGTGGATGTGCTCGGCGGTGGCCGCCAGGCGCTGCGGCAGGCCAACACCGACTTCGGCCTGGCGCTGGCCGACGACGAGATGGACTACCTGGTCGAGGCCTTCACGCGGCTGCAGCGCAACCCGACCGACGTCGAGCTGATGATGTTCGCGCAGGCCAACAGCGAGCATTGCCGCCACAAGATCTTCAATGCCGGCTTCACGATCGACGGCGAGGTGCAGCCGCACTCGCTGTTCGCGATGATCCGCCACACCCACCAGCAGAACCCGCAGCATATGGTCGTCGCCTACGCCGACAACGCGTCGGTCATGGAAGGCGGCCCGGTCGAGCGCTTCCTGGCCCGCAGCGGGCCCGACCTCGGCCGCGCGCCGGTGTATGCGGCCGAGCCGGCGCAGCAGCATGTGCTGATGAAGGTCGAGACGCACAACCACCCGACCGCGATCTCGCCGTTCCCCGGGGCCTCCACCGGCGCAGGCGGCGAGATCCGGGACGAAGGCGCCACCGGCCGCGGGTCCCGGCCCAAGGCCGGCCTGGCCGGCTTCACGGTGTCGCGGCTGCAGTTCGACCCGGCCGCCACCGGCTACGGCCGGCCGGAGCACATCGCCAGCCCGCTGCAGATCATGACCGAGGGCCCGCTGGGCGCCGCCGCATTCAACAACGAGTTCGGCCGCCCGAACCTGCTGGGCTACTTCCGGGAATACGAGCAGTCGGTCGCGACCGACGTGGACACGCTGCAGCGCGGCTACCACAAGCCGATCATGATCGCCGGCGGCGTGGGCAGCATCGACGCCGCGCTGACGCAGAAGATCGCCTTCCCGCCGGGCAGCCTGCTGGTACAGCTCGGTGGCCCGGGCATGCGCATCGGCATGGGCGGCAGCGCCGCCAGCTCGATGGCGACTGGCGCGAATTCCGCCGCGCTGGACTTCGACTCGGTGCAGCGGGGCAACCCGGAGATGCAGCGCCGGGCCCAGGAGGTGATCAACCATTGCGCGGCGCTGGGGGCCGGCAACCCGATCCTGGCGATCCATGACGTCGGCGCCGGCGGCCTGTCGAATGCGTTCCCGGAGCTCACGAACGATGCGCGGCGTGGTGCGCGCTTCGACCTGCGGGCCGTGCCGCTGGAGGAGAGCGGCCTGGCGCCGAAGGAGATCTGGTGCAACGAAAGCCAGGAGCGCTACGTGCTGGCCATCGCGCCGGACGCGCTGCCGCTGTTCCGTGCCCTGTGCGAGCGGGAGCGCTGCCCGTTCGCGGTGGTTGGCGAGGCGACCGAGGCGCGCCAGCTGGTGCTGGGCGACGGCGATGCACCGGCGCCGGTGGACATGCCGATGGACGTGTTGCTGGGCAAGCCGCCGCGGATGCACCGCGATGTGCGGCGCATCCAGCGGCGCGGCCGGCCGCTCGATCTGGGCGGCATCAGCCTGCAGCAGGCGGCGATCGCGGTGCTGGCGCACCCGACGGTCGCCTCGAAGCGCTTCCTGGTCACGATCGGCGACCGCACCGTTGGCGGCCTCAGCCACCGCGACCAGATGGTCGGCCCCTGGCAGGTGCCGGTCGCCGACTGCGCCGTCACGCTGGCGGACTATGCCGGCCTGCGCGGCGAGGCCATGGCCATGGGCGAGCGCACGCCGCTGGCCGCGCTGGATGCGCCGGCCTCCGGCCGCATGGCGGTGGCCGAGGCGCTGACCAACCTGCTGGCCGCGCCGATCGCGCTGCCGCGCGTGAAGCTGTCGGCGAACTGGATGGCGGCCTGCGGCGAGCCGGGCGAGGACGCCGCGTTGTACGACACCGTGCGCGCCGTCGGCCTGGAGCTGTGCCCGGCGCTGGGCATCTCGATCCCGGTCGGCAAGGATTCGCTGTCGATGCGCACGCAGTGGACGCAGGACGGCACCCCGCGCAAGGTCACGGCGCCGGTGTCGC
>JAEUOX010000028.1 GCA_016790475.1 Rhodoferax sp. | reverse complement strand
CGCCGCCAGCGCCCAGGACCCCGGCCTGGACAACACCCTGGCGCAACTGCGTGCGCTGCTGGGGCCAACCACCGCCGCGACGCCCGCGCAGGGCGCCCTGCAGGTGATCCAGGCGAGTGTCGGCTCGGCGATCCACATGGTCCCGGTCGACGAGGTGCTGTGCTTCGAGGCGGCGGACAAGTATGTGCGTGTGCTGACGGCCGGCCATGAATACCTGATCCGCACGCCGCTTCGCGAGTTGCTGCCACGGCTGGACACGCAGGTGTTCTGGCAGATCCACCGCGCGGTGGTGGTCCGTGCGCCGGCCATCCGCGCGGTGACGCGGGACGAGGCCGGCAAACTGTGGATCGAGTTGCGCGGCCGCAACGAACGGCTCGCCGTCAGCCGGCTCTACGCGCACCTTTTTCGGGCGATGTAGCGCCGATGCATCGCCCCGGGTTCACCCGGGGGATGGCTCCGGACCCCGCGCCTAGAATGCTGCTTGCATTTCAGGGTGGGTTTCTTGGCATCGTTCCAACGCATCGGCATCGTGCTTGTCGCTGCCAGCCTGCTGGCGGGCGCGGCATCGGCGCCGGCACAGGCGCAGGAGGCCCCCACTTTTCCGATCCGCGGCTACCAGATCGAGGGCAATTCGCTGCTGCCCCCGAACACCGTCAGCCTGACGGTGATGCCGTTCACCGGCCCGAAATCCAGCTTCGAGACCATCCAGCTGGCGCTGGAGGCCCTGCAGAAGGCTTACCTGAAGGCGGGCTACGGCTCGGTCAAGATCGAGGTCCCCGAGCAGGACGTGCAGGACGGCGTCGTCAAGCTGCTGGTCGTCGAAGCCCGCCTGGAGCGGGTGGTCGTCGAGGGTGCCAAGCACCATGATGACGCCAACATCCTGCGCTCGCTGCCGGCGCTGCGCCAGGGTGAGGTCGTCAACATCGACGAGCTTCAGCGCAACCTGAACCTGGCCAACGAGAGCTTCGCGAAGAACACCGCCGTGACCTTCCGCCAGTCGGAGTCCACCGGCCAGACGGACGCGCTGGTGCGCGTGGTCGACGACCGGCCACTGCGCTTCATCGCCTCGCTGGACAACTCCGGCAATCGCAGCACCGGCCGCTACCGGATGGGCGTGTCGCTGCTGCACGCCAACCTGTTCGACCGGGACCACACGCTGTCGGCCCAGGCGCTCACCAGCCCGACCCACCCCGGCAAGGTGGCGATCCTGGGCGTGGGCTACCGGGTGCCGCTCTACGAACTGGGCGACTCGGTGGATGTCACGCTGGGCTATTCGAACGTCGACTCCGGCCGCATCGACCTGTTTTCCGTCAGCGGCAATGGCCTGATCCTGGGGGCCCGCTACAACCGCCAGCTCGCCACGGTCGGCGGATGGGAACACAAGCTGGCCTTCGGTCTGGACCGCCGCAACTACGGCAACACCGTGCTGCCCGCCGCGGGCGGGCCGAGCCTGGTCCCCAGCCTGCGCGTCACGCCGCTGAGCCTGGGCTACAGCGGTGGCCTGCGCAGTGCCCGGCGCGACGTGGCGGCCTCCATCACGCTGACGCGCAACCTGCCGCTGGGCAGCCGGGGGGATACCGCGGCCTTCAACCAGCCCGGGGCCCGGGCCGGCGCGGACGCAAGCTTCACGACCTTGAAAGCTACCGCGAACCTGACCGAGCGCCTGACGCCGGACT
>JAEUOX010000361.1 GCA_016790475.1 Rhodoferax sp. | reverse complement strand
CGCCCGCTATGTGCCGTACCCTTCCTGCTGGTCGCCACGCCGGACTTCCTGGCCCGCTGGCAGGCGGGTGCGTCCGCCGCAGGTGGCACAGCGCTGCCGATGGTCGCCCCGAACTATGTGCAGCTCGATCGCCTGCCGCTGCCGGTGCCTGCGACGGGCCCCGCCGGCCGCTGGGACCCGGTCATGAAATGCAGCGACACGACGCTGATGCACCAGGCGGTGCTGGCGCACATCGGTGCGGCGCTGCTGCCGGACTGGGTGGTTGGCGAGGATCTGGCTACCGGTCGTCTGGTCCGGCTGCAGCGCGACGGGCCGCCGGAGTTCGCCGGCACGCTGCATGGCGTCGTCGCGAGCCAGCGGCAGATGCCGCCCAAGCTGCGCTGCTTCCTGGATTTCCTGCAGCAGCGGCTGGGGCCGGCAGGCTGAGGCTCAGCGGCTCTGGGTCTTCTGCGCGATGCGCGCGGCGGTGTCGGGGTCGGCAAAGCAGGCCATCGCGGACTGGCGCTCCAGCTCGAGCGCGCCGGCCAGTTGACTGGACAGCCCGGTGGTCATCGCGCGCTTGAGCAGCCGGGTGGCCAGCGGCGCGCGTTCGGCGACCTGGCGCGCGAGCGCGAGCGCGGTGTCCAGCATCGCGTCCAGCGGCACGACGCGATTGACCAGGCCCAGCTGCAGCAGTGTGGCGGCATCCAGCCGCTCGCCGAGCACGAACAGCTCCATCGCCTTCTGGTAGCCGACCGTCTGCGGCAGCAGCTGCGTGACGCCGCCGGTCACGAAATGGCCGAGGCCCATTTCCGGAAAGAAGGCCACCAGGTTGTCGGCCGCCACCGTCATGTCGCAGTTCAGCACCCACTCGAAGCCGCCGCCCACCGCATAACCGTGGATCGCGCCGATCACCAGCTTCGGGCCGAACATCAGGTCGCGCGTGATCTGCTGGATCTGGTCGCACATCGCGGCCACCGCGGCCGGGCTGGCGGACTGCGCGCCGAACTCCTTCAGGTCGTCGCCGGCGCAGAAGGCCCGGCCGGCCCCGGTGAACACGATCACCCGCGTGTCCGGGTCGGCCTGGGCGTCGACCAGCGCGGCATGCAGGTCGTCCATCAACGGGCCGCTCATCGCGTTGAGGCGCTCCGGCCGGTTCAGCGTGACGATGCTGACCGGGCCCTGGCGGGAGAGGGTGACAAAACTCATGGTGGGGCTCCTGGCGGCGTGGGGGCTTCGCGGTCCCAGGCGCCGGCGGCGCCCTGCTGGCGAAGCTGGAATTTCTCGACCTTGTCGGTCGGTGTCTTGGGCAGGCTGTCGACGAAGCGCACATGGCGCGGCACCATGAAGCGGGCCATGCGCGCCTGGCACCAGTCGCACAGCTGCTGGGGCAACAGCGTGCTGCCGGGCCGCAGCACCGCGCTGACCATGACCTCCTCCTCGGTCATGTCGCTGGGCACGCCGTAGACGGCGCACTCCAGGATGTCGGGGTGGGTCTCGATGACCAGCTCCACCTCGGCCGCGGAGATGTTCTCGCCGCGCCGGCGCACCATGTCCTTGCGCCGGCCGATGAAGTACAGCCAGCCCTCGTCATCGGCCCGCAGCACGTCGCCGGTGTGGAACCACTGGTTGCGAAAGGCGGCCAGCGTGGCCTCCGGCATGGCCCAGTAGCCGTCGGTCAGCACCGAGGGCTCGGTGGCGCGCACGACCAGCTCGCCGGGCGTGCCGGGCGGCACCGGGAAGCCGTCCTCGTCCTGCAGCTGCACCTCCCACGGGCCCATCGGCTTGCCGCAGGAGCCGGTGCGGCGCGGGCCGTCCGGCGGCGTGAAGATGATTGCGCCCATCTCGGTGGAGCCGTACAGCTCGACAAGCCGGCAGCCGAAGCGCGCCTCGAACTGCGGCGCCCATTCCGGCATCGGCACGCCCCAGCCCAGCCGGGCCCGGTGCGCGCGGTCCTGCGGGCCGGGCGGCTGCTTCCACAGCATCGTCAGCGTGGCGCCCATGAAGTCGAACACGGTGGCCTGCAGCGCGCGCACCTCGTCCCAGTAGCGCGACACGCTGAAGCGCTCGCCGATCGCCGCCACCGCCCGCAGCACCAGCGCCGGTGCGATCGTCATGATCGCGGAGTCCATGTGGAACATCGGGTAGGGGCAGTACAGCACGTCATCGGCCCGCAGGCCCAGGCCCTGCACGACGCATTGGCCCTGGCGCAGCACATAGCGGTGCGAGATCATGGCTGCCTTCGAGCGGCCGGTCGTGCCGGAGGTGTACAGCAGCAGGCACAGGTCGGAAAAGTGGGCCGGGGGCGACAGCGGTGCCGGCACCCGGCCACGGCCGGCATCCATCACGGCATCCCAGGCAGTGCAGCCTTCCGATGCCGGCCCGCCCACGACGATCACCTGGCGCACGGTGGCAAGGCTGCCACGCACCGCATCCAGCTGCGGCAGCAGGCTGGCATGCACGATCAGCAGACGGCTCTGCACCAGGTCGATCGCGCTGGCCAGCACCGCACCCTGGTGCGCGGTGTTGACCGGCGCAGTGACCGCGCCCAGCTTGGCCAACGCGAACCAGGCCAGCGCGAACGCTATGCCGTTGGGCAGCAGCAGGCTCACCGTGTCGCCGCGCGCCACGCCGAGCTGCTGCAGGCCGGCGGCCAGTTGGTCGGAGTCGTCATCGACCTGGCGGTAGGTCCATTCGCCATGCAGCATGCGCAGGAAGGGCCGGTCCGGCGTTTCCTGTGCGGCGCGGCGCAGTTCCTCGGGCAGCGTGTGGGTCGTGAGGTTCATGGCAGACTGGCCGTCGGCGCCAGGGCGCTGCGCGGATCGGCCTCGTACGCGGTGGTGAAGATGGCCCAGCGGCTGTCGTTCCAGCGAAAGGACGGATCCAGCCGCAGCTCCTTGCGCAGCGAGCGCAGCAGGCGCTGCAGGTTGGCGGCCTTCCAGTCGTCGCCGGGGCGGAAGCCGCACTTGTCGAAGTCGACGATCCAGGCGCCGCCCTGCGCGTCGAGCAGCAGGTTGTGGCAGTTCAGGTCGCTGTGGAAGCACTGGGCGTCATGCAGACGGCGCACGACGCGCCCGAGCGCCTGCCATTCGGCGTCGCTGAGGTTGCGCTCCCGGTCCATCAGCCGGGCGATGTCGGTGGCCTGCGGGATCTCCTGCACCAGGATGTCGGCGCGGTAGCCCAGGCCGGCCCGCTGGTAGCGGGCGGCGGCGGCGTGCGGCACCGGCAGCGCATGGCGGCGCAGCGCGCCGAGCAGCTGCATTTCCTGCATCGCGCGCGACGCCGGCACCGGCCGGTGCAGGAACACGTCGCGGCTGACGCGGGCCATCAGGCCGCCGCGGTAGTAGTGGCGCAGCAGGTAGCGGCCCTGCGCGTCGGCGACCCGATGCACCTGGCCCCGGCCGCCATCGAGCCGCTGCACGCTGCCGCGCTGGCGCCAGTGCTCCGGGTCGAACAGGGCCGGCGAAGCCTCGGCGAACAGCGCGCCGTCGGCCCACACGGTGCTGCCGCCCGCCTGGTGCACGCGTGGCGGGGCGCCGGCCTGCAGGTCGAAGGGCGCCACCAGCGGGTGCAGGCTGTCCAGCGTGCGCTGCAGCGCGCCGGTCAGGGCCTGGTGTACCGTGCGGCCGCGGGCCACCCGCGCGCTGCAGGCCGCCGGGTCAGCCCGCAGGGCGTGCCATTGTGTGAACACCGCATCGGCGTCGGCCACCCGCAGCAGCGCGTCCGCGTCCTCCAGCGCCTGGAACACTGTCGCAAAGTTGGCGGTGTGCGGGCCGGTCAGCAGGGGCTTGTCCAGGCACAGGGCTTCCAGCGGGTTGTGGCCCTGGCGCGGCACCAGGCTGCCGCCGATGAAGCAGGCCTCGGCCACGCCGTACCAGAGCATCAGCTCCCCCATGCGGTCGATCAGCAGCACCTGCGTGTCGGACCACGCAGGTTCGCCATCGCCAAGGCGGGCGGTGCGCAGGCCGCTGGCGGCGAGCAGCGCGGCCACCGGCGCGAAGCGCTCCGGGTGGCGCGGCACCAGCACCAGCAGGCTGTCGGGTTCGGTGGCCAGGTGGCGCTGGAACGCGGCCAGCAGCGCCTCGTCCTCACCGGCGTGCGTGCTGCCGGCCGTCAGCACCGGCCGCGCGCCGATCGCTGCACGGCGCGCGGCGATGGCCTGCCGCAGCGCCGGGCCGGCCTGCACATCGGATTTCAGGTTGCCGGTGATCTGCAGCCGCTGCGGCGACACGCCCAGGGCCTGCAGCCGCTGCGCGCTGGCGGCGTCCTCGGCCAGCACCAGACGCAGGCTGCGCAGCGCCGGGCCGACCAGCCGCACCCAGCGCCGGTAGCCCTGCGCGGAGCGCTCGGACAGCCGCGCGTTCACCAGCGCGACCGGCAGGCCCTGCCACTGCGCCTGGTGCAGGAACTCCGGCCACAGCTCGCGCTCCATCAGCAGCACCAGGCGCGGCTGCAGCGCCTGCAGGAATCGCCGTGTAGCGCCCGGCGTGTCGATCGGGAAGTAGCGCTGCAGCACCCGATCGCCATGGTCCGCGGCGATCTGGCGCGCGCCGGTGGGCGTGGTGCAGCTGATCGTGACCGGCCCCCAATGCGGATCCGCCAGCAGCTGGTGCACCAGGCCGCGGGCCGCGATCACCTCGCCGACCGACGCGCAGTGCAGCAGCACGCCGTGGCGCTGCTGCGCCGGCACCGCGCCGCGGCCGAGCCGCTCGGCCCAGCGCTGCCGGTAGGCCGGCTCGCGGCGACCGCGCCACCACAGGTAGAGGAACAACGGGCCGACGGCGCACCAGGCCAACAGTCGCCAGGCCCGCAACATGGTGTCCGGGCGGGCTAGCGCCAGTGGTCGGCGACCCACTGCGTGGGCGGCACGCGGCGGTACCACTTGCCGCTGTCGCCGACGATCGCATCCGGCGGGTTCGGCTTGCCGTGGAACGCGATGATCTTCGCGCCGGGGGGGATCGTCGGCGGGCGCACCCAGCTCATCAGGCCGCGGGGCACGCAATGGCGCTTGAAACTGACGCACCAGGTTGCCGGCCAATAGCTGACCCGCCCCTGGCGCCCCAGGTAGCCGGTGATGTACTCCTGCTCGTTGCGCACGTCGGCGATGGCGGCGGGGTAGTTCGTGCGCAGGTGCTCCAGCGCGTCGGCATGGGCGCCGATCGTGTACAGGTAGACCGAGGTATTGCCGGTGCCGTCGGTCTTGTCCCACTCCCGGATCACGCAGAACGGGGCCGGCTCGTCGAAGAAGCAGTCGATGCTGTCGACGATCACGATGTCCAGATCCAGGAACAGCGTGCGGCCGCGCAGGTCGTACAGCGGATCGGCAAAGCTGGTGAGCTTGAGCCAGCCGTGCCCGAAGGTCCAGGGCTGGCGGGTGTCGAACTCCGAGAAGCCGACCGGCGGGATCGGGTGCATCTCGATGGCCGGATCGATGCCCTGGGTGTCATCCGTCAGGCAGACGAAGCGGTGCGGGCGCTTCAGATGGCGGCGCACCATCGAGTACAGCTTGTTGACGTACTCCGGCCCGTACTTGCGCCCCCACTTGATGCACAGGACGTTGACCGCCGGCTGCTGCTGCATGGCGGAGCGCTTACTTGACCAGAAGGCTGTTGATGGCCTGCACGTCTTCGGGTTTCAGCGAGCCGTTGGCCTGGCGCAGGCGCAGCGAGCCCACCAGCACGTCGTAGCGGGCCCGGGCCAGGTCGCGCTTGGTCTGGAACAGCTGGCTCTGTGCGTTCAGCACGTCGATGTTGATCCGCACGCCCACCTGGTAG
>JAEUOX010000352.1 GCA_016790475.1 Rhodoferax sp. | reverse complement strand
TTCGTGTCGCGTGGCGGACTCAAGCTCGAAGGCGCGCTGGCGCAGGCCGGGGTGCGGCCGGCAGGCTGGCGCTGCCTGGACGTGGGGCAGTCCACCGGCGGCTTCACCGACTGTCTGCTGCAGCAGGGGGCGGCGCAAGTGGTCGGCATCGATGTCGGGCATGGCCAACTGCATGCGCGGCTACGCGCCGACCCACGGGTCACCTGCCTGGAAGGCCTGAATGCCCGCCATCCGGCGGAGCTGGCGGAGCACCCGGAGCTTTCGAGGGAAAGCTTCGATCTGCTGGTGGGCGATCTGTCCTTCATCTCGCAGACGCTGGTGCTGCCGGCGGTGGTGCCCTTGCTGCGCCCCGGTGGCGTGCTGCTGATGCTGGTGAAGCCGCAGTTCGAGCTGCAGCCGGGGCAGGTCGGCCGCGGCGGCATCGTTGCCGACGCGGGCCTGTACTCGCAGGTCGAGCAGCGCATCCGGCAGGCGCACCGGGCGGCCGGCCTGCTGGTCAGCGGTTACTTCGCCTCGCCTATCGAGGGCGGCGACGGAAACCGCGAGTTCTTTGTTCATTCGATTCGATCCCTGGAGGTCTTGCCATGACATCTGCCAGTTTTCCCGTGAGCCTGGAGTTCTTTCCCGGCCGGACGGCCGACGGCGCCGAAAAGATCCGCGTCGTCCGCCAGGAGCTGTACACGCTGCAGCCGGACTTCTGTTCCGTGACCTACGGCGCCGGCGGCTCCACCCAGCAGGGCACCTTCAGTGCCATTGCGGAGATGTTCGCCGAAGGCATGCAGTCGGCCGCGCCGCACTTTGCGTGCGTGGGCGCCACGAAGGACAGCGTGCGCGAGCAGCTGAACACCCTGAAGGAGATGGGCGTGCGCCGCATCGTCGCTCTGCGCGGGGACATGCCCAGCCCCTATGGCGCCGAAGGCGAGTTCCGCCACGCCTGCGACCTGGTGGAGTTCATCCGTGACGAGACGGGCGACCATTTCCTGCTGGACGTGGCCGCCTACCCGGAGACCCACCCGCGCGCCCGCAGCCCGGAGCACGACCTGCACGCGTTCGCGATGAAGGTCAAGAGCGGCGCCAACTCCGCAATCACCCAGTACTTCTACAACCCGGACGCCTACTTCCGCTTCGTGGACGACGCCCACCGCATGGGCGTGCATGTGCCGGTGCTGCCGGGCATCATGCCGATCACCAATGCGACCCAGCTGATGCGCTTCTCCGACATGTGCGGCGCCGAGATCCCGCGCTGGATCCGTCTGCGGCTGCTGGCCTTCAAGGAGGACATCGCGTCCATCCGCGCCTTCGGCCTGGACGTCGTCACCGCCATGTGCGAGAAGCTACGGGCCGGCGGCGCCCCGGCGCTGCACTTCTACACGATGAACCAGAGCGCGCCCACGCTGGAGATCTGCCGCCGGCTGGGCCTGCGCTGATTGCCGGTAGACTTGGCGGCCATGAAGATCCTACTGACAGGCGCTGCCGGATTCATCGGCATGACCACCTCGCTGCGGCTGCTGGCCCGCGGCGACCAGGTGGTGGGGCTGGACAACCTGAACGACTACTACGACGTCACGCTGAAGCAGCGGCGGCTGGACCGGCTCACGCCGCACGCCGGCTTCCGCTTCGTCAAGATGGACGTCGCCGACCGGGCGGGTGTGGCCAAGCTGTTTGCCGACGAGGGCTTCGACCGCGTCATCCACCTGGCGGCCCAGGCCGGTGTGCGCTACTCGCTGCAGAACCCGCATGCCTATGTGGACAGCAACCTGGAAGGCTTCATCAACATCCTGGAAGGCTGCCGGCACGGCAAGGTGCAGCACCTGACCTATGCGTCGAGCTCCAGCGTCTACGGCGGCAACACCAAGATGCCGTTCTCCGAGCACGACAGCGTCGATCACCCGGTCAGCCTGTACGCCGCCACGAAGAAGGCCAACGAGCTGATGGCCCACACCTACAGCCATCTGTACGGCTTGCCGACCACCGGGCTGCGCTTCTTCACGGTGTACGGCCCCTGGGGCCGGCCGGACATGGCGCTGTTCCTGTTCACCAAGGCGATCCTGGAAGGCCGTCCGATCGACGTCTTCAACTACGGCAACATGCAGCGGGACTTCACCTATGTCGACGACATCGTCGAAGGCGTGATCCGCGTCAACGACCGGCCCGCCACCCCGAACCCGGCCTACGACGCTGTCGCGGCCGACCCGGCGACCAGCAGCGCGCCCTACCGGGTGTTCAACATCGGCAACAACAACCC
>JAEUOX010000312.1 GCA_016790475.1 Rhodoferax sp. | reverse complement strand
TCTTTTGACGCAGATCAAACCTGATCGATTTGCAAGGACTAGGATGGCGGCCGCCGGAAGCGTCGGAGGGCGCCGCATCCGCGTAACCGGAGTGGTGGACGAGGCACATGCCGTACAGCATCGAGTGGGAACGGTCCGGGGCCGTCAAGCATTTTTCGGGTGTCGTCGCCGGCCACGACCTGCTGGAGTCCGAGCAGCGCATCACGAGCCACCCGGATTTTCCCCACCTGCGCTATGTCGTGTCGGTCTACCCGCCGGCCACGCGGATGGCGGCCACCGCCGCCGAACGCATGCACCTGCGTGCGCTGCGCCTCGGGGGCTTCACGACCAACCCCCATCTCCGGTTTGCGTTCGCCACCACCGACCCGGTCATCCGTGGCAATGTCGAGTCCAGCGTCGCCGAGGGCGAGGCGCTGCACCCGATCAAGGTGTTCGACCAGCTCGACGACGCGCTGCACTGGGCCCGGGCCGGCACTTGATATCCGGCAACAGACGCAGCCCGCTCGGCTTGCGGCCGGGCTGATATCACTTTAGGCGATCATGCGGCGCTCGCGGGCCACCGCCACCGCGTGTGTGCGGCTGCTGGCGCCCAGCTTCTGGTAGATGTTGCGCAGGTGGGTGCGTACCGTGCTGTCGGAGATCTGCAGCCGGCCGGCCAGCGCACTGTTCGAGTAGCCCTGGCCCAGCAGCACCAGCACCTGGAGCTCCTTGCCGGTGAGCGCCTCGCTGGGGGCCGCGACCGGCGGCGGCGGACCCGCCGGTGCCTGGGCCGCACAGCGCAGCAGCCGGTCCACATGGTCGGCCAGCAACGGCTGCAAACGCTGGCCCTGCTGGGTTTGCGCATGCAGGCGCAGCAGCGCCAGCGCCGCCGGCCCCTCGTCGAGCAGCATGCGCATGTAACCCTCCTGCGCGGCGGTCTGCAGCACCGGGGCCATGTCCTGCAGCGCGCGCGGGGTCCGGCCGGCGGCCTGCAGCGCCATCGCGCGCAGCAGCTGGATGCGCAGCACGCGCCGCCCGCGCCCGCCCAGGCGGGCCGCCTCCAGTTCGCGCGTCAGCGGCGCGATGCAGGACGCCGGGTCGCCGAACTCCAGCGCGTGGCGCAGCTGCGCCAGCACCAGCGTGTCCAGATCATGGGCCAGAAGCCGCTGCTCGCGCTCCCGGGCCCAGATCTCGGCGATGTCGGCACGCTCGAGCTCGCGCAACGCCGCCGGCCCGTCGTCCTGCAGCATCAGCAGCCGCGCACGTTCGAGCCGCGCGGCCACCGCCACCCGCGGCAGCTTGCGCGCATAACCGATGTCCTCGAGTTCGGCCAGCGTGCTCAGCGCCGCATCGCCGTCGCCCTCGACCGACGCAATGCGGGCGCGCATCACATGGCTCAGGATCATGTGGTCCGGCAGGCCGACCTCGCGCGCCATCGGCAGGTAGACATTGAGCAGGTGGCCGGCCCGTTCGAGCTGGTTGCTCTCGTAGGCGACGCAGGCATACAGCACCCCGGCCCAGGCGTTGCCGTGGGTCTGGTTGAAGTTGGCTGCATGGGTCGCGTCCACCGCCATCCGGAAGCGCGCCTTGGCATGGCGCAGCCGGCCGGCCAGCAGGTCCAGCATGCCCTCCATCGACTCGGTGTACATGCGGTTGAAGGTGTCCTCGCCGCGCGCGGCGCGGGCGCCGTCGAGCAGGCGCTGCGCCTCGCGCGCATTGCCCAGCACGCTGAAGATGTTGGCCATCGCGTTGTGCAGCACGCCGTGCGCGAAGGTGGCCTCGACCGGTGCGGCCTCCAGGCTGGCGACGCCGGCGACATAGGCCTCCGGGTAGCGGTCCTGCATGGCCAGCGCCAGCGGGCGCATCGCCGCCAGGTTCTGCTGCACGCGCGCGTCGTCGCTGCGCACGCAGGCCGAGGCCTCGACCTGGCGCAGCGCCTCCCAGGGCCCGCGCGTGAACAGCGTCGCCCAGATGCCCATCATCTGCACATGCGGATGCGCGCGCAGCAGCGACGCCGGAATGCCGGCGAACCAGCGGGCCAGCAACCGCATGCGCCCCTGCTCCAGCAGGCGTTCCGCATGCTGCGCGAGCAGATCCAGCACGCGCGGCCAGTCGGCGGCCTCCAGCGCATGGTCGGTGGCTGGCACCGGGCGCCCGCAGCCCTCGTACCACTGCGACGCAGCACCGTGCAGGCGCCCCAGTGAATCCGGCTGCTCGGCGCGCAGCCGCGCCCGCAGGAAATCGGCGAACAGGCTGTGGTAGCGCCAGGCGCCCGGCAATGCTGCCACCGGCATCAGGAACAGGTTCTCGCGTTCGAGCTGGGCCAGCAGGCCGGTGCAGTCGAGCTGCGGACACAGGGCCTGGCACAGCGCCGGTTCGAGCTGGCGCAGGATGCTGGTGGCGAGCAGAAACTCCCGCACCTGCGGCGACTGCTGGGCCAGCACATCCTCCGCCAGGTAATCCGCGACGGCCCGGTCGGAGCCGGAGAAGCGCGCCACGAAGGCGGCCGGATCGGCGCTGCGCTGCAGCGCGATCGAGGCCAGCCACAGCGCGGCGCACCAGCCTTCGGTCTTCGCATGCAGCCGCGTGACCTGCCCGGCGTCCATCGCCGCGCAGCCGCGCCGCGCCAGGAAGGTGGCCGTCTCGCCCGGATCGAAGCGCAGCTCCGGGGCGCCGACCTCGTCCACCTGCCGGCGCACCCGCAGCCGCCCCAGGTTCAGCGCCGGCGTGCTGCGCGAGCCGATCACCAGCCGCCCATGGCGCGGCAGATGCTCCAGGATCTCCTGCACCAGCTCCAGCACCGTGGGTTCCTGCAGCGCCTCGAAGTCGTCCAGGAACACGGCGAACGGCGCCGCACGCGCGGCGAACGCCGGTACCAGGTCATGCGGGGAGCCCGGCTGGCCCGGCACGATGCCCAGGCCCGCGACCACCGCCTCCAGCCGCGCCAGGAAGCGCGCGATGTCGTTGTCGGCGCCGTCCAGCGTGATCCAGGCCGTGGCGATGCCGCGCACCTCGAAGCGCTCCCGGCATTGCAGCATCGTCGTGGTCTTGCCAAAGCCGGCCGGGGCGTGCAACAGCAACAGCCGGGCAGCGCTGGTACACAGCCGCTCGCAGACGGCGTGGCGCTCGATCTGGCCGTCCGAGCGCGACGGGAGTTCGGTGGGGGCGGCGGTGACGGCGGTCATGCGTGCAGCATCGGGAGGCCAGCGCAGCCCGGTGCCGGGTGCAACGATAGCACCGCGCTCAGCGCGGGAACATCGCGCGCAGACGGACCTTCCAGAACTTGCCGGTCGAGGTGCGCGGCACGGCGTCGATGAACTCGTAGCGGTCGGGCAGCTGCCAGCGGGCGAAGCGATGGCGCAGCAGATGGGCCTGCAGTTCCTCGGTGCTGGCGCCCTGGCCCGCCTTGAGCACGACGCAGGCCAGCGGGCGCTCGCTCCACTTCGGGTCCGGGATCGCGATCACCGCGGCCTCGGCGACGGCCGGGTGCGCCATCAGCGCGTTCTCCAGGTCGACCGAGCTGATCCACTCGCCACCGGACTTGATCAGGTCCTTCGTGCGGTCGGTGATGCGGATGAAGCCGAGTTCGTCCACCGCGGCCACGTCGCCGGTGCGCAGCCAGCCGTCGGCGGTGAAGCGGTCCTCGGTCGGTGCGACCTGGTGGTAGCTGCCGGTGACAAAGGGGCCGCGGACCTGGATCTCGCCGACCGCCTGGCCGTTCCAGGGCACGTCCTGGCCGTCGTCGCCGCGCAGGCGCAGGTCGACCAGCGGCACCGGTACACCTGCCATCGCGGCGCGCCGGTAGCGCTCGTCCAGCGGCATGTGGCGCAACTCCGCCTTCGGGTAGGACACCGTGGCCAGCGGCGAGGTCTCGGTCATGCCCCAGCCCTGCAGCAGCCAGATGCCGTGCGCGTCGAAAGCCCGGATCAGCGACTCCGGCACCGGCGCGCCACCCACCAGCGAGCGCATGCCGCGCGGCAGCTTCCAGCGGCCATGGTGCGGGTGGTCCTGCTGCTGCGCGGCGTCATAGGCCTGGATCAGGCCGAGCCAGATCGTCGGCACGCCCAGCGACAGCGTGGGTGGCTCGGCGGTCATCAAGTCCAGCAGGTCCTCCGGGTGCAGGTGCGGGCCGGGGAACACCAGCTTGGAGCCGGTCATCACCGCGCCATAGGGCACGCCCCAGCAGTTGGCGTGGAACATCGGCGTCACCGGCAGCACAACGTCGACGCCGCGCAGACCCCAGTAGTCCCCCAGGCTGGCGACCAGCGTGTGCAGCAGCGTGGAGCGGTGCGAATACACGACGCCCTTGGGCCGGCCGGTCGTGCCGGAGGTGTAGCACATGGCCACCGGGTCGTCTTCGGCGTGCGGCGGGTAGCGGAAGGCCGCGGCGTCGGCGCCGGCCAGCAGCGCCTCGTAGTCGGTGAACTCCGCCGGCACCGGCTGGCCGGAGAAGGAATGCACCAGCACATGCTCGAACCGGTGCAGATGCGCAAACTGGCGGTACAGCGGCAGCAGCGTGTCGTCCAGGATCAGCACCCGGTCCTGCGCGTCGGCGGCGATCCAGCCGATCTCGTCGGGCGACAGGCGCAGGTTCAGCGTGTGCATCACCGCGCCGGCCGCCGGGATGCCGAAGTAGCACTCCAGGTGCACATGGTGGTTCCAGCACAGCGTGGCCACCCGGTCCCCCTTGCGGATCCCCAGGCCGGTCAGCGCGGCGGCCAACGCGCGGGTGCGCCGGTACCACTCGCCGTAGGTGTGGCGTACCAGCGTCTTGTCAGGTCGCCGCGACACGATCTCGTTGCTGGAGAACAGCCGCCCGGCCCGCTCCAGCAGGCTGTTGAGCGACAGCGGCACCGCCATCATCGTGCTGCGTGTGGTGTCTTCCATCCCGGGGGCTCCTTGGTTCACAGCGGCATGCGCTGCTGCAGCCAGGGTACCAGCTGCGCCATCTGGGCGGCTGCGCCGGCATTGTCGGCCTCGCCCTCGTCGGGCTCGAAATAGTGCAGCTGGTCGGGGAAGTCCAGGAAGGTCTTGTCCACGCTGCCCAGCGAGCGGAAGATCGCCTGGGAATGCGTCTCGGGGTAGACGTCCAGGTCGCGCCCGGCGTTGACGACCACCACCGGCTCGGTGATCGAGGCGCCGGTGTGGAGGAGATTGGCGTTGCTCGACAGGCCCGACCAGGTGCTGAGCCAGGCATCGGGCGTCAGCACGCGGCCGAAGCCGGTGAGCTGGTAATTCATCAGGTCGGGCCGCTCGCTCAGCAGGCAGCCGTAGCCGCGCGGGCTGGGGTCGAGCGTGTTGTCGACGTAGTTCAGGTTGGCCATGGTGCGGTAGGTCGTGATCACCGGCTGGAACGCCGCGCGCTGCAGCGTGGCGCGCTGGCGCGCTGGCGGCAGGCTGGCGAAGGCCGGGTCGGTGCGCGTGGCCTCGGCGTCCATCTGCTGCGCCACCAGGGCACGGGCGCGCGCGTCGATGCGCGCCACGCGGGCCAGCTGGGCGGCGCGGTAGCGCTGCACGAAGGCCGGGTCGTAACGACTCCACGCGGGCGCCGGGCGAAAGCCGTTGGCCGGGTCGTACATGTCCAGGCTCGGGTCGGTCAGCAGCGGGTCGTCCTCGTCGATCACGGCCGGGTCGATGACCTCGTTCATGATCAGGCCCTGCCCGGTGTGGGCGGCCGTGATCATCATGGCATCGAAGGGCGGCATGCGCGCGTCGCGCAGCACCGTGGGCCGTCCGGCCGGCGTGTGTGCCAGGCGGTGCGCCCCGGGCAGCTTGGCCTGCTGCTGGTAGAGGCCGCCCAGCGAGCCGCCGCCGGAATTGCCCAGCCACACGACCTTGTCGATGCCGTGGCGGTCCTTGAGCCAGCAGACATAGGCCGCCAGGTCCAGGATGATCTGCTCGTGCACGCAGGTGGTGTCGTTGCCCAGCGTGCGCACGTTGGCGCCCAGGCAGGCATAACCGGCGCGCAGCAGGGCCGGAAAGGCGTAGTGCTGGCTGAAATCCACGCGGGGGTGCGCGGCGATCACGGCCACGCGGGGCCGCGGGTGCTTGCGCGGCGTCCAGTACAGGCCGCGCGATTGCGTGCCGTCATGCGCGTAGACGGTGGCGGGGGTGCAGGTGGCGAAGTCCTCCACCGGCTCGCGGAAGCGGATCCAGGTGCCGCGCCAGTAGGTCTTGGAGAGCAGTCGCAGGGTCATGGGTCAGGCGCCTTTTGCGCGGTGGGGGCGGCGGGCCGCGGTCTGCCGGGTCACTTGACCAGGTCGACGACCTTGGTCCAGGTCGCCAGGTCGCGCGCCAGGTAGCCCTTGAAGTCGGCCGGTGCCATGCGCATGGGCTCGTTGCCCATGTCCAGCAGCTTGGGCGTCAGTGCCTGGATGCTCTCGCCGATGGCCGCATTGAGCCGGTTGACGATGTCCGGCGGCGTGCCGGCGGGCGCGACGAAACCGTAGTAGATGACCACCTCGTAGCCGGGGAACGTCTCCGCCACGGCCGGCACGTCGGGCAGCTTGGTCATGCGCTGCGCGCTGGTCACCGCGATGATCTTCGCCTTGCCGGTCTGCAAGGTGGGTGTGGCCGCCGCCAGGCCACCGAACACCAGGTGGATGTCGCCGGCGACCAGGCCTTGCAGGATGCCGCGGCCGCCGTAGGTGACGCCGGTGTAGTCGGCGCCGCTCAGGCGCATCAGCCACTCGGTGGCCATGCCACCGAAGGTCGTGGGCCCGGCCGAGCCGTAGTTGAGCTTGCCCGGCCGCGCCCTGGATACCGCCACCATCGATTTCAGGTCGTTGACCCCGAGCTCGGTGTTGACCATCACCACCATCGGGATGCGCACCATCGGCGCCACCGGCACCAGGTCGCGCACCGGGTCGAAGGGCAGCTTGATGCCGGCCGAGGTCTGGTTGATCGACAGCGAACTGCTGATCACGCCAATGGTGTAGCCGTCGGGCGCGGCCTTGGCCACCACGTCGGGGCCGATCGAATCATTGCCGCCGGGCTTGTTCTCGATCACGAAGGGCTGGCCCAGGCGCTTCTCGATCTCGGGCGACATGAGCCGCGCCACCAGATCGGAGCCGCCACCCGGCGCCTGCGGCACGACGACGCGGATCGGCTTGGACGGCCAGGACTGGCCCTGCGCCGTTGCGGCGAGCAGCAGCAGGACACTCAGGGACGCGATGCGGCGGACGGGACGCATGGGGGGCTCCTTCGGGTGAAGGCGGCGGGTGGCCGCTCAGTCGAACGTGACGCCGGAGCGCTGCACCAGGCTGGCCCAGCGCGCGGTGTCCTGCTTCATGCCGGCCAGGAAGGCCGGGCCGTCGGCCCAGTTGACGACGATGTCCATCGCGTCGAGCTTGCGGGCCACCTCCGGCGTCTCCAGGATGGCCTTGATTTCGGCCGTCAGGCGGGTCGCGATCGCCGGCGGCAGCTTGGCCGGTCCCATGAAGCCGTACCAGCCGATCCAGTTGAAATCCGCGTAGCCCTGCTCCTGGAAGGTGGGCAGGTCCGGCAGCGAGGCTGCGCGCCGCGTCGCGCTGATGCCCAGCGGCACCAGCTGCCCGTTCAGCACGAAGGGCCGCGCGGTGGCCACCGAGAACAGCGCGATGTCGATCTGGCCGCCCAGCAGGTCCTGGATCGCCGGGGCCTCGCCCTTGTACGGCACGCTGAGCATGTTCAGGTTGCGGCCCTTGTTGAAGGCCTCCAGCACCACCTGCGGCCCGGTGGCGGTGCTGCCGAAGGACCACTTCTTGCCGGGCGCCTGGCTCACCAGGTCGGCCGCCGACTTGATGCCCAGGGCCGGCCGCGCGACCAGCAGCGTCACCGCGGCGCCGATGCGCGCGATCGGCGTGAAGTCCTCGATCGGGTCGTAGCCGGCGTTCTTGGTCTGGACCGGCACCTGGATATGCTGGGTCAGCGTCCACAGCAGCGTGTAGCCGTCGGCCGGCGCCCGCGCGACAGCCTGGGTGGCGACGATGCCGTTGGCGCCTGGCCGGTTGTCGACCACGACCGGCTGCCCCAGCCGCTCGGCCAGCCGCGTCGCGAACTCGCGCAGCATCACGTCGCCCGAGCCGCCGGGGGCCTGCGGCGTGATGATGCGGATCGGGCGGCTGGGCCAGGGCGCCGTCTGCGCCTGGCCCAGCGCGGGCAATGCGGCGCCTGCCAGCGCCTGCACGAGGGTGCGTCGTTGCATGTCTGTCTCCTGCGTTCCGGGTCTTGTCTGGGCGCAATGTAGACTGTGCCGTGCGGACGGTCCATCGTCGTTTACGACGATGGACCCGACGGCGCGCCAGGCCGCACAATCGCGCACTCCGCATTTCGGCCACCGTCGCGACAACCCATGCGCATCACCGACATCCGAGAGCTGAGCGTCCCGCTGCAGGGCAACATCGCCAATGCCCTGGTGAGCTTTGCCGAGCACACCGTCTCGCTGGTGGCGGTCTGCACCGACCAGCTGCGCGACGGCCGGCCGGTCACCGGGCTGGCCTTCAATTCGATCGGCCGCTTCGCGCAGGGTGGCCTGCTGCGCGAACGCTTCCTGCCGCGGCTGCACGCCGCACCGCCAGACAGCCTGCTCGACGCCGGCGGCACCCGCTTCGACACTGCCGCGATCACCCGCGTGCTGATGCGCAACGAGAAGCCCGGCGGGCACGGCGACCGGGCCGCCGCGGTGGCCGCGCTGGAGCTTGCCTTCTGGGACCTGAACGCCAAGCTCGCCGGGGAGCCGGCCTGGCAGACCATCGCGCGCCATTTCGGGCACACGCCGCAGGGCCAGGGCGTACCGGTGTATGCGGCCGGCGGCTACTACTACCCGCCGGGCCATGCCGGCAGCCTGGCCGACGAGCTGCGCGCCTACCAGGACCAGGGCTACACCGCCTTCAAGATGAAGATCGGCGGCGCGCCGCTGGCGCAGGACATGGCCCGTGTCGAGTCCGCACTCGGTGTCGCCGGCGGCGACGGCAGCCGGCTGGCGGTGGACGCCAACGGCCGCTTTGACCTGCCCACGGCCCTGGACTACGCGCGGGCCCTCGCGCCGCTGCGGCTGCGCTGGTTCGAGGAGATCGGCGACCCGCTGGACTACGCGCTGAATGCGCAGATGGCGGCGGTCTACCCCGGCGCCATCGCCACCGGCGAAAACCTGTTCTCGGCCCGCGATGTCGACAACCTGCTGCGCCATGGCGGCATGCGCCCCGGCCGCGACGTGTTCCAGATGGACCCGGGGCTGAGCTACGGCCTGGGCGAATACGCGCGCATGCTGTCCGCGATGGAGGCCGCCGGCTTTGCGCGGCAACAGGCGCAGCCCCATGGCGGGCACCTGATCAACCTGCACATCGTCACCGGCCTGGGGCTGGGCGGCTGCGAGGCCTACCCCGGCGTGTTCCAGCCCTTTGGCGGCTATGCGCCGGGCTGCCGGCTGCAGGCGGGCCGGGTCTGGCCCACGGACGCGCCGGGATTCGGGCTGGAGGAGAAGCCGGAGCTCGCGCAGCCGATCCGGCAGTTGCTGACCGGGAGCACGGCATGAAGATCGCGGTGGTCGGCTGCGGCGCGATGGGCTCGATCTACGCCGGCCTGCTGGCCAGCGCCGGCAACACCGTGTGCGTTGTCGATGGCTGGCAGGCCCATGTCGATGCGATCAATGCGCAGGGCCTGCGGGTCGAAGGCGCCAGTGGCGACCGGCGCGTACGCCTGGCCGCGCATCTGCAGGCGCCGGCGCAGGCCATGGATCTGGTCATCATCGCCGCGAAGGCCGCCCAGGTCGGCGCGGCGGCGCAGGCGGCACTGCCGATGCTGGGGTCGCAGACGCTGGTGCTGACGCTGCAGAACGGTCTGGGCAGCGACGACCAGGTGGCCGGTGTGCTCGGCCCGGAGCGGCTGATCGTGGGCATCGCCGCGGCCTTCGGCGCCTCGCTGCGCGGCCCGGGCCATTCGCACCACGAGGGCATGGCGGCGATCCGCATCGGCGCCTACGGCGCGCTGCCGCAGGCCCGCGTCGAGGCGGTGGCGGCACTGTGGCGCGCGGCCGGCTTCACGACCGAGGCGGTCACGCAGGTGCGGGCGATGCAGTGGGACAAGCTGATCTGCAACGTGGCCTACAGCGGCCCCTGTGCGCTGGCCGGCATGACGGTCGGCCAGGTCATGGACGACGCGGAGCTCGGGCCGGTCAGCCGTGCGGCGGCGCGCGAGGCCTGGGAGATCGCCCGGGCCCGCGGTGTGGCGCCGCTGGTGGAGGACCCGATCGCCCATGCCCGTGCGTTTGGCGCGCGCGTCTACGATGCCCGGCCCTCGGTGCTGCAGGACATCGAGCGCGGCCGGCGCAGCGAGATCGGCGTCATCAACGGCGCCATCCCGCGCGAGGCCGCGCTGTGCGGCCGCGAGGCGCCGGTCAATGCGACGATCACCGCGCTGGTACGCCTGCGCGAGCGCAGCTTCGCACCGGGCGCCTGAGCGCCGCTGCGGCGCTACCATCGGGCAGCGTTCCCTCCGAGCCACCATGCACGCCGTTGTCCTGAAATACTTCCTCGAGGTGGCCCGGCACGGGTCGATCCGCAAGGCCGCGCAGAACCTGTTCGTCGCGTCCAGCGCAGTGAACCGGCAGATCCTGCGGCTGGAGGAGGAACTCGGCACCGAGCTGTTCGACCGCGTCCCCAGCGGCATGCGGCTGAACGCCGCGGGCGAGCGCCTGCAGCAGCATGTGCGCGGCACGCTGCACGACTTCCACCTGATGCGCACCGAGCTCGACGCGCTGAAGGGCGAGCGCAAGGGCCATGTGTCGGTCGCGGCGATGGATTCGCTGCTGATCGAGTTCCTGCCGGCCGCGGTGGAGGAGTTCTCCGAGAGCTACCCGGCGGTGCGCTACACCGTCTCGTCCGCGATGCCCAGCGACGTGCCCGACCGCGTCGCCCGCGGCGACAACGACATCGGCATCTGCTATCTGGGCAAGCTGCCGGGCACGCTGAAGGTGGCCGCCAAGGCGCCCTTCCCGCCCGGCGTCGTGATGGCGCCTTCGCATCCGCTGGCACGCAAGGCCCGGATCGACTTCAGCGACTGCCGCGACCAGGCCTTCATCCAGATCAGCCAGGTCTCGCCGATCCACAACGTGGTGCAGCCGGAGTTCTCGCAGTTCTGGAACGACCTGGAGCCGGCGATCTCATGCAACTCGACGACGATGGCCAAGCGGCTCATCGTTGCCGGGCGCGGCATCTCCTTCTTCTCGCGGATCGGCTTCATGGATGAGATCGCCCGTGGCGAAGTGGTCTGGCGACCGCTGGCGCACCGCGCGGTGAACGCGATCGAGGTCGGCATCCTGGTGCCGGCGCACCGCAGCCTGTCGCATGTGACGCGGCAGTTCCTGGATCGGCTGATCCGCCGGCTCAAGCAGCTCGAACTGGCTGCGACGCTGCACTGAAACGATACAAATGATACTTCTTGCCGCTCAGCCGTCCTGCACCACCCGTTGCAGCGCCGCGCGGACCTGCTGCCACTGGCCACGCGCGGTGGCCAGGTCGCCGGCATGGGCGGTGTCCTCCAGCGCCCGTGACTGCATCGACAGCGTCGGGTAGCCCAGCGTCAGCAGCACGGATTTCAGACTATGGGCGACGCGCCGCAAGGCCTGCAGGTCCGTCGCCGCGGCGGCGGCATCGCCGGCCTGCAGGTCCTGCGGGAACTGCTCCATGCAGGCACTGCGGTAGGCGTCGAACAGATCCTGGTTGCCTTCGAAGTAAGTCCGCACCGCGTGGGCGCGGTCACCGTCGGTCTGCGCGGCGGGCACGGCAGCCTCGGGGGGGCCCGGCGCCTGCGCCGCGGCACCGTCCAGCGCGTCCTGCACGCAGGCCACCAGCGTCACGACCGACACCGGCTTGCTGAGCTGGCGCCAGATGTCCAGATCCGCCAGCTGTTCGCGCACCACCGTGGTCAGCCCGGCGCTCAGCACCGCGACCCGCGCATCGCCCCGCAGGCGGGGCTCCCGCTGCAGGCGTTCCAGCAGCTCGAAGCCGGACTCGCCCGGCATCATCAGATCGGTCAGGATCAGCGCGAAACGCCCGTTCGCCAGCTGCTCCAGCGCTGGCGCCACCGCCGCGCAGACCACCAGCTCGATCGGCATGTCCTCCAGCGCCATCGCGACGAAGCGGCGCAGTGCCGCATCGTCCTCGACCAGCAGCACCCGGGGGTGTGGCGTCATGGTGGGGCTCCGGTCGGCGCGCCAGCCCGTCCGGTGTTACGGCGCGGCGGCGCGGCGTTGCGCCAGGCTCTGCGTCAGCAGCGCGGGCAGCTCGGCGACCAGCCGCGGCTTGTGCACCACCGGGATGCCCTGCAGTGCGAAGGTGTAGGGTCCCAGCTGCTCCGGTGCCAGCGACGTGACGACGATCACCTGCATGCGGCGGAACTGCGGGTGCGAGCGCAGGCTGGTGATCAGCGTGGCCCCGTCGATGCCGGGCAGCAGGATGTCCACCATCAGCACGTCAGGCTGGAACTCGCCCGCCATCGCCAGGCCGACAATGCCGTCGGTCGCGGTGCGCAGCTCCACGTCCGGAAACTTCTGGCGCAGCAGCAGGCTGATCAGGTTCTGATAATGGGTGGAATCCTCGATCAACAGTACGCGGGCCCCACCGCCTGCAGGCCGGCCACCGGCGCGCGCGCCCGTGGTCGTCGCGGGCAGCGCACCGGTGGCGTCGGCGGCTGCCGGCGCCGCGGGGGGCGGGCGGTCCCCGGCGCGCCAGCGGTCCAGCGACTCGCGCGAGATGCGACGGTGCCCGCCCGGCGTCTTCCAGGCCTGCAGGTCGCCGCGGTCGACCATCAGCTGGACCGAGCGCACCGCCAGCCCCAGCAGGCGCGCGGCCTCGATCGTCGTGACGTCGTCACGGCCACCTTCCGGCGAAACCGGCGCGGCGGGGGTGGAATTGTTGGCATTCATGAGACAACTTTAACAAATTTGGCAACTGTGAATCAAATTGATCTTGCGATTATCATTTTTATTAGTTATCATTCCGGCACTGAATCATTTTTAGCTTTCCAACGTTCCGAGCCCCACCATGAAGAAAATCCTGATCGTCGAAGACCATGCCGACATCCGTCGTCTGATCCGCATGACCCTGGAATTTGATGACTACGAGATCCTGGAAGCCGAGAACGGCGACGTCGGTCTGGCCATGGCCACCGAACACCAGCCCGATCTGGTGCTGCTGGACGTGATGATGCCCGGCAGCCTGAATGGCCTGGACGTCTGCCGCATGCTGAAGTCGCGCCCGCATCCGCCGCGCGTGCTGCTGCTGACCGCACGCGGGCGCAGCGAGGATCTGGACGCCGGGCTGCAGGCGGGTGCCGAGGCCTATCTGGTCAAGCCGTTCAGCCCGCTGCAGCTGATCGAGAACATCAACGAGCAACTGGAGAGCGTGTGAAGGTCCAGCGCCCTGCCGACAGCGACGCCTCCGGCAGCTTGCTGCCGGATGGCGGCAACAGCTTCTCCGAGGCCGCCACGCTCCAGATGGAGCGCCTGGTGGGCGACTTCGGTCGCATGTACCGCGAGCGCAACGAGGCGCTGGAGGAAGTCGCCAAGGCGCACCATGAGGCGCTCTTCCGGCTCTCGCTGGCCGCCGACCTGAAGGACGACGACACCGGCGTGCATATCATCCGCATCGGCTTCCTGGCGGAGGCACTTGCGCTGCTGCTGGGGCAGTCGCGCCAGCAGGCCGGCATGCTGCGCAAGGCCGCCCCGATGCATGACATCGGCAAGATCGGCATCCCGGACAAGGTGCTGAAGAAGCCCGGCGGCTTCGAGCCGGACGAACGCGCGACGATGAACCAGCATGCGTCGATGGGCGCCGACATCCTGGGGCGCTCGCGCATTCCGCTGTTCCAGCTGGCCGCGGAGCTGGCCCTGTCGCACCATGAGAAGTGGGACGGCACCGGCTACCCGAACGCGCTGGCCGGCGAGGCGATTCCATTGTCCGGGCGCATCGTCGCGGTGGTCGACTTCTTCGACGCGCTGACGATGGACCGGGTCTACCGCAAGGCCTTCCCGTACGCCAAGGCCCTGGAGATGCTGCAGGCCCAGCGCGGCAGCGCCTTTGACCCCACGATCGTCGACACCTTCATGGCCCATGCCGACGAACTGATCGCGCTGCGCGAGCGCATCAACCAGGCCTGCCCGAGCTTCGCGGACCTGGTCGAAGGCCTCTGACATTTCCTGCCGAAGGATTCCCATGCGACACGCCCTCCTCTCCTCGCTGCTGCGGACCGGCCTGGCGACGCTGCTGCTTGCCCTGCAGGCCGCCCCGGCGCTGGCCCAGGATGTGCTGCAGCGGATCAAGGCCAGCAACACGGTGCGCGTGTGTGTCTGGCCGGACTACTACGGCGTCACCCACCGCAACGCCAACACCCAGAAGCTCGAAGGCATCGACATCGACCTGTCGCAGGAGCTCGCGCGCGACCTGCAGGTGCGGGTGCAGCACGTGGACTCGTCCTTCGTGACGCTGATCGACGACCTGCGCAACGACCGCTGCGATGTCGCGATGTTCGCGGTGGGCATGCTGCCGCAGCGCATGCAGCACCTGCGCTTCACGAAGCCCTACCTGCAGAGCGACATCTACGGCGTCACGACCAAGAGCAACCGGGCCGTGCAGCGCTGGGAGGACATCGACAAGCCCGGCGTGCTGGTCGGCGTGCAGGCCGGCACCTTCATGGAGCCGGTGATGCGCGCCCAGCTCAAGCAGGCCCGCATGGTGGTGGTGCAGCCGCCCGCGACCCGCGAACGCGAGCTGGAGGCCGGGCGTATCGACGTGTTCATGACGGACTACCCGTACAGCCGCCGCCTGCTGGACAACGCCGACTGGGCCCAGCTGATCACGCCGCCGAGCGCCTTCAACATCGTGCCGTATGGCTACGCGGTCAAGCCGGGCGACGAGGCCTGGCTGGCGCAGATGGATGCTTTCGTGGCCCGCATCAAGCGCGACGGCCGGCTGCAGGCGGCGGCGGCGCGTCATCGCCTGGGCCCGATCGTCGTGCGCGACTGAAGCCGACCGCACGCAGGCCCTTCGCCCGGCAGCCCTTGCCATCGGCATGATCGCACCGACCACCACGACCACCCAGCGCGGCCGGCTCTACAGCCGCGCGGCCACGCTGGCGGGCGCGGTGCTGATGCTGGCAACGCTGGTGGCGCTGATCGCCTTCGGCCGCAACGAGTACCTCGGTCTGGTCCGCAGCGAGCTGCAGCGCGCCGAGCTGCAGGCGCGCGTGCTGGAGGACCATGCGATCCGCTCGGTCGACAGCGTGTCGGTGCTGCTGGGCTACCTGACCGAGCAGCTGGACCCTGCCGACCTGGCCGGCCAGCACCTGCGCACGGACGCCCTGCTCGACCAGTCGCTGGTCGCGTTGCCGTATCTGCGCAGCCTCAGCGTGGTCGACGCCACGGGCCAGGTGCTGGCCAGTTCGAACCGCTCCGACACCGGGCTGCGCATCGATCTGGCGCGGCTGGGCCGGATTCCGGCGCCGGGCAAGGAGACCCTGGGGGGCTACACCCCGGGGCGTGGCCTCGACGCCCTGGTCCCCCGAGCCGACGCGCCGCCGCCCCGGCCCGGTGTGGGCTTCATTCCGCTGGTGCGGGCGCAGAACCAGCGGGCCCTGTACCTGGTCGCGCTGATCAACCCGGATTCGCTGGCGAGCTACCAGGTCCGCACGCTGGACAGCCCGACGAAGAAGGCCTACCTGCTGAGCTACCAGGGCGAGGTGCTGGCCGCGACCGGTCCGTCCACCGAAGCGCCTGGTGCACGCCTGACCGGGCATCCGGTCCTGCGGGACTACCTGCCGGCGATCGAGCACGGCAGCTTCGTCGGGCCGGACGGCCATGGCGAGCGCCAACTGATCGCGTTCCGGTTGTCGCACTCCCGGCCGCTGGTCGTGGTGGTCGAGCAGCCGCATGCGATCCTGGTCGGCAGCTGGCTGGGCGACATGCGCTGGTTCGCCGTGGCGGCCGCGCTGGTCATCGGCTTCCTGGCCGGCATGACGCTGCTGGCCCGGCGCAGCCTGCGGGCGCGGGAGGTGGCGCTGGAGGCGCTGGACGTGGCGCGGCTGGATGTCGTGCGGCGCGAGCAGGAGCTGCGCACGCTGGTGCGCAGCCTGCAGGAGCTGGTGTTCCGCACCAGTCCGCAGGGCGTACTCACCTACGCGAACGACCGCTGGGAGGCGCTGCGCGGTGCGTCGATGGGGCCGGTGCTGGACCGGGCCCTGGCCGATCTGGTCGACCCGGCCGACCGGCCGGCCATCACGGCGTTGTTTGACCCGGCGTCCCACGCCGGCGTGCGGACCTGCACCGCGCACCTGACGACCGACGGCAAACCCTACCGCTTCGACTTCACCGTCGTGCCGCTGCTCAGCGGCCAGACCATCACCGGCTTTGCGGGCAGCGCGGTCGACGTGACCGAGCGCTTTGCCGCCGAGCAGGCCCTGCAGCACCAGCTGGCCTTCGTCGCGCAGCTGCTG
>JAEUOX010000289.1 GCA_016790475.1 Rhodoferax sp. | reverse complement strand
GTAGTAGTAATAGTCGTACTGGTCGACCTGCACCCGGATGTGGTGGTTGACCGGGTTGACGCTGTCGTTCAGCGGCAGGGTTACCAGCGCCGACATCGTGTACTGCTCGCTGGGCGGCAGGCCGATCGTGTTGGAGGGATCGGTGTCGATGAAGTAGGCGCCCAGGAGGATGTCGTTGGCCGGATTGGTGTCGGTCGACAGGTACAGGCTGTCGTACCAGCCGTTGGCCCGGGCCGCGTCGGTGCCCAGGTTGCGCACGGTCCAGGTGACCAGCAGCTGGCTGCCCAGCGGCACGCCGGCCTCTGGCACGGCACCGCCCCCCGGCAGCGTGACGCTGATCTCGACAGGCACCAGGTCCGGCGACGCGACCTCCACCGTACCCAGGTAGACCTGCTCTCCGGGGCTGGAGGTGTCCTGGTCCATGCGGTTGCCGGCCAGGTCCTGGAGGGCGGTACCCACCGTCAGCGTGTATTCGCCCTCGGTGTACTGGCCGCCGAAGTTCAGCGTGACCGTGAGGCCGTCCTCGGACAGGAGGAAACTGTTGATGCCGATGACCGCGCCCAGCGGATTGCGCAGCACGAAGTCGCTGGCTTGCACCGTCGTCGGGTCGAGTGCCTCGTTGAACGTCACCGCCCAGTTGCTGAACGGGGAGACGGACTGGACGTCCGGATTCTGCGACACGACGTGGGGAGCCGACTTGTCGACCTGGAAGCTGCCGGTGTAGGCCAGGTTGCCGACGCCTTGGAGGTCACTCATTCCGCCGGCCAGCAGCGTGTAGCTGTACGTGCCCTCGACGTCCGGCACCTGCAGCAGGAAGCGCACGGTGTCACCATCGAGGATCTCGACGCTGCTGACGGTGGCGTCACCGCTGATCGACAGGTCGCCGATGTCCACGCTGGTGGCCAGCACCCCTTCGCTGAGCGTGAAGGTCAGGCTCGTGGGGGGTGCGCTCAGGCGCTTGCCCTCCACCGGGTCGGTGGCCGTCACCTGGGGCGCTGCATTGGCGGTGCCAGTGGCCCCGGTCGCCTGCAGCACGTAGTCGCCGCGGGCCGAGCCGGTCTGCTGCAGCACGCGGACCGTGTAGGTGCCGCCGGTCAGCGCGGTATGGTCCAGCAGCGCGTTGCGCCCATCCGGCGCGCTGTTGTCGTCCGTGGCCACCACGGCGCCGGTGCCGTCTAGCAGCTCGACGCGCACGTCCAGCAGGCCGGAGGGCTCTCCCGCACCGTCGAAGGGCGTGCGTGTCTGCAGATGCAGCGTGTCGCCGGCCTGCACCTGCAGCAGGTATTCGTCGACACTGTCGCCAGCTGCCCAGGCCACGGCCTGCTCCAGCAGCTTGTCCGCCATGCCGTTGAACAGGCTGCCGCCGCCACCCATGTAGGTCGGCCCGAGGTAGGCGCTGCGCCCGCTGCCGGCGTTGCCGACCACCACGCTGGCCTGGCCGGACACCGTGGCCAGCACCGTCGCGCCGGGATCGATGCCCAGCGACGAGAATTCGACGTAGTCACTGACAAAAAAGCTGTCGACGCCGCTCGTGATGGGGTGCCCCGCGTCGGTGACGACGAGCTGCATGCCGCTGGTGTAGTTGTAGCCGGGGCTGGTCTGCACCGGGAAGATGGCGTCCAGATCGGCGATCGGCGTGCCGGTGGATGCGCCGATCGAATAGATCAGCCAGCCGGTGCCCACCACGCCGCCCCCGGCCTCCACCCACTGGCGCAGGACCGGCGCGACGCTCTGCAGTTGCGTGTGCGAGGTGTTCGAATCGCCCAGCATGACCACGTCGTAGCTGGCCAGCTCCGCCAGCGTGTCGATCTGGCTCAGGTTCACCGAACTGGCGGTGAAGTTGAACCAGGTGTCGTTGTTCAGCTGGTTGACGACGTTGCCCGCGCTGCCGCTGTTGACGACGGCGACGCGGATCGACTGGCCGTCGCCGCGCCCGCCCAGCGCGCCCAGCACGTCCCCGGTGAGGGTGATGTCCTGGGCCGCGTTGTTGAGCTCCTGCGAGATCGTCTGACCCCGGGTCACGACCAGGCTGTACTGTCCGCTGCCGGAACCGGTCACGCGCAGGTAGTAGGTGCCGGTGGCCGCCGCGACGAAGTCGTTGATGCCCTCGTCCATGTTGCCGGCGACATCGGTGCCGGAGGTCAGCAGCGTGCCGCTGGCGTCGAGCAGGTCCAGTCGCCACTCCGGGTTGCTTGCGCCGCCGTCCGGCGTGAGTGCCACGCTCGCGGCCTGCCCGGCTTCCAGCTGGATCGCATACCAGTCTTGCGCCGGCGCCGCTTCGTTGAAGCGGCC
>JAEUOX010000265.1 GCA_016790475.1 Rhodoferax sp. | reverse complement strand
CCGATGATCCAGACCCAGCGCGTGCCGGAGCGCAGGTGCCGGCCTGGCGCCCGGAAGGAAACCGGTACCTCGCCCTGCCAGTCCGGCCCGGTGACCAGCACCTGGCCGGCCCGCTGGCCGGTGGTGCGGGTCCCGACATGGGCGAACGGATTCGTGAAGAAGTCCAGAAAGCCCAGCACGTAGTAGCGGTCGCCCATGTCCGGCACGTCGATGACCAGCGGGCCGTGGGACAGGTCCAGCCAGGCGTTGGCGTACAGCGTGTCGTTGTTCGGCATCACGACCCGGCTGGTACCGGCCCGCAGCAGCGAGCGGGTGTGAATGAAATGGTTGCACCAGCGCATCGGGCTGTCGGGGTCGCCGCCGGCGAAGCCCAGGCCGTCGGCCTTGCGCACGGCGGTGGCCGCGCGCATGCGGCGCATCTCGTACAGTGGCCAGGCATAGACGGCGGCCTGCAGCGCCAGGCTGTGCAACCAGTCGGCCTGGGCTTGGGCGGCGACGGCGGGATCGATCGCGGGCATGGGGTTCTCCGGAAGGGGCTGCGGGATCAGCCCGCCCGGCGCTGCAGCGGCGGAATCACCCAGCTGCGCACCTCGGGGCGGGGCACGTACATGCGCAGTATCAGGTAGCAGGGGCTGGCGGGCCTGGCTCCGGTACTTTTTCACGATACGGCCTCCGTCGGCGCGGGACCGCAGGCCCTTTCTCCCTTAGGATTTTCGGTGCAGCAAACAATCTGTTGATTGCAATCATCCAGGGAGATCACGAACATGAAACTTGCACATGTAGCCGCTGCGGCGGCCCTGCTTCTGGCCGGCGCCGCCTCGGCGCAGACCCAGTGGAATACCGGGACGGGCGCCAATGGCCACTACTACCAGTTTGTCAGCACGCCCGTGACGGCGCAGGACGCCTTTGCCGGTGCGGCTGCCATGTCCTACCTGGGCATGCCCGGCTACCTCGTCACGATCACGTCTGCCGAGGAAAACAGCTTTGTGTCATCGACGATCGCCAACGGGCAGCTCGCCTGGCTGGGCGGGTCGGATGACGGCGGTCCGGTCAATGCCTGGACCTGGCGGGTGGGCCCGGAGGCCGGGCAGGCCTTCACCTACACCAGCTGGGGCCCCGGCGAGCCGAACGACTGCTGCGGCGGCGAAAACTATGTGCACACGAACTGGGCGGGCGTCGGCGGCTGGAACGACCATGGCGGGCCGGGCAATGCCGGCCAGGTCAACGGCTACGTCGTCGAGTTCTCGGCCGCCCCGGTGCCGGAGCCGGAATCCTGGGCGCTGATGCTGGCCGGGCTGGCCGTGACGGGCGGCTGGGCGGCGCGCCGGCGGCGCTGAACCCGACCCGATCGCAAGAGCACGCCGCGCCGTCAAGGCATAGGCTGCCGGTCCGTCCGGGAAACCGGCAAGGGTGCGCACGCGCCCTGTCGTGGGGTGGTAGGGTGCGGCACCCGATGCCGGAACGCCCATGCCCACCCTCGACACCCTTGCCGCCATCCTGTTCGCGCTGGCGCTGCTGCACACCTTCTCGACGAAATTCTTCGAGCGTCTGGCCCACCGCCACCCCCGCCATGCCGGGCTGTTCCACCTGCTCGGCGAGGTCGAGGTGGTGTTCGGTTTCTGGGCCATCGTGCTGGTGGCGGTCATGGCCCTGGTCGGTGGGGGCGCCCAGGCGATCGCCTATGCCGAGTCCCGGCAGTACACCGAGCCGCTGTTCGTGTTCGTGATCATGGTGGTGGCAGCCTCGCGGCCGGTGGTTGTCGTGGTGCGCACGCTGGTGGAGTCCATCGCGCGCCGGGCGCCTCTGCCGGGCGCGGTGGCCCAGGTCTGGCTGTGCCTGGCGCTGGTGCCGCTGATCGGCTCGCTGATCACCGAGCCAGCCGCGATGACGCTGGCCGCGCTGATGCTGGCGCCGCTGGTGTTCCGCCCGGACATGCCGGAGCGCCTGAAGTACGTCGCGCTGGGCGTGCTCTTCGTCAATGTGTCCATCGGCGGCACGCTGACCTCGTTCGCCGCGCCGCCGGTGCTGATGGTGGCGGCCACCTGGAACTGGGACAGCGCCTTCATGCTGGCGACCTTCGGCTGGAAGGCCACCATCGCGGTGCTGATCAATGCGACTGCAGCCACCTTCGTGCTGCGTCGGGCGCTGGGCCGCCTCCCCGCCGGCACCACCCGGGCGACGGAAACACCGATCCCTCCATTGGTCACGGCCATTCACCTCGCGATGCTGGGTGCGGTCGTTGCCTTTGCCCACCACCCGGTGATCTTCCTGGGCTTGTTCCTGCTGTTCATGGGGTTCACGCAGGCCTACGCGCGCTACCAGTCGCCGCTGATCCTGAAGGAGGCATTGCTCGTGGGCTTCTTCCTGGCCGGGCTGGTGGTGCTCGGCGGCATGCAGCGCTGGTGGCTGCAACCGATCGTGTCGGGCCTGGAGCCACTGGCGCTGTTTTTCGGTGCATTGGGCCTGACGGCGATCACCGACAACGCCGCGCTGACCTACCTGGGCTCGCTGATCCAGGGCATCAGCGACGAGGCCCGCTACATGCTGGTCGCCGGTGCGGTGGCCGGCGGCGGGTTGACGGTCATCGCGAATGCGCCGAACCCGGCCGGCGTGGCCCTGTTGCGGGGCGGATTTGCCGACGGCTCGGTCGGCGCCGGCAGTCTGCTGCTGGGCGCAGTTCCCCCCACCGCGGTCGCGGCGGCCCTCTTTCTGCTGTAGCGCGCACCCGCCGTCGGGCATTCGGATGGCCGGCCGGCAAATTTGTGACGATCTGTGTCAACGGTGCGGGGGCCCGGGCCGTTGGGGGCCCACCAGCCACGTTTTCGTCGATCAATGACCCCTCGCAAATCCGCCGCGCCCCGCAGGGCGGCCGTGCCCGAACCGGTCGTGCCTGCCCTCACGGAGTCCGGCGCCCGCGTGCTGCGGCAGTTCCGCCTGATCTTCAACGCCGTCAAGACCCATTTCCAGCAGGTGGAGAAGCGCACCGGCGTCGGCGGTGCGCAGATCTGGGCGCTGAGCATCGTGGAAACCCGCCCCGGGATCGGCATGAAGGACCTGGCATTGGCGATGGACGTGCATCAGTCCACGGCGAGCAATCTGGTGCGTTCGTTGGCGGAAAGGGAACTGCTGGCGGCGGTGCGCGAGGGCACGGACCGCCGCACCGTGCAACTGAAGGTGCTGCCTGCCGGACGGCGTCTTCTCAAGCGCAGCCCCGGCCCGTTCTCCGGTGTGCTGCCCCAGGCGCTCGCCGCGCTGGACCCGGCGACGCTGGACCGCCTGGAGGCGGATCTGGCCCGGTTGATCCCGCGCATCAAGACCAAGGCCGGCGACGCAAACATTCCGCTAGGGCAAGGTTGATCCGCTAGACCCGCGTGTCCCAGGGCTCGGACAGCCGGACCGCGCAGTGGATGATGCCCACCATCGAATAGGTCTGCGGGAAGTTGCCCCAGAGGCTACCGTCCCGCGGATCGATGTCCTCCGACAGCAGGCCGGCCGGATTGCGGCAGGCCAGCAGCGTCTCGAAGTCGGCCCGCGCGCGCTCGCGCTCGCCGATGCGCGCCAGCGCGTCGATGCGCCAAAGCGAACAGGCGCTAAAGGCCACCTGCGGAGTGCCGAAGTCGTCCGCCTGCTCGTAGCGGCGTACGTGGGGACCGTCGCACAGGCTGCGCTCCATCGCAAGCACGGTGGCACGAAACCGCGGGTCCTCGCCCGGCAGGAAGCCGACCTCGCCCATCAAGAGCAGGCTGGCGTCCAGCGTCTCGCCGTCGAAGCTTTCGGTGAAGGACTGGCGCCGCGGGCTCCAGGCGCGCCGCAGGATCGTTCGCCGGATCGCGGACGCCCGGCGCGTCCAGACCTTCGCCCGGGCGCCCAGCCCGAGCGCCCGCGCGATCTTGGCCAGCCGGTCGCAGGCGGCCCAGCACATCAGCGCGGACGAGGTGTGGACGCTGGCGCGTGTGCGCAATTCCCAGATGCCGGCGTCGGGCTGGTCATGCAGCCGCCAGGCCTGCTCCCCCACGCGCTCCAGCGCCTGAAAGTCGGCCAGACCGGCGCGCTGGAACAGGCGGTGGTCATGGAAAGCCTGCGCGGCACCCAGCACGATGTTGCCGTAGACGTCATGCTGGTGGTGTTCAAAGGCCTGGTTGCCGCAGCGCACCGGCCCCATGCCGCGGTAGCCGGCCAGGTGGCTGACCGTCCACTCCGGCAGTTGCTGCTCCAGGCCCAGGCCGTACAAGGGCTGCACATGGCCGCCGTCGGCATTCCGCACCACGTCCTGCAGCCAGCGCAGATAGCCCTCCAGCGTGCCCATCTCCGCCAGCGTGTTCAGCGCCCGCACGACGAAGAAGGCGTCGCGCAGCCAGCAGTAGCGGTAGTCCCAGTTGCGGCCGCTGTCGGCGGCCTCCGGGATGCTGGTGGTCATGGCCGCGACGATGGCGCCCGTCTCCTCGTACTGGCACAGCTTGAGCGTGATCGCGGCACGGATCACCGCGTCCTGCCACTCCAGCGGCAGCGCCAGCCGGCGGGTCCATTGGCGCCAGTGGAGCAGGGTCTGCTCCTCGAAATGGCGCGCCGTGTCCTCCACGCCGTCAGCCAGCGTCTCGTCCGGCCCCAGCAGCAGGCTCACCGGCGCGTGCAATGAGAACAGCGTGCCCTCGGCCAGGTAGCTGGGCGGCGCATTCGTTGTCAGGCGCAATGTCGTCGCCGGCAGCGGGTAGCGCAGGTGGTGGCTGCCACGGGTCGGCTCCGGCGTGTTGGCGCCCCAGTCGCCGCAGGGGCGCACCGTGATCCGCACCCGCGGGCGCCCCGACAGCGGGCGGATGCGCCGCACCAGCTGCGCTGGCCGGAACATCCGGTCGTGGTGCTGGAAGCGGGGCGCGAAGTCCGTGATCTCGATCCCGTCGCCCGCGTCGTTGAACAGGCTGGTGCGCAGCACCGCCGTGCCCGGCACGTAGGCCTGGCTGGAACGGCTGCAGTTCTCCAGTTGCACGGCCATGCACCCGTGCTCGGGCAGGCCCTGCGCCGCGTCGAGCAGCGCATGGAACACCGGCGGGCTGTCGAAGCGCGGCATGCAGCACCAGACCACCCGCGCCAGCGGGTCGATCAGCGCGCTGACGGCGCAGTTGCCCACCAGCGCCAGGTCGAGCGATGCCAGCGGGCGAACCGACGAAATGTTACGAATTGCCTCCGACACCGTGGAAGTA
>JAEUOX010000262.1 GCA_016790475.1 Rhodoferax sp. | reverse complement strand
CGCGCCGGCTTCGAGGTGCGCGACGTGCACGTGACCCACTATGGCCGCGTGTGCCCGATCGAGACGCCGGAAGGTCCGAACATCGGTCTGATCAACTCGCTGGCGCTGTATGCCCGCCTGAACGAATACGGCTTCATCGAGACGCCGTACCGCCGCGTCGTCGACGGCGCCGTCACGATGGATATCGACTACCTGTCGGCCATCGAGGAAGGCAAGTACGTCATCGCCCAGGCCAACGCCTCGCTCGACAAGGACGGCCGCCTGATCGGTGATCTGGTCTCGGCCCGCGAGAAGGGCGAGTCGATCCTGGTAAGCGCCGACCGCGTGCAGTACATGGACGTCTCGCCGGCGCAGATCGTCTCGGTGGCCGCCTCGCTGGTGCCCTTCCTGGAGCACGATGACGCGAACCGCGCGCTGATGGGCGCCAACATGCAGCGCCAGGCCGTGCCGGTGCTGCGCCCCGAGAAGGCCTTCGTCGGCACCGGCATCGAGCGCGTGTCCGCGGTCGACTCCGGCACCGTCGTCACCGCCACCCGTGGCGGCGTCGTGGACTATGTCGACGCCACCCGCGTCGTGATCCGCGTCAACGACGACGAGGCCCAGGCCGGTGAAGTCGGTGTGGACATCTACAACCTGATCAAGTACCAGCGTTCCAATCAGAACACCAACATCCACCAGCGCCCGATCGTCAAGAAGGGCGACAAGCTGGCCCGCGGCGACGTGATCGCCGACGGTGCCTCCACCGACCTGGGCGAGCTGGCGCTCGGCCAGAACATGCTGGTCGCGTTCATGCCCTGGAACGGCTACAACTTCGAGGACTCGATCCTGATCAGCGAGCGCGTCGTCGCCGACGACCGCTACACCTCGATCCACATCGAGGAACTGGTCGTGATGGCTCGCGACACCAAGCTGGGCGCCGAGGAAATCACCCGCGACATCCCGAACCTGAGCGAGCAGCAGCTCAACCGTCTGGACGAGTCCGGCATCATCTACGTGGGTGCCGAGGTCATGCCGGGCGACACGCTGGTGGGCAAGGTCACGCCGAAGGGCGAGACCACGCTGACGCCGGAAGAAAAGCTGCTGCGCGCGATCTTCGGCGAGAAGGCCAGCGACGTGAAGGACACCTCGCTGCGCGTCGACCAGGGCTCGCAGGGCACCGTCATCGACGTGCAGGTCTTCACCCGCGAGGGCATCCAGCGCGACCGCCGCGCCCAGCAGATCATCGACGACGAGCTCAAGCGCTTCCGTCTGGACCTGAACGACCAGCTGCGCATCGTCGAGGCGGACGCCTTCGACCGGATCGAGAAGCTGCTGCTCGGCAAGGTCGCCAACGGCGGCCCGCAGAAACTGGCCAAGGGGACGAAGATCGACAAGGCCTACCTGTCGGCCGTCGAGAAGTTCCACTGGTTCGACATCCGCCCGGCGGATGACGACACCGCGTCGCAGCTCGAGAGCATCAAGAACTCGCTGGAGCAGACGCGCCACAGCTTCGACCTGGCCTTCGAAGAGAAGCGCAAGAAGCTCACGCAGGGTGACGAGCTGCCCGCCGGCGTGCTGAAGATGGTCAAGGTCTACCTGGCCGTCAAGCGTCGCCTGCAGCCTGGCGACAAGATGGCCGGCCGCCACGGCAACAAGGGTGTCGTGTCCAAGATCGTTCCGGTCGAGGACATGCCCTACATGGCCGACGGCACCCCCTGCGACATCGTGCTGAACCCGCTGGGCGTGCCCTCGCGGATGAACGTCGGCCAGGTGCTGGAAGTGCACCTGGGCTGGGCCGCCAAGGGCCTGGGCCTGCGCATCGGCAACATGCTGCAGGCGGAGGCCAAGGTCGCCGAGCTGCGCGCCTTCATGGAGCAGCTCTACAACAGCACCGGCCGCACCGAGGACCTGAACCAGCTCAGCGACGACGAGGTGCTCGAGATGGCCTCGAATGTCGCCAAGGGCGCCACCTTCGCCACGCCGGTGTTCGACGGTGCCTCCGAGGAGGAGATCCGGGCCATGCTGAAGCTGGCCTACCCGGACGACATCGCCAAGGCCAAGGGCCTCACCGCGACCCGCACGCAGGCCCGCCTGTTCGACGGCCGCAGCGGCGACGCCTTCGAGCGTCCGACGACGGTCGGCTACATGCACGTGCTCAAGCTGCACCACCTGGTGGACGACAAGATGCACGCCCGCTCGACCGGCCCCTACAGCCTGGTCACGCAGCAGCCGCTCGGCGGCAAGGCGCAGTTCGGCGGCCAGCGCTTCGGCGAGATGGAAGTCTGGGCGCTGGAAGCCTACGGCGCGTCCTACACCCTGCAGGAAATGCTCACCGTCAAGTCCGACGACGTGCAGGGCCGCACCAAGGTGTACGAGAACATCGTCAAGGGCGAACACGCGATCGAGGCCGGCATGCCGGAGTCGTTCAACGTGCTGGTCAAGGAAATTCGTTCGCTGGGTATCGACATCGAACTCGAGCGCGGCTAAACCGGAGGGACACCCATGAAATCACTACTCGACCTGTTCAAGCAGTTCACGCCCGATGAGCATTTCGATGCGATCCGCATCGGCATGGCGTCGCCCGAGAAGATCCGGTCCTGGTCCTTCGGCGAGGTGAAGAAGCCCGAGACCATCAACTACCGCACCTTCAAGCCGGAGCGCGATGGCCTCTTCTGCGCCAAGATCTTCGGCCCGATCAAGGACTACGAATGCCTGTGCGGCAAGTACAAGCGCCTGAAGCACCGCGGCGTCATCTGCGAGAAGTGCGGCGTGGAAGTCACGCAGACCAAGGTGCGCCGCGAGCGCATGGGCCACATCGACCTGGCCGCCCCCTGCGCGCACATCTGGTTCCTGAAGTCCCTGCCCAGCCGCCTGGGCCTGGTGCTGGACATGACGCTGCGCGACATCGAGCGCGTGCTGTACTTCGAAGCCTACGTCGTCACCGACCCCGGCATGACCCCGCTGAAGAAGTTCAGCATCATGACCGAGGATGACTTCGACGCCAAGTTCAAGGAATACGGCGACGAGTTCCAGGCCAAGATGGGTGCCGAAGGCATCAAGGACCTGCTGCAGAGCATCGACATCGACGGCTCGATCGAGAAGCTGCGCAACGACCTGACCGGCTCCGAGCTCAAGATCAAGAAGAACGCCAAGCGCCTGAAGGTGCTGGAGGCCTTCCGCAAGTCCGGCATCAAGCCGGAGTGGATGGTGCTCGACGTGCTGCCGGTGCTGCCGCCGGACCTGCGTCCGCTGGTTCCGCTGGACGGCGGGCGCTTCGCCACCTCCGACCTGAACGACCTGTACCGCCGCGTCATCAACCGCAACAGCCGCCTGCGCCGCCTGCTCGAGCTCAAGGCCCCGGAGATCATCGCGCGCAACGAGAAGCGCATGCTCCAGGAAGCCGTCGACAGCCTGCTGGACAACGGCCGCCGCGGCAAGGCCATGACCGGTGCCAACAAGCGCGCGCTGAAGTCGCTGGCCGACATGATCAAGGGCAAGAGCGGCCGCTTCCGCCAGAACCTGCTGGGCAAGCGCGTCGACTACTCCGGCCGTTCGGTCATCGTGGTCGGCCCGACGCTCAAGCTGCACCAGTGCGGCCTGCCCAAGCTGATGGCGCTGGAGCTGTTCAAGCCCTTCATCTTCTCGCGCCTCGAAGCCATGGGCATCGCGACGACGATCAAGGCCGCGAAGAAGGAAGTCGAATCCGGCACGCCGGTCGTCTGGGACATCCTGGAAGAGGTCATCAAGGAGCACCCGGTCATGCTGAACCGGGCGCCCACGCTGCACCGTCTGGGCATCCAGGCCTTCGAGCCGATCCTGATCGAAGGCAAGGCGATCCAGCTGCACCCGCTGGTCTGCGCGGCCTTCAACGCCGACTTCGACGGCGACCAGATGGCCGTCCACGTGCCGCTGTCGGTCGAGGCGCAGATGGAAGCCCGCACGCTGATGCTGGCCTCCAACAACGTGCTGTTCCCCGCCAACGGCGAACCGTCCATCGTGCCCTCGCAGGACGTGGTGCTGGGTCTGTACTACACGACCCGCGAGCGCGTCAACGGCAAGGGCGAAGGCCTGATCTTCTCCGACATCGGTGAAGTGCAGCGTGCGTTCGACGCCGGCGAGGTCGAGCTGACCGCCAGGATCAGCGTGCGCCTGACCGAGTACACCAAGGACAAGGCTACCGGCGAGCTGGTGCCTTCGACCAAGCTGTGGGACACCACGGCCGGCCGTGCGCTGCTGTCGGAGATCCTGCCCAAGGGGCTGCCGTTCTCCAACATCAACAAGGCGCTGAAGAAGAAGGAGATCTCCAAGCTCATCAACGTGTCCTTCCGCAAGTGCGGTCTGAAGGAGACGGTGGTGTTCGCCGACAAGCTGCTGCAGAACGGTTTCCGACTGGCCACCAAGGCCGGCATCTCGATCTGCATCGACGACATGCTGGTGCCGAAGGAGAAGCACGGCATCATCGAGCGCGCCGAGAAGGAAGTGCGCGAGATCGGCCAGCAGTACGCCTCCGGCCTGGTGACGGCCGGCGAGCGCTACAACAAGGTGGTGGACATCTGGGGCAAGGCCGGCGATGAGGTCTCCAAGGTCATGATGGCGCAGCTCGCCAAGGAAAAGACCATCGACCGCAACGGCAAGGAAGTCGACCAGGAGTCCTTCAACTCCATCTACATGATGGCCGACTCCGGTGCGCGCGGTTCCGCCGCGCAGATCCGCCAGTTGGCCGGCATGCGCGGCCTGATGGCCAAGCCGGACGGCTCCATCATCGAGACCCCGATCACGGCGAACTTCCGTGAAGGCCTCAACGTGCTGCAGTACTTCATCTCCACCCACGGCGCCCGCAAGGGCCTCGCGGACACGGCGCTGAAGACGGCCAACTCCGGCTACCTGACGCGCCGCCTGGTCGACGTGACGCAGGATCTGGTCGTCACCGAGGACGACTGCGGCACGACCGACGGCTCGCTGATGCGTGCCATCGTCGAGGGCGGTGAAGTCATCGAATCCCTGCGCGACCGCGTGCTGGGCCGTGTCGCGGCGGAAGACGTCGTGCACCCCGAGCACCGTGGCGTGCTGGCCAAGGCCGGTGAGATGCTCGACGAGGACATGCTCGACGAGCTCGAGGCCGCCGGTGTCGACGAGGTCAAGGTCCGCACCGCGCTGACCTGCGAGACCCGCTTCGGCATCTGCGCCAAGTGCTATGGCCGCGACCTGGGCCGTGGCGGCCTGATCAACGGCGGCGAAGCCGTCGGCGTGATCGCCGCGCAGTCGATCGGCGAGCCGGGCACGCAGCTGACGATGCGTACCTTCCACATCGGTGGTGCGGCTTCGCGTGCGGCCATCGCATCCAGCGTCGAGGCCAAATCCAACGGGACGATCGGCTTCAACGCCACGATGCGCTACGTGACCAACAGCAAGGGCGATCTGGTCGTGATCGCGCGTTCCGGCGAGATCATCATCCATGACGAGCACGGCCGCGAGCGCGAGCGCCACAAGGTGCCGTACGGCGCCGTGCTGACGGTCAAGATCGACCAGACGATCAAGGCCGGCACGATCCTGGCCAACTGGGATCCGCTGACCCGCCCGATCATCACCGAGTTCGCCGGCAAGGCGCACTTCGAGAACGTCGAAGAGGGCCTGACGGTCGCCAAGCAGCTCGACGAGGTCACCGGCCTGTCGACGCTGGTGGTCATCGACCCGAAGCGCCG
>JAEUOX010000242.1 GCA_016790475.1 Rhodoferax sp. | reverse complement strand
TGCCGGATGGCGACCCGCGAGGCCTCCAGCACGCCGTTGCGCACGGTGCCGACGATCTCGACCTTGACGCCGTTGCCGATGCTGCCGGCCGGGCCGCCGGTGATCTGCGCGCTGCTGGCATCGACCGCTGCGCCCAGCACGCGGAACGCGCCCAGGCTCGCGAAGTCCGTCACCACGCCGGTCACCGAGGAGGTCGAGCCCTCCGGCTGGGCATTGCCGTGCCACAGCTGGATCTGGGTGGCGGTCAGCACGCCGGCCACCGGGTCCGCGGCGGCACGCACGCGCACCCGCAGATCGGTGGCCAGCTGCCCGGCGGTGAGGCCGCCCGCGAAGGTCGCGGTGCCGTACTGCACCGTCAGCGTGCCGATCTGGAAGGTCGTGGCGCCGGTGTTCAGGTTCTGGATCTGCCCGCTGAGCACCGGCGTGGTCGCGCCGGGCAGCAGTTCGATGCGGGTGGCCCGCACCGAGCCGGCCGCATCCACCAGGCCGTAGACCTGCACCCGGTCGCCGACCTGCAGGTTGGCGAAGGCCGCGGCGCCGTCGACGACGGTCTGAGAGTCCGTCGAAACCGTGGTGCCCAGCACCGTCAGCTGATCGGGCGCCAGGCTGATGGTGTCGATGGTCCCGCGCAGGTCTGCCGCCGCGACGACGCTGGTGGCCGTGCCGGTCGTCAGCCCGGCCTGAACGGTACCGGCGACCTCGACCGTCATGCCCAGCTGCAGCGACGGGCTGTCGCTCGTCGTGATCGTCGCCGTCTGCGTATCGTAGGTGATCCCGTTGACGATGATGCTGCCGAAGCCGGTGATCGGGCCCACGCTGATGCCGGTCCCGCCGGAGCCGACTCCGCCGCCGCTTCCGCCGGCGACGGTTCCGCCCCCGCCCCCGCCGCATGCGGACAGCACAGATACGAGCGCGAGGGCGCCAAGGCGCAGCAGGATGTTCACGGTGAACCTTTCGGGTCGGAGGGGTCGGAAGGTAGGGCCGGCGCGGGTGGCGTGCTGGTGTCCCGGGTGTCTTCGTGCAGCACGTAGATGCCGATCTTGATGCGGTGGCTCGCGTCCGGCCCGGACTGGGCCACACCGCGGTGCAGTTCGTCGACGAGGCGGTGGTGCATCTCCGCCCAGGCCTCGCGGGTCAGCAGGTGCACCCGCTCGCATTCTTCCGCACTCAGCCCGTCGGCGAAGACCGCGCGCTCCAGCATGCGCGGCCCGTCGCCGAGCGTGTTGTTGACGGCGGCCTGCAGGTGGTCGCGGCCGTTCTGTGCGATGAACTCCAGCATGCCCTGCAGGTCGTTGGCGGGGATGAAGCCTTCGGCGGTCAGCTCGACTTGGTCGCCCACCTCGGCCACCATGCCCAGCCGGATCAGATCGTCCAGCACCGAGCGGTGGTGCACATTGCCCCGCGTGCTCTCGCGGGCCAGCGATTCAAAGGCCGGCTTGTCGTCCTGCGCCTTGATCGGCAGGCGGCGCAGCGCGGGCTCGTCGGTCGCCATCTGGAGCCAGCGTGTGAACACCAGCGTTGCCGGCGACAGCACCGGCGGGCCCGGGTCGTCGCCACTGGCGCGCACGCGTGCGGTGATCTCCTTGCGGTTCAGGCCGGTCAGCGTCGACAGCTGGCTGATGTTGGGCCGGCCGATGCCCTGCTGCACCAGCTGCCGGCGGGCCTCGTCGAGCAGCAGGTTGCGCAGTACGGACTCCATCTGCGCGTGCTTGAGTCCATGCGCCAGGGCCAGCCGGACCATCGGCCGCAGGACGCGCGCCCACGCGGCCTGCATCCATTGCAGGCGCTCATGCATGCGACCAGCCGGCCACCGCCGGTCCGCCCCGATCAGGGTGACGGCTCAGCGCGGTGACACGGCGATGGTCTTGGGCGCGAGGATCATTCATGGGCCATCAGTTTATGGGACAGATGGTAGACCAGCAGGGGGACGGGCATCCGCAGCCAGTGGCTGCGCACGGTGGCCAGCCACCCGGCCATCCGGGTGGCGCCCTCGGCGGCCGATACATGGGGTGCGCGCAGCACCTGGTCGAACAGCCAGTGCCGCAAGAAGCCGGGCCACAGGCCCCGGGTGCGCTGGGTGAAGGTCCGCAGGCTGTCCTCCGGCACCTCGGTCTCGTACAGGCGCCGCGCATGCCGCAGGGCATCGGCCACCGGGCGCTCCAGGCCGAGCAGCTGGGAGCGTTCCCGCAGCCGGCCCCAGAAGGCATGCTCCGGCGCATGGGCCGAGACCAGTGTGTGGAAGTCGTACAGATCGCGCAGGCCCTTGTGGAACTCGCCAAAGAACAGGTGCGTGGCGCAATGGATGGCCATGTCCTCCGGCGACAGCACCCGGAACTGCGGCCAGGGCCCCGCCAGTGGCGTGGTCGCCTCGAACAGCACCTCGGCATTGGGCCGGATGCCGGAGGTGGGGGGCACGAGGGCATGGTGGACATCCAGCACCGAAGAGCGGTTCTTGTGCTCCATCGGCGGAATCTCGTGCATCCACTCCCGGTAGTAGCGCTCGTCGTACGGGCTGGTGTGGGCACCCAGCCATCCGGCATGGATCAGGTACACCTCGACCGTCTCGATCGCGTGGCGCGGCACCAGGATGTCGATGTCATGGAACAGACGCCCCCGCCCGGCCCGGTGCCGGATCGCGCCGTAGGCGGCACCCTTGAGCAGGATCACCGGCACACCGACCGGCAGCAGGGCCTCGTGCAGGTTGTCCAACTCCCACTGCAGGGCCTGCGCATGTTTGTCCGCCACCTGCGCGGCGACGGCCAGGTGGCGCCGGGCGGCCGCCGGTGCCGCATACAGCACACCGGCCTCGTTCAGGACGAACTCCAGCTGGCCGATCAGGTCGGCATTGCGCGCCTGCCAGATCAGGCGCTGCCAGCCCGCCCGGTCCAGCCGGCCCACGCGCTGCGGGTTGCTCAGGATCCAGGGCAGCAGGTGGGCCGGGTCGCCGTAGCGCATCATCGCGGCATCTCCCACAGGCGCTGGATCTCCGGCAGCACCTGCTCCAGAGCGCCATAACGCATGTCGAACACGCGGACCTGGTCCATCAGGCGGCCGATGCTGCGAAAGCCGTCACCGGCCAGCAGCGCAAAGTTGAAGCTGTGGCGCACCATCTCGGCAAAGGCGTGCGCCTTGCCTGGCGCACGGACGGCCAGGTCGGCCCCCTCCTGGTAGTGCGGAAACACCAGCATCCACGGGCGCGCCGGCCGCTGCAGTGCGGCCACGCTGTCCGCCGGCGGGCGCATGTGGGCCACGTCCCCCTTGGCAGTGTCGGTGCAGACCGGCCCGATCTGCACGCCGGGCCCCAGGGCCCGGACGATGTCGATCGAGCGGTTCTTCAGGTTGACCGGCCGCGCAATTGGCGTCAGCAGGCCGGTGGCCAGGTTCACCAGCGCGAGTTCGTCCGACAGCAGCCGCCAACCCTGGTGGACCAGTGCGGCGCACAGCGTGCTCTTGCCGGAGCCCGGGTCGGCCACCAGCATCAGTGCGCGCCCGCCCCGCTCGATGGCCGCCGCGTGGACCACCAGATGGTCATGCGCGTGGGAGGAGATTACCCAGTTCAGGCCCCACTCCAGCATCGCGAAGGCCTGGCGGGCGGGCAGGGGCTTGAAAGGAACCCGCCCGTCGCAGACGAAGCGGGCCTGACGGCGGACATAGCGGCGCAGCGGACTGGTGCTGGCCACGCGCACCTCGAAGTCGACGAATCCGCGGGGGTCGGGCTCCGGGAAGTCGGCGTACAGCGTCTCCAGGCCGATGGCGACCTCGTCCAGGTCCGACGTGATGCGCACATGGAACGGGCCGCACGGAAGGACCACGCCCTCGTTGGCCAGGCGCTCCTTCATTGCGGGCATGCAGCGGGCCTCACGGGCAGGTCGATGCGCTCGATGATCTGCAACTGCCACAACTGCGCGAACAGGGCCTCCTGGAGCACGACTGCGTCGGGCGTCCAGCCGCCAGGGCCGGTCGCCACCCGTTCCTTCTGCATCGCGTCGCTGATCAGCAGGGCGCCCGGCTGGAAGACCGGTGCCAGATCCGCATGCAGGACGTGGGTCTCGCAGGTGGCCGGGACCATCACGACCACGCCATCGTCGTAGATCCGCCAGTGCATCGCCTCCGGCACGCGCCCGAGCACCAGCCCCGGCTCAGGCGGCTCCGCCGTGCTGGCTTCCATTGCACCAGGTATTGGACGAGTCATAGACGTCCACGCGTCTCACGAAGGCCTTCAGGCGGGAGGCCCGCTGCGCATCCGGCAGGCCGAAGGCCGTCTGGAAGGCGCTGATGACCGCTGCGGGAGTCTGCAGCCCTGGCACCGGATACCGGTTGCCGTAGAAGGCGGCATTGAACAGCGCCGCCACCGCGTGCATCGCCACGTTGTTCAGGCCGTTGTCGGTCGGCAGGAACGCGCGCGGGTTGTTGGTGGACGGACCGCAGGCGGACAGTTTCACGTCCGGGTCGAAGTACAGGTTGCCCGGCATGTTGAGGCCGAACACGACATTGAAGGTGGACGTCGCGCGGGGGTAGTCCTCGATGTACTGGTCCCAGGTCTGGAAGCCGTTGATGTTCCACCAGTAGCCCGGGCTGCAGCCGCACGGGTTGAGCGTGCCTTGTCGGGACAGGTTGCCGGAGGCCAGCTCGGACCCGGTGCACTGGCCCCAGCCGCCCAGCGCCGAGCGGCTGGCCGTTGTCAGCAACACGGCGGTGCCGGACAGGCCGGCGCGGCCGAGCAGGCGGCGGTGGGCATTGGCCGGTCGTTGCCGGAGGGCGGCTGTGCCGCGCTTGGGTGCTTGGTTCATGGACGGTTCTCCTGCATGGTGCCAGGCTGGCCGTAAATGGATTAGTAATTTATGTGAAAATTTACCATTAATCGCAGCAAAACTCAAACCCATGGGAGATCGGGGCCCGCTTCGTGATGCCTGTCGAGGGGGGCCGTGCCCCTGGCTGGGATTCAGGTGCGGGCGAGCAGCCGGCATGCCGCGGCCGGCAAGGCGCGAGCCATCATCCGCTCCCGGCTGGCGCTGACCAAGCCGCTGGACGAGACCGCCTACGGCTTGGCCGAGCGCCGGGCGTTCAGCCCTGCACGATGTCCAGATACGCTTGCCGAGTCTGAGGAGACACTGCCGCCAGCACCTGCTCGTAACCCGTTTTGTGCAGCGTCAGCAGGCGGGCGGACGCCACCGAGCGCGAACGGCAGAACCAGTGACAGCTGTGCTGGAACAGCAGCAGCTCAGCCGTCAGGCGATAGGCCTGGTCGCGCCGGACGAGCTGGTCCGCATTGGCCAGCGTGACCTCGAAGCCCCGGGCGTGCACCTGCACCACGGTACGCAGGTCGAAAGTGCTGCCCGGGAACATGCGCGTCGCGAAGGGCAGCGCGATCGGCCAGCGGCTGACGCGTGTGCGTTCGCCCCAAACCTCGTGGAGGTCGATGGCGAGCTGGTTCAGCTCTTCCCGGATCGTCGCCTCGGTGGATTCCAGGTTGCTCCAGATCGGCGCGCCGCGCTCCGGATCGCTCTCGCCCAGCGCGCGCAGGTAGCCGTCGATCAGCTGCTCCATGTGCCGTTCGAGCTGGAACTTCCGCAGGTGGCTGCCGAGCAGGGCGATGCGCTGGCGCTGTTCGGCTGACTGGGCGGCGTAGAGGCCGAAGCCGGCAAAGAAGGCGAAGACAAAGACTTCCATCATCCGATTTTCAACGCAGCGCAGGGCAGCATCGATTTGCCGACTCCCCGGAACGGGGGGCGGCTTCAAACGTCAAGGCGTGCATCCGCAAGCATCCATCTGCCTTGCCGCCGCCTCATGGGAACACCGAAGGCTGGGGCCGCATCCCGCCGTCGGACTTGGGCTGCAGCTTCCAGAGCCTTTCCGCATTGCCATGGGCCACGGCATGCGCGACGTTGGCCGGCAGCTCGGACATTGCCGACCACCACACGCGCATCTGGGCAGCGTAGGGCTTGGCTTGCCACCAATCGGCGTTGACGTTGTCCAGTGCAAAGACGAAGCGTGTCGGGTACTGCTGCATCAGCATCCTCCAGGGCGGGCGCAGACTGCCGCCCTGGAACAGCGGAATCTTGGTCTTGGCATTGCCCCGCTCCCCGGCGCCGTTGTGTGGCGGCGTGGTGTGCGAGGTCAGCAGGTGCAGGTTGGGCAGTTCCTCCAGCAGGGTCCGGGTCTTTGCGGCCTCCAACAGCCCCATGTGCATCAGGACAAAGGCTTGCTCCGGATACGTTTTCAGCAGTGTCCGAAGCTGCTGCAGGTAGTCCTCCTGCTCGGCTGGCTGCAGCGCATCGAGTTCGATGTGCAGCAGGACCGGCCATCCCCGGGTCCGGGCCAGCTGGATGCCGGCTTGCACCAGCGGGTCCTGCAGCGGCACCTTCACCTCATAGTACTTGCCATTGGCGCCATCGTGCACCACCAGCAATTCCGACAGGCCCTTGATGCTGCCTCTTTCAGACTGGCGGGCCAGACGGTCCAGGAACTCCGAGGGAGCGCCGCCGCCCCCGTGGTACCCGCCGCCCTTGGTATGGGCCGCAGCGACCAGACGCTCCGGAAAGCGGTCCGCCATGTCGGCGATCGAGGTCCAGTCCCTGCCTTGCTGGGCGGTGATGATGCTGCGGTACACGCCGGCCATGTCCATCAGCTCGATGACCGTCTTCTCGCTGGTGCGGTTGTCGATCTGCCCATGGGCGTCGATGAAATAGAGCTCGCCGAGGTTCACCGGCGCCGCTGCTGCTCCCGGGGCCGGCCTGGGGCCTGCAGCTGCCGGTCTGGCCTGCAATTCCTCCAGGGTGACGAACCCGTCCTTGTCGGTGTCGAGCATGTCGAATGCCCGGGGTGGACGCAGCCACTCCTCACGGGAGATGCGACCATCTCCGTTCTTGTCCATGTTTCTCAGCATGGTGCCCGCGTCCTGGGCGAATGCGCAGAGGCTGGCGCCAGCCAGGATGGCGCAAACTGCGGCCATCCGGCGCACGGTGCCATGAAAAAGTGTGTGTATCACGCGGACACTCCGGGGGTCATGATCGCCCGCCCCGTCCGGATGCAGTCCGCATCCCCGACCGAAGCGAGCCGCGAGTGTACAAATGCGTTGCCGCGGACCGGCTCAGCGGCCTTGGTCGGCCATCGCCCCGGGCCGGCTCCGATACACGATCACCGGCACCCCCGCCGCGCCGGCCAGGGCCCGCTCCCGCTGCGCCTGTGCCGCCACGCCGGGCTTCATGCGCCCCACCACATGCATCTCGCAGGGCTTGCAGTCGAAGCGCAGCGTGAGCTTCTCGCGGCCGTTGACCAGCTGCAGCGGTTCGGCGCGCACGGTGCCCTGCACGCCGGTCACGCCCTTGGCCTGCTTGGGGCACAGGCTCAGCGAGAAGCGCACACAGTGCTTCGTGATCATCAGGCTCACCTCGCCGGGCTCCTGGATCGCCTCGTAGGCGGGCGCGATCAGTTGCACGCCATGGCGCTCATAGAAGCGCCGGGCCGCGCTGTTGAGCACATTGGCCAGGTAGCTCAGGTGTTCCTGCGGGAAGGGCACGGGCGGCTCCACCGGCTCGGCGCGGGGCAGCCGCTGCAGCGCCCGGGCGCGCGCGGCCTCCAGCGCCGTGACCGCGTCGCGGCGCAGCGCATTGAGCGCCGACGCCGGCGCGAAGCGGCCCTGGATCGCGTCCAGGTTCACATCGATCGCCTCGAAGATCGTGGTGCCCAGGCGGCCGATCTGCTCGCGCGTGCTGCGGGCCGCCTGGGCGGCGTCCTGCGCCGTCTCCAGGGCGACCGGGTGGCGCACCGTGGTGCTGCAGCCGTCCTCGTCGGTCAGCGTCAGAGACAGGCCCGCTGCCGGCCCGGCGCCGTCGGCCGCCAGCTGCATCCACACGCCGATGCGGCGTTCGGCGGACGGCTTCTCGAGCCGACGCTGCCAGTGCGCATCGCGGTTGCGGTTCACGACGACGCCGCGCCGCAGATCCTTCAGGCTGGCCACCGGATCCTTCGGGAATACGCGCCAGCGGCCGGCCTTGGCATCGATCGCCTCGGCCCGGTTGACCGCCAGCCCGGCGAGCTCCTTCTGCAGGTCGTAGTAACACAGGCCGTCGCCGTTGTGCAGCGACTGGGTCGGGTCGTCGAGGCGCAGCTCGACCGCGTCGGCGCCAACCCGCGCGACAAAGCCGATCGGCTGGCCCGGGTTCTTCGGGCTGTCGAAGGCGCCGATGTCCTCGCGCCGGCCGTTGACGAAGTAGTCGGTGAACTCCCGGTTGAAGTTCTGGTTCGGGTCCGGCACGAAGCCCAGCCGGGTCCGTCCGCTGCTGGAACGTGCCAGAGGCTGGCCGCCCGCGGCGCGCTCCTCCATCAGCGCGTCCAGCAGCACCCGGTAGTGGCCGGTGATGTTCTTGACATAGCCCAGATCCTTGTAGCGGCCCTCGATCTTGAAGCTGCGGATGCCGGCGTCCACCAGCGCCGCGAGGTTCGCGCTCTGGTTGTTGTCCTTCATGCTGAGCACATGCTTGTCGTGCGCGACGAAGCGGCCCTGCGCATCGACCACCTTGTACGGCAGGCGGCAGGCCTGGCTGCATTCGCCGCGGTTCGCGCTGCGGCCGGTGTGGGCCTGGCTGATGTAGCACTGCCCGCTGTAGGCCACGCACAGCGCACCATGGACGAAGTATTCCAGCGTGCAGTGCGTGGCGGCGCGCACCGCGCGGATCTGCTCCAGCGTCAGCTCGCGGGCCAGCACCAGCTGCGACAGGCCGGCGTCCTGCAGGAAGCGCGCCTTCTCGGGCGTGCGGATGTCCGTCTGCGTGCTGGCATGCAGCTGGATCGGGGGCAGGTCGAGCTCCAGCAGGCCCATGTCCTGGATGATCAGCGCGTCGACGCCTGCGTCGTAGAGCTGCCAGGTCAGCCGACGGGCCGGCTCCAGCTCCTCGTCATGCAGGATGGTGTTCAGCGTGACGAAGATCCGGCTGTGCCAGCGGTGCGCATGCCGCACCAGCCGGGCGATGTCGTCGATGCTGTTGTCAGCGCTGGAGCGGGCACCGAAGCTCGGGCCGCCGATGTACACGGCGTCCGCACCGTGGTTCACCGCCTCGATGCCGATGTCGGCCGTGCGGGCGGGGGCGAGGAGTTCCAGCAGGTGGTCGGGCAGGGACATGGGGCGCGATTATTTCAGGCTGCGCACCTGCAGGCCCCGGTCGGCTGCCCGGCCGTGGCTTACAGGTCCGTGGCGCTGTGTTCGCAGTTGCCGTAGCTGCTGGTCGGCGCAACCGACATCTTGCGCTCCTTCGATGACAGCACCAGCTTGGCCTTGGCGTCGAGTTCGCACTTCTTCAGGAACTCGGCCTTGGCGGCGCCGGTGAGCTTGCGGGCATTCGCTTCCGTGGCACAGGAAGCGCCTTGAGCCAGGGCCGAGCCGGCATAGGCCAGGGCAACGAGGGGTAGCAGGAATTTCATCGCAGTCCACTCCAGGGCAAGGGTTGGGCGGGGCGGGAAGGGCTCCGTCAGGGGAGCTGAAAGCCAGTGTGCCGGAAATCCTGCAGCCCGACAAGGTGCGGGGGAATTCGGTTTGTCCAGGTTTGCCGCTGAAGGAAATCCCGGATCAGCGTTGTCACCCGCTGCGACTGGTCCTTGTGGGCCGCATGGCCGCAATCGGGCAGCTCGACGACCTGGCACTGGGGCACGACGCGCGCGATGCCGCGTACCTGTTCCAGCGTGCCATAGGAGTCGCCCAGGCCCTGGATCGCGAGCACCGGGCAGCGGATTGATGCCAGCGCCTGGTCGATGCGCCAGGTGCGAAAGTCCGGGTGCAGCCAGATGTCGTTCCAGCCCCAGAATGCCGAGTCGGGGTCATCGTGGTAGCGCGCCAGTTTCTGGCGCAGGTCGGTGTGCAGGTAGGCCTGGCGTGTTTGCGCGATGCTGTGCAGTGACAGCTCCTCGACGACGATGTGCGGCGCGAGCACGATGCAGGCGCGCAGCTGCGCGGGAAACATCGCCGCAAACAGCAGTGCGATCGAGCCGCCGTCGCTGTGGCCCAGCAGCGACATGCGCTCCCGGACCGGGTCGACGCCCAGGGCCTGCAGCAGAGCCGGCAGCAGCTCTGCGGCCTGCCGGTGCATGAAGTCCGGGCCCCAGTGCACATCGGGCGGGCGCGGCGTGGAGCGGCCGTAGCCTGGGCGCGAGTACACCAGGCCGCGGCATCCCAGCGTCGCGCACAGCGTGGCCGGAAAGTCGCGCCACATCGCCACCGAACCCAGGCCTTCGTGCAGGAACACCAGCAGCGGGGCCCCGGTGTCCGCGCTGCGCTGCCACTGGTACTCGATGTGCACGCGCTGCCCGTCCCAGTGCAGCGCCACCCGATCGGTGGGCGTGGAAGCGCTCATCCCGCGGCCGCTTCCCGCTCGCGCAGCTTGAAGCGCTGGATCTTGCCGGTGGCAGTCTTGGGGAGATCCGGCACGAACTCGATCAGGCGCGGGTACTTGTAGGGCGCGAGCTTGTCCTTGACGAAGGCCTTGAGCTCGTCGGCGCTCGCCATCGCGCCGGCCTTCAGCACCACGAAGGCCTTGGTCTTGGTCAGCCCCTCGCGGTCGGACACGCCGATCACCGCGGCTTCGAGCACTGCCGGGTGCTGGACCAGCGTGGCCTCGACCTCGAACGGCGACACATAGATGCCGCTGACCTTGAGCATGTCGTCGCTGCGCCCGCCATAGGTGTAGCTGCCGTCCGGGTTGCGAATGTACTTGTCGCCGCTCTTGGTCCAGCCGCCCTGGAAGGTTTCGCGCGTCTTGGCCCGGTTGCCCCAGTACATCATCGCGGCGGAGGGCCCTTGGATGTACAGGTCGCCGGGTTCGCCATCGGGCACCGGCGTGCCGTCGTCGCCGCGCAGTGCGATCTCGTAGCCGGGCACCGGCCAGCCGGTCGTGCCGTAGCGCACCCGCTGGGGCGTGTTCGACAGGAAGATGTGCAGCATCTCGGTGGAGCCGATGCCGTCCACGATGTCGACGCCGAAATGCGCCCGGAAGCGACGGCCAATGTCCGCCGGCAGGGCCTCGCCGGCGGAGGACACCAGGCGCAGTGCGACGGCGCTGCGCGCCGGCAGTTGTGGGTGTGCCAGCATGCCGGCATAGCCGGTCGGTGCACCGTAGAACACGGTCGGGCGTACAGCGCCCGCGTGGCCGATCCAGCGCTTGAACGTGGCCTCGGGCGTGGCACGCTCGGCCATCAGCAGCGTGGTGGCGCCCACGCTCATCGGAAATGTCAGCGCGTTGCCCAGGCCGTAGGCGAAGAACAGCTTGGCCGCCGAGAAGCAGACGTCACTTTCCTGCAGGCCGAGCACGCCCCGGCCGTACAGCGCGCAGGTCCAGTAGGGGTTCGCATGGGAATGCACCGTGCCTTTCGGGCGGCCGGTCGAGCCGGAGGAGTAGAGCCAGAAGCCGGGATCGTCCGCCCGCGTGGCCACCTGCCGGTGCAGCGGCAGGTGCGCAGCCAGGAAGTCGTCGAACGCGACCTCGGCCGGATGCAGCGGCGCCACTGGCCGCGAGACGATGACCTTCGCCACTTCATGGTCGGACTTGACCATTGCGGCGGTCAACACCGGCAGCAGCGCGCCCGACACCAGCACCGCCTGGGCCCGGGAGTGTTCGAGCATGTAGGCATAGTCGTCCGCGGTCAGCAGCGTGTTCACTGCGACCGGCACCAGGCCGGCAAGCATCGCGCCCAGAAAGCTCACCGGCCAGTCGTTGCAGTCGTGCATCAGCAGCAATACGCGCTCCTCGCGCCTCAGGCCCAGCGCGCGCAGGCCGCCGGCCAGGCGGTGAACGCGCTCGGTCAGCGCGCCGTAGGACAGGGTGCCGTGGTCATCGATGAAGGCAGTCTTGTCCGGGCGAACGGCGTTCAGTTCGAGCAGGTGCTGCGCAAAATTGAAGACTTCCGGCGGCGCGGCCGGGGTACTGGTGTCGTTCATGCGGTCTCCTGCGGTCGTTCGGTGGTCCGTGCAGGGTGCGGCCAAAACGGCTGGCCACCCTGGGAACTGGTTTGCTCGCGATTGCGACGCGGGCTTGCCAAGCCGGCGTATATGAATTATTGTGCATGCGTAAACCTTACGACCCTCGTGGTGTGGTGTCAAGCACGATATTGCATCTCTGCGGGTTTCTACGGATCTGAACCATGGACACCGATGTCGACGATGCCCCCGCGTCCCACCTGACTGAAGCCTCGGCCAGCGCACCCTCCGGCGAGCCGTCTGCGGGCGCCGGCCTGCGCGCCCCGCTGGAGAAGCACCCGTTCCTTGTCAGCCTGGGCGGGCGCGTGCGCTCGCTGCGCGCCCGACGCGGAATGACCCGCAAGGCGGTGGCGCTGGCCGCGGACGTCTCGGAACGTCACCTGGCCAATCTGGAGTACGGCGAGGGCAATGCCTCGATCCTGGTGCTGCTGCAGGTGGCCGGTGCGCTGCGTTGTTCCCTGATGGAGCTGCTGGGGGACGTGTCGACCAGCAGCCCGGAGTGGCTGCTGATCCGCGAACTGCTGGAGAACGCCGACGAAGCCCAGTTGCGGCGGGCCCGGATCGCGATCGGCGAGGTCCTGGGAACCGGCGGCAGTGCACCGATCGCGAGCACCAGAGTGGCTCTGATAGGGCTTCGTGGCGCGGGCAAGTCCTCACTTGGCCAGATGCTGGCCACCGACCTGGGCTTCCCGTTCGTCGAGCTCAGCCGCGAGATCGAAAAGTTTGCCGGCTGCAGCGTCAGCGAGATCCAGGCCCTGTACGGCATGAATGCCTACCGCCGCTACGAGCGCCGGGCGCTGGAGGAGACGATCCAGATCTACCCGGAGGCGGTGATCGCGACGCCCGGCGGCCTGGTGTCGGACCCGGCCAACTTCAACCAGCTGCTGTCGCACTGCACGACGGTCTGGTTGCAGGCCGACCCGGAGGACCACATGCGCCGGGTGATCGCGCAGGGCGACATGCGGCCGATGGCGCAAAGCAAGGAGGCGATGGAGGATCTGAAGAGCATCCTGGCCGGGCGGGCAGCGTTCTACTCGAAGGCGCAGCTGCGGCTGGACACCAGCGCGCAGCCGCTGGAGGCGACCTTCCGGGCCCTGCGGACGCTGGTGCGCGATCTGCTGCAGCTGCCACCTTGATCTTGTCAAAAGATGCATCAAAGTGCTTGACTCCGAAAAAGAGCATGCAATATTATTCGTGTTCGTCGAGCGCTCCACCCGCACCATCCTGCCTCTGACCCGAAAGACACGCCCATGACCACCGCCATCGCCCACCGTGTCGAGTACCAGACTCACCCGGACGCCTACCGCCACATCAAGCTGAGCTTCAACGGGGCGATCGCCACGCTGGCCATCGACATCGACGAGACCGCCGGCCTGCGCCCCGGCTACAAGCTCAAGCTCAACAGCTACGACCTGGGTGTCGACATCGAGCTGAACGACGCCATCCAGCGCATCCGCTTCGAGCACCCGGAGGTCCGCACGGTGATCGTCACCAGCGCCAAGGACAAGGTGTTCTGCTCCGGCGCCAACATCTTCATGCTGGGCGTCTCCAGCCACGCCTGGAAGGTGAACTTCTGCAAGTTCACCAACGAGACCCGCAACGGCCTGGAGGATTCCTCCCGCCACAGCGGCCTGAAATTCCTGGCCGCCGTCAATGGCGCCTGCGCCGGCGGCGGCTACGAGCTGGCGCTGGCCTGCGACGAGATCATCCTGGTCGACGACCGCTCCAGCGCGGTGAGCCTGCCCGAGGTGCCGCTGCTCGGCGTGCTGCCGGGCACCGGCGGCCTGACCCGGGTGACCGACAAGCGCCATGTGCGCCATGACCTGGCCGACATCTTCTGCACCAGCGTCGAGGGCGTGCGGGGCCAGAAGGCCCGTGACTGGCGCCTGGTCGACGACATCGCCAAGCCGGCCGTCTTCGCCGCCAAGGTGCAGGCCCGCGCGCAGGAGCTGGCTGCGCTGAGCGACCGCCCGCAGGACGGCCGCGGCGTGACGCTGCGCCCGCTGCAGCGGACCGTCGAAGCCGACGCGCTGCGTTACCAGCATGTCACGGTCGAGATCGACCGCGCCCGGCGCACCGCCACCTTTACCGCGAAGGCGCCGGCCGGCGCCCAGCCGAGCGACATCGCCGGCATCGAGGCCGCCGGGGACCAGTGGTACCCGCTGGCCTTCGCCCGCGAACTGGAGGACGCGATACTGCAGATGCGCACCAACGAGCTCGACATCGGCGTGTGGCTGATCAAGACCCAGGGCGACGCCGCCGCGGTGCGGGCCATGGACGCCACGCTGGTGGCGCACCAGGGCCACTGGCTGGTCCGCGAGACGATCGGCCTGCTGCGCCGCACCTTCAGCCGGCTGGACGTGTCCTCGCGCAGCCTGTTCGCGCTGATCGAGCCGGGCTCCTGCTTCGCCGGCACGCTGCTGGAGCTGGCACTGGCCTGTGACCGCAGTTACCATCTGGCGCTGCCGGACGACGAAGCCCATGCGCCCCGGATCACCGTCGGCGACACGAACTTCGGCAGCTACCCGATGGTCACCGGCCAGAGCCGCCTGCAGCGGCGCTTCTACAACGAGTCCGCCGCGCTGGACGCCGTGCGGGCGCAGGCCGGCCAGTCGCTGGACGCCGACGCCGCCCATGCCCTGGGCCTGGTGACGGCCAACCCGGACGACATCGACTGGGCTGACGAGGTCCGCATCGCCATCGAGGAGCGGGTGGCGATGTCGCCCGACGCGCTGACCGGCCTGGAGGCGAACCTGCGCTTCAACGGCTCCGAGAACATGTTCACCCGCATCTTCGGCCGCCTGACCGCCTGGCAGAACTGGATCTTCCAGCGCCCCAACGCGGTCGGCGAGAAGGGCGCGCTCAAGGTCTACGGCAAGGGCGACAAGGCCGTCTTCGACTGGAACCGCGTCTGACCGCACCGCCACCCACCCCTTACGCATCGCATCAACCCAGGAGCCTTTCATGTCCGGCATCAACTACAGCGAGAAGATTCCCAACAACGTCAACCTGTCCGAGGACCGCACGCTGCAACGCGCGCTGGAGCAGTGGCAGCCGAGCTTCCTGAGCTGGTGGGACGACATGGGACCGGACGGCAGCCGGGCCCATGAGGTCTACCTGCGCACCGCCATCAGTGTGGACCCGGAAGGCTGGGCGCAGTTCGGCCATGTGAAGATGCCGGACTACCGCTGGGGCATCTTCCTGAACCCGGCCGAGCAGGACCGCAAGATCCACTTCGGCGACCACAAGGGCGAGGCCGCCTGGCAGGACGTGCCTGGCGAATACCGCGCCAACCTGCGCCGCATCATCGTCACGCAGGGCGATACCGAGCCGGCCTCGGTCGAGCAGCAGCGCCACCTGGGCGCCACCGCGCCCAGCATGTACGACCTGCGCAACCTGTTCCAGATCAATGTCGAGGAGGGCCGGCACCTGTGGGCCATGGTCTACCTGCTGCACAAGCACTTCGGCCGGGACGGCCGCGAGGAGGGCGAGGCGCTGCTGCAGCGTCGCAGCGGCCAGCAGGACAACCCGCGCATCCTGCAGGCCTTCAATGAGGAGACGCCCGACTGGCTGTCCTTCTTCATGTTCACCTACTTCACCGACCGGGACGGCAAGTTCCAGCTGTGCGCGCTGGCCGAGAGCTCCTTTGATCCGCTGGCCCGCACGACGAAGTTCATGCTGACCGAAGAGGCCCACCACATGTTCGTCGGCGAGTCCGGCATCAGCCGCGTGATCAACCGCACCTGCGCGGTGATGAACGAGCTCAAGACCGACGACGTGGCCCGCCTGCGTGCGGCAGGCGTGATCGACCTGCCGACGATCCAGCGCTACCTGAACTTCCACTTCTCGGTCACGATCGACCTGTTCGGCGCGGACGAGTCCAGCAATGCCGCCACCTTCTACACCACCGGTCTGAAGGGCCGCTTCGAGGAAGGCAAGCGGACGGACGACCATGTCCTCAAGGGCCAGACCTACAAGGTGCTGGGCGTGCAGAACGGCCAGCTGGTCGAGCGCGAGATCCCGATGCTCAACGCGCTGAACGAGGTGCTGCGCGACGACTACATCAAGGACAGCGTGTCCGGCATCGGCCGCTGGAACCGCGTCATCGAGAAGGCCGACATCTCGTTCAAGCTGACGGCCCCGCACAAGGCCTTCCACCGCAACATCGGTTCACTGGCCGCCGCCAAGGTGTCCCCCGAGGGCCGCGTCGTCAGCGAGGCCGAATGGCAGGCCCAGGTCGACCAGTGGCTGCCGTCCGCCAGCGACCGCGCCTTCGTGACCAGCCTGATGGGCCGGGTCGTCGAGCCGGGCAAGTTCGCCAACTGGATCGCGCCGCCGGTCATGGGCATCAACCGCCAGCCGATCGACTTCGACTACGTGCGCTTCAACTGATCGCTCGGAGAGCACCCATGGGCACCAGTGACATCCAGGTCATCCGTCAGCATCTCATCGATCCTGAGATCTGCATTCGCTGCAACACCTGCGAATCCGTGTGCCCGGTGGGCGCGATCACCCATGACGACCGCAACTATGTGGTCAAGGCCGACGTGTGCAACCTCTGCATGGCCTGCATCGCGCCGTGCCCGACCGGCTCGATCGACAACTGGCGCACCATGCCCCGGCAGAGCGCGTATCCGATCGAGGCGCAGCTCACCTGGGACGAACTGCCCGCCGAGCTGAGCCCGGAGCAGCTGGCCGAGCAAGGCGTGGCGGCCGATGCGGTGCCCGCCGTCGAGGCGCCGGCACCCGCCGCGGCCGATGCCTCCGGGCAGGCGGCCTTCCAGTCGGCGGCCTACGGGTCGACCACGCCGCCCTGGTCCGCCGCGCACCCGTACACCAACCTGTACGGCCCGAAGGCCGCCGAGAAATCCGTGACGGCCCGGGTCGTCGGCAATGTGCGGGTCACCGAGGCCGGCGCCACCGCCGGCTCGGACTACGACACGCACCACATCGTGCTGGACCTGGGCAGCATGCCCTTCCCGGTGCTGGAGGGGCAGAGCATCGGCATCATTCCGCCCGGCGTGGATGCCAACGGCCGGGCCCACCATGCGCGGCAGTACTCGATCGCCAGCCCGCGCAACGGCGAGCGCCCCGGCTACAACAACCTGTCGCTGACGATCAAGCGCGTGCTGGAGGACCACCAGGGCCGTCCGGTGCGGGGCGTGGCCTCGAACTACATGTGCGACCTGCAGGTAGGCGACACGGTCCAGGTCATCGGGCCCTTCGGCACCAGTTTCCTGATGCCCAACCATCCGCGCTCCAACATCGTGATGATCTGCACCGGCACCGGCAGCGCGCCGATGCGCGCGATGACGGAGTGGCGCCGCCGGCTGCGCAGCTCCGGCAAGTTCGAGGGCGGCAAGCTGATGCTGTTCTTCGGCGCGCGCACGCAGCAGGAGCTGCCCTACTTCGGCCCGCTGCAGAGCCTGCCGAAGGACTTCATCGACATCAACCTGGCCTTCTCGCGCACGCCGGGCCAGCCCAAGACCTATGTGCAGGACCGCCTGCGCGAGCGCGCCGCCGATCTGGCGCCGCTGCTGGGCGACCCCGACACCTGCTTCTATGTGTGCGGCCTCAAGAGCATGGAGGAGGGCGTGGTGATGGCCCTGCGCGACATCGCGACCCACGCCGGGCTGGATTGGGACACCGTGGGCGCCGCGCTGAAGCGCGAAGGCCGCCTGCACCTGGAGACCTACTGATGCGGCGGTTCCGGCCATGAGGTTCGCGGACTTCGCCGCGGGCCAGGTCGTCACGGCCGGCCCGTACCGGGTCGACGAGGCCGAGATCCTGCAGTTTGCCGGCGCCTATGACCCGCAGTGGTTCCATGTGGACCCGGTGGCCGCGCAGGCCGGGCCGTTCCAGGGCCTGATCGCCAGCGGCTGGCACACCTGCAGCATCGCGATGCGGCTGATTGCCGACGCCGCACTGGCGGGCTCCGAGTCCTTCGCGTCACCCGGCATTGCCGGCATCCGCTGGCCCCACCCGGTGCGCCCCGGCGACGCACTGTCGCTGCGCGCGACCGTGCTGGAAACCCGCGTCGCGCGCAGCCGCCCGGACCTGGGCATCCTGCGCTGGCGCTGGGAGCTGTTCACCGCAGATGCGGTGCTGGTGCTGGACCTGGAGGCGACCAGCCTGTTCGACCTGGCCCGCCGCTGACGGCCGGCCTGCTTCCCCTTGCCCTGATCGGAAACTGCCATGCCGCATGCCTTCGTCTGTGACGCCATCCGCACCCCTTTCGGTCGCTACGGCGGCGCGCTTTCCGGCGTGCGGGCGGACGATCTGGCGGCGATCCCGTTGCGCGCGCAGATGCAGCGCAATCCGGGCGTCGACTGGGCGGCGCTCGGTGACGTGATCCTCGGCTGTGCGAACCAGGCCGGTGAAGACAACCGCAACGTGGCCCGCATGGCCGCGCTGCTGGCGGGCCTCCCGCTGGAGGTGCCGGGCGCGACGGTCAACCGCCTGTGTGGCTCGGGTCTGGATGCGGTCGGCACCGCGGCGCGCGCCATCCGGGCCGGCGAGGCCGGCCTGATGCTGGCCGGCGGTGTCGAGAGCATGAGCCGGGCACCCTTCGTGATGCCCAAGGCCGAGTCCGCCTTCAGCCGCACGCATGCGGTGCACGACACCACGATCGGCTGGCGCTTCATCAACCCGCGGATGAAGGCGCAGTTCGGCGTGGACAGCATGCCGGAGACCGCCGAGAACGTGGCCACCGATTTCGGCATCGCGCGGGACGCGCAGGACCGCATGGCCCTGGCCAGCCAGCTGCGGGCCGTGGCGGCCCAGCAGGCCGGCCACCTGGCGCGCGAGATCGTCGCGGTGCCGGTTCCGCAGAAGAAGGGCGACCCGCTGCAGGTGGCGGTGGATGAGCATCCGCGGGCCACCAGCCTGGAGGCGCTGGCCCGCCTGCAGGGCGTGGTGCGGCCCGATGGCACGGTCACGGCCGGCAATGCCAGCGGCGTCAATGACGGCGCCTGCGCGCTGCTGCTGGCCCAGACCGGCCTCACGCTGGCCCAGATGGACGTCATCGAGCTCAACGAGGCTTTCGCGGCGCAGGGCCTGGCGGTGCTGCGCCTGCTGGGCCTGCCCGACGACGACGCCCGCGTGAATGCCTGGGGCGGTGCGATCGCGCTGGGCCATCCGCTGGGAGCCTCCGGTGCCCGGCTGGCCACGACCGCGATCAACCGCCTGCATGCGACCGGCGGGCGCTATGCGCTGTGCACGATGTGCATCGGCGTGGGTCAGGGCATCGCGCTGGTGCTGGAGCGGGTCTGAGCGCGCCGGCGGCGCGGTAGACTGGGCGCCACACCCCGAACCGCCCGCAGCGCCTTGACCATGTCCCGCCCCGAACGCCAGCACCGCAACAGCTACCACGCCATCCGCCCGATCACGACGCGCTGGATGGACAACGACGTCTATGCGCACGTCAACAATGTTGTCTACTACGCGTTCTTCGACACGGTGGTGAATGCCTACCTGATCCAGCAGAAGGTGCTGGATTACGCCGCCGGCGAGGTGATCGGCCTGGTCGTCGAGACCGGCTGCCACTACTTCGAGCCGGTGGCCTTCCCGGACACGGTCTACGGCGGCCTGCGGGTGGCGCACATGGGCAGCTCCAGCGTGCGCTACGAGGTCGGGCTGTTCCGCGAGGACGGCGAACTGGCGGCCGCGCAGGGCCACTTCGTGCATGTCTATGTGGACCGCGCGCAGCGCCGGCCGACGCCGCTGCCGGCCGCGCTGCGGCAGGTGCTGTCGGGCATCCTGGTGCCTGGCGCTGCAGGCCGCTGAGGCCCACGGCGGCCGGGCGGCGCCGCGTCAGACCGTCATGCCGCCGCCGACCTCGATCACCGTGCCGTTGATGTAGCTGGCCTCGTCGCTGGCCAGGAAAGCATAGACGTTGGCGATCTCGTGCGGGCGGCCCAGGCGCTTGAGCGGCACGTCCTCGCGCATCGCCTGCAGCACCTTCTCCGGCACGGTGGCCAGGATCGGTGTCTCGACAAAGCCCGGTGCGACCGCATTCACGCGGATGCCCTTGGGGCCGAGCTCGCGGCTCCAGGTCTTCGTGAAGCCGATCACGCCGGCCTTGGTCGCGGCATAGTTGGTCTGCCCGAAATTGCCGTACACGCCGACGACCGAGCTGGCGTTGAGGATCACGCCCTCGCCCTGCTCGATCATCGTGCCGCAGACCGCCTGCGCGCAGTGGAACACGCCGCGCAGGTTGACGTCGATCACCGCGTCGAACTGCGCCAGCGACATCTTCTGCAGCCGCGCATCCTGCGTGATGCCGGCGTTGTTGACCAGCACGTCGATGCGCCCGAACTGCGCGCGCACCGCCGCCACCATCGCATCGACCGAAGCGCGGTCGGTCACGTTGACGACATGGCCTGCCGCCTGCGCGCCCTCGGCCCGGCAGGCCGCGACGGCCTCGTCGACGCCGGCCTGGCGCAAGTCGCAGACGACGACGATGGCACCCTCGTGCGCGAACTTCAGCGCGGTCGCCAGGCCGATGCCCTGTGCCGCGCCGGTGATGATGGCGACCTTGTTCTTCAGCCTCATTTGTAGAACGCCTCCACCGTGCCCTTGAGCTTGATCAGCAGCGGTTTGCCCTTGCGGTCGAGCGTGCGCCCGGCGGGCACCTTGATCCAGCCTTCGCTGATGCAGTATTCCTCGACGTCGTTGCGCTCGCGGCCGTTCAGCCGGATGCCGATGTCGTGCTCGAAGACCGCCGCCACATGGTGCGGGCTGCGGGCGTCGGCGGACAGATGGTCGGGGAGGGGAGGGCGGTTGTCAGGGGTGGGATTCGGGTCAGTCATGGCGGGTGATTTTCCATGATTCGCCCGTCCCTATTCGCTCAGCCCAGGCCCGGCCAGTCGCTGACGATCTCGCTCGCGTCCGCCCAGCAGGAATGGGTGCCGCTGCTGATGCGGTGCGGCAGCAGGATGCGCGCGACCGGCCCGGCCGCCAGGTTGCGGGCATCCAGCACCACGCATTCGGAGCGGTCGGCGGCCATGTCGGTGACGAAGCTCACGACATAACCGTCGTCCTCGGCCTGCGCGTTCTGGCAGGGCGCAAACGGAGACTCGCTGCCGAAGCGGTCCTTGCCGAACAGGTAGGACTGGGATTCGCGGGTGGTGTGGTCGTAGCGCGTGATGCCGTCGAACAGGAAGGCGCCGGGGTGCGCGACCATGTGGTAAGAGTACCGGTAGGGTCGACCCCAGTACTGCGCGTTCACCATGCCGAACTCGAAGTGGCGGTCGTCGAGCCGTTCCTCGCGCGTCTCGCCGGTGCGCAGGTTCAGCCGCCAGCAGTACAGCGTCGGGCCGTAGCGCTCCGGGCCCATCGTCGCGCCGGTGTTGTCGTAGCCGGCCTTGGGCATCGGCGTCTTCTGGTGGTAGCCGTGCATCACGATCTCGTCGCCCTCCTCCCAGGCGTTGAGCCAGTGCAGCACATAAGTCGGGCTGGCCTCGAACCAGCGCACGCCGGTCTGCGGCGTGCCGCGCCGCGGCACCACCGCAAAGCGCGCCGGCTTGTCGGCGTAGTAGCACAGCTTGTGCTTGCCCTGCTTCAGCAGTTCCTCGTCCCAGTGCAGCGGGAAGTCGTTCAGGATCGCGAAATGCTCGGTGAACAGCATGTCGTGCGGCAACCGCGGCCCGGGCAGCGGCACCGGCACGTAGTGCACCAGCTGGTTGTGGCGGTCCACCTCGCCATAGTGCATGAACGGCGCCTGCTTGCTGTAGTTGAAGAACAGCAGGTCGCCGGTCTTCGGGTCCACCTTCGGGTGGGCCGAGATGCCACCGTCCGGCAGCACGCGCGCGCCCCAGGCGTCCACGCCCTTGAGCTCCAGCGTGCGGGCGTCGAGCCGGTAGGGTTCGCCGCACTGGTAGAAGGTGGCCAGCGCCGAGCCGGCATGCACGATCACGTCGGTGGCCGCGGTGTCGCGCAGGCCGCCGCGCGCGCCCCAGCCGGGCCGCTGCGCCAGCGAGGGCTTGTCGATCAGCCCGGCATACAGCGCATGGCCCGCCGCCTGCTCCTCCTGGAAGGCCTTGGTGCGGGTGAAGCGGTTGCGGTACTCGCACTTGCCGTTCTGGAAGCTCATCAGGTGCAGCATGCCGTCGCCGTCGAAGATGTGGAAGGTGCCCAGCGGCTGGTGCACCGGGTTCTGCGTGTTGCGCAGGTACACGCCGTTGAGGCGTTCCGGGATCTTGCCGATCACCTCCAGATCGGTGGCGTTGTACTCCACATAGTTGGGGGTGAACGGCCCGGTCAGGTAAGGGTGGTTTCCCGGCTGCAGGGTCGGCTGGATGCGGTCGACGACAACGGTGCTCATGGCGGTTCTTTCGAAGGAAGAGGGATCGGCCGGTGCGCGCCTAGGCGGCCCGGGCCTGGGGGGCTTCGTCGCTCAGCTGGGCGCGCAGCTCGCGCTTGAGCACCTTGCCCACCGGATTGCGGGGCAGCTGCTCCAGCACCAGCAGGCGCTCGGGCAGCTTGAAGGCGGCGACCTCCTCGATGTCCCGCAGGTAGGACACCAGCTCCGGCAGCGTGAGGGTCTGCCCGGCCTGCGGCACCACGACCGCGCAGACGCGCTCGCCCATCACCGCGTCCGGGTAGCCGACCACCGCCGCCTCGCGCACCTTCGGGTGCGCCAGCAGCAGGCCTTCCACCTCCTCGGACGAGATGTTCATGCCGCCGCGGATCACGATGTCCTTGTGGCGGCCGGCGAAGCGGTAGAACTGCTGGCGCTCCCCGGCGATCTCGAACAGGTCGCCGGTCCGGTAGAAGCCCTGCGCATCGAAGGCACGCGCGGTGAGCTCCGGCGCGCGGAAATAGCCGCTGAAGATCGTTGGCCCCTGGAAGCGCAACTCGCCGACGCGGCCGTTCTCGGTGATCTCCTGCTCGGTGTCCGGGTCGACCAGCCGCGTGCGGATCTTCTTCGCGTTCGACAGCGACCACTCGAAGCCCGGCACGCCGATGCGCGGGAAGTACTTGGCCCGCTGCGTGCGGTCCGGCACATCCTGCGGGCTGGACGACAGCGCCGCCCCCTCGTTGGAGCCGAAGTAGTTCACCACCTCGACGTTGAAGCGTTGCGCGAACTGCTCCACCAGCCATTCGGCCACCGGGGCGCCGCCCGAGCCGATGCGGCGCAGGCGCTGCAGGTCCACGCCCTGCAGGCGGTCCGGGTTCTTCAGCAGCATCGCCAGCACGGCCGGTGCGGCCACGGTGTAGTCGATCGGGTTCGTGCGCAGCTGCTCCAGGAACACGTCCATGTCGAACGGGTGGTGGTGGTGCAGCGCGCCGCCGATCAGCAGCCAGGCCGCCAGGCTGGTCGACACGCCGGCCATGTTCACGAACGGGAACGGAATCAGCAGCTGCGCACCGGGCTGCAGCTGCCCGGCGTCGATGACCGACTGGCCGACGATCAGCCACTCGTTGTGGTTGCGCGGCACGCCCTTGGCGCGCGCCTCGGTGCCGGAGGTCCAGCACACTGTCAGCACGTCATGCGCGGTGAGGCCGATGGCCGCCATGTGCGCGCGCATCGCGGCGGCGTCCCAGGGCGTGACCTCGGCGAGGGCCTGGTCCAGGTCCAGCACCCCGTCGGGCAAGGTTCCACCGCCGTGTGCGCCGACCAGCGCGATGCTGGGGAACAGCGGGGCATGCGACTGCCATTGCTCGGCCGCGTGGTAGCTGCCCAGCTGGCGCACCGTGATCGCAGCCCGCGCGAAGGTGCTGGCGCACACATGCGACAGCTCATGGGCCCGATACTGCATCGGCACCGGCGAGACCACGATGCCGCTGACGGCACAGGCCAGGTACCAGGCATGCATCTCGACGCAGTTGGGCATCTGCAGCACCAGGATGTCGTCCTTGCGCAGGCCCTGGGCATGCAGCACGGCGGCGGCACGGCCCACGCGGTCGGCCAGCTCGGCCCAGGTCCAGCGCTGCGCCACGCCGCCGAACAGCGCCGCACGGTTCGGCGCATCGGCCACGGCCAATGCATCGGGCTGGCGTGCGGCCGTC
>JAEUOX010000237.1 GCA_016790475.1 Rhodoferax sp. | reverse complement strand
AGGAATCCAGCAAGGCAACCTGCGGCGTGTCGGCTGCCCGGAAATAGTCGATCCAGACACTGGAGTCGACAAGGATCATGCGGTGGTCCGCATCGCGTTCAAATCACCCTCCCAGGTGATCTTCCCTTTCAGATCCCTCGCCTTTTCCTGGGCGTGCAATTGCAGCAGGGTCCGCAGGCCGAGCTCGACCGCTTCTCGCTTGGTCTTGGCTCCCGTGGCCCGCAGCGCCTCCTGCATGAGCTTGTCATCGATCTCGATATTCGTGCGCATGATGTGTATCCTCTTCTACGCGAGTACACATCATAGAGGGTGCCATCGGCACTCGCTCGCACAGCGTCGTCAGCGACAGGGATTTCGTGGAAACCCGTTCACCCCGCATCCACGAACACCCGCGCATTGCGCAGCTGGACGTTCACCTGATCGCCATCCCCCAGGCCCAGCCTGCGGAACTCCTGCGCCCCCAGGTGGGCCTCGATGATCGCGTTGTCGCCGGCCTGCAGCGGATCCAGCCGGGTCAGCTCCAGCCGGGCGATCGGGCCGACCACGATCGCGCGGTCCAACCGGGCCGCGATGCCGGGCGCGCCCTGGACATAGGGTTGCACGTCCAGATCATGCGGCCGCACATAGGCGAAGGCCCGCGCATCTCGCGCCGCATGGTGCTCGGGCGACTGCAGGCGGATGCCGTGGTGGTCCGCGCCGAGCTGCACCTCGCCTTCGTGGGCGCGGCCATGGAACAGGTTCACGTCGCCCAGGAAGCCGTAGACGAAGGGGCTGGCCGGGTGGTCCCACACCTCCTGCGGGGAGCCGACCTGTTCGACGCGGCCCTGGTTCATCAGCACCACGCGGTCGGCCACCTCCAGCGCCTCCTCCTGGTCGTGCGTGACGAAGATGCTGGTGACATGCAGCTCGTCATGCAGCCGGCGCAGCCAGCGGCGCAGCTCCTTGCGCACCTTGGCGTCCAGCGCGCCGAAGGGCTCGTCGAGCAGCAGCACCTTGGGCTCGACCGCCAGCGCGCGTGCCAGCGCGATGCGCTGGCGCTGTCCGCCGGAGAGCTGCGAGGGGTAGCGGTCGGCCAGCCAGTCCAGCTGCACCAGGCCCAGCAGCTCATGCACCTTGCGCTTGATCGTGGCTTCGTCCGGCCGCTGCGCGCGCGGCTTCACGCGCAGCCCGAACGCGACGTTCTCGAACACCGTCATGTGGCGGAACAGCGCGTAGTGCTGGAACACGAAGCCGACCTGGCGTTCGCGCACATGCACGTCGGTGGTGTCCTCGCCGCTGAAAAGGATGCTGCCGGCACCGGCCGTCTCCAGCCCGGCGATGATGCGCAGCAGCGTGGTCTTGCCGCAGCCCGAGGGGCCGAGCAGCGCGACCAGCTCGCCGGACGCGATGTCCAGCGACACGTTGCGCAGCGCGTGGAAGTCGCCGAACTGCTTGCTGATGTTGCGGATTTCGATGCTCATGGGTTTCCTTGGCGCTACGAGGCGCTGGGGGCCGGTACCAGCGGGCGCTCCGGCGGCAGCTCGGCCGCGGCGCGCAGCTCGCGCTCGTGGCGCCACTGCGCCACCGACTTGATCACCAGCGTGACGAGCGCCAGCAGCGCCAGCAGCGAGGCGACCGCAAAGGCCGCCACCGACTGGTACTCGTTGTAGAGCACCTCGACATGCAGCGGCATGGTGTTGGTCTGCCCGCGGATGTGGCCCGACACCACCGACACCGCACCGAACTCGCCCATCGCGCGGGCATTGCACAGGATCACGCCGTACAGCAGGCCCCACTTGATGTTGGGCAGCGTGACATGCCAGAAGGTCTGCCAGCCGGTCGCGCCCAGCACGATCGCGGCCTGCTCCTCGTCGCTGCCCTGCGCCTGCATCAGCGGGATCAGCTCGCGCGCGATGAACGGGAAGGTGACGAACACGGTGGCCAGCACGATGCCGGGCACCGCGAAGATGATCTTGATGTCATGCGCCGCCAGCCAGGGGCCGAACCAGCCCTGCGCGCCGAACATCAAGACGTAGATCAGCCCTGCGACCACCGGTGACACCGAGAATGGCAGGTCCACCAGCGTCGTCAGGAAGGCCTTGCCGCGGAACTCGTACTTGGCGATCGCCCAGGCCGCGGCGACGCCGAACACCAGGTTCAGCGGCACCGCGATCGCGGCGGTGATCAGCGTCAGCCGGATCGCCGCCCAGGCATCGGGCTCCTTCAGCGCGGAGAAGTAGGCCTCCCAGCCCTTGCGCAGCGCCTCGGCGAAGACGGCGGCCAGCGGCAGCACCAGGAACAGCGCCATGAAGCCCAGCGCCAGCCCGATCAGCGTGCGGCGCACCCAGGGTGATTCGCTGGTTGGCGTCATGCCGGCATCCCCGCGCGCTGCCGCTGCCAGGCCTGCAGCGCATTGATGACCAGCAGCAGCGCGAACGAGAAGACCAGCATCACCACCGCCACCGCGGTGGCGCCGGCATAGTCGTACTGCTCCAGCTTGCCCACGATGATCAGCGGCGTGATCTCCGAGACCATCGGCATGTTGCCAGCGATGAAGATCACCGAGCCGTATTCACCGATGCCGCGCGCGAAGGCCAGTGCAAAGCCGGTCAGCAGTGCCGGCAGGATCGCCGGCAGCAGCACCCGCGTGAAGGTCTGCAGCCGGGTCGCGCCCAGGCAGGTGGCGGCCTCCTCGAGCTCGCGCTCGGTGTCCTCCAGCACCGGCTGCACCGTGCGCACGACAAAGGGCAGGCCGATGAAGATCAGTGCGATCACGACACCGATCCGGTTGAACGCGAGCTGGATGCCCCAGGGCTCGAACCACTGCCCGACCCAGCCGTTGCCGGCCAGCAGCGCCGTCAGCGAGATGCCGGCCACGGCGGTGGGCAGCGCAAAGGGCAGGTCCACCAGCGCGTCGACGATCTTCTTGCCCGGGAACTCGTAGCGCACGAGCACCCAGGCTACCAGCAGCCCGGCCGCCAGGTTCACCAGCGCGGCGAGTAACGCGGCGCCGAAGGTCAGCCGGTAGGAGGCCAGCACGCGGGGCGAGGCCACCGCGGCCCAGAACTGCTCCCAGCTCAGCGTGAAGGTCTTCAGCACCAGCGCGGTCAGCGGAATCAACACGATCAGGCTCAGGTACAGCAGCGTGTACCCCAGCGTCAGGTTGAATCCGGGCAGAACCCGTTTCATGCCTTACTTGACCGTGTACAGACGGTCGAACTGGCCGCCGTCGTTGAAGTGCACCTTCTGGGCCTCGGCCAGCGAGCCGAAGTAGTCCTCCACGCGGAACAGCTGCAGCGGCTTGAAGGTGCTGGCGTACTTCTTCAGCACGGCCGGCGAGCGCGGGCGCAGCGCATGCTGCGCGGCGATCTCCTGTGCCTCCTCGGTGTAGTGGTACTGCAGGTAGGCCCGGGCCAGCTCGCCGGTGCCCTTGCGGTTGACGGTGCGCTCCACCACCGCCACCGGGTTCTCCGCGACGATGCTGATCGACGGGTGCACCGCGTCCACCTTGCCGGCGCCGAACTCGCGGTCCACCGACACCACCTCCGATTCGAAGGTCACCAGCACGTCGCCGGTGTTGCGCTGCAGGAAGATGCTGGTCGCGTCCCGGCCGCCCTTGGCCAGCACCGGCACGTTCTTGTAGAGCTTGCCGACGAACTCGGCCGCCTGCGCGTCGGTGCCGCCCTTCTTGCGCACATAACCCCAGGCCGCGAGGTAGGCCATGCGGCCGTTGCCGCCGGTCTTCGGGTTCACGACGATCACCTGCACGCCGGGCTTGATCAGGTCATCCCAGTCGCGGATGTTCTTCGGGTTGCCGTTGCGCACCAGGAACAGCATCGTCGAGCTGGTCGGCGACGCATTGCCCGGGAAGCGCTGCGCCCAGTCCTTGGCGACGATGCCGGTGCCGGCCAGGAAGTCGATGTCGGTCGTCGTGTTCATCGTCACGACATCGGCGTCCAGCCCGTCGTTGACGGCCCGCGCCTGCGCACTGGAGCCGCCGTGCGACTGGTCGATCTTGACCTCCTTGCCGGTGGTCTTCTTGGTGTGCGCGACGAAGGCGGCGTTGACGTCCTTGTAGAACTCGCGGGCCACATCGTAGGAGGCATTGAGCAGGGTCTGGGCGTGCACGAAGCTGCTGGCGGCCAGCAGCGTGGCGAGCAGGGACAGGCGAACGAAGCGTTGCATGGTCTGATGTCTTTCGGGGCGGTGCCGCGCGAGTCGGGCGGCGGGAACACCGGGGCGCACGCGCCCCGATGGGGTGACGCGATTGTGGGCAACTGCCCTTAGACATCAAACTATTTATTTCGCATTTGTTTATGCGCGAATGCGCAATGAATCCTGGGCGCTCCCTGCCTGTCAGCGACTGCCCCAAAACGCCGCGCCGACGACCAGGATGGCAGCAACCGCCACGTTCCATTGCAAGGGCTGGCCGGTGGTGACGAGCAGCAGCACCGTCGACAGGATCGGTGTCGCGAATGCCAGCAGGCCGATGCGCCGCGTATCGCCCTGCTTGATCGCTGCGTCCCACAGGAAGAACGCGCCACCCAGCGGGCCGAGCCCCAGGACACCGATCAGGACCATGTCGCTTGTGCTGAGCGCGGTCGCGGGCTCGAGCACCGCATGGCAGGCCAGCGAGAGCGCGCCCGACGCGGCCGCAAAGCCCCCGACGGCTGCCGTCGGAAACGCGGGCAGCCGGCGCGTCAGCAGGGAATAGCTGGCCCAGACAAAGGCCGAGGCCAGGGCAAGGAGGTAGCCGGCATGGAACCCCTCGGCCGACGTTGCCGGTCCCTGGCGCCCGAGGATGGCAATCGCGGCGCCGGCAAACCCGGTCAGCGCGGCGACGACATGGCGCCCTCGCAATGAGACTTCTTTCAGGAACAGGGGGGCCATCACCACCATGCCCAGCGGCCAGAGGTAGTTGATCAGGTTGGCCTCCACGGCCGGGGCGTGCCGCAGCGCCATGAACAGCAGGAAATGGAATCCGAACAGTCCGTAGATGCCGACCAGCAGCGTCGGCAGCGGGACCTTCCAGCGCGACAGGCGAAAGCGCGCGAGGGGCAGTGCAAGGTGGCTGCCGACCAGCAAGGCCAGGCCGGTCAGCAGAAAAGGCGGGACATGCGCCAGCTGGACACCCAGCGGCGCCAGGGACCCCCACAAGGCGATGGCGGCGAGCGCCAGCAGATCGGCTTTCATCCCGACAGGATACGGCGCCTGTCGTCGCAAGACGCCGGTGTGCCGTCGCGAAACGCCGCTTACCCTTGACGTGCTCTGCCGATGGCAGCGGTCAGTGCAGAAGGGGATTCGTAGCCGACGCGCGCTGAAATGACGGACACGGGCACACCGGCTTCCCGCAGCGACTTCGCCTGCGTCAGGCGCAATGCGCGGATCCATTGCATCGGTGTGGATCCCGTCTCTTCCAGGCACCGTGCACGGAACTGGCTCTCGCTCAGATGGGCCAGGCCGGCGAGATCAGCGGCACGCAGCTTCTGATGCAGGCGCGCCTGTGTCCAGGCCGTCAACGCCTTCCAGTCGACCGCTCTTCGTACCTTGCCGGCCGCAGGTGCCGCTCCCCAGCTCTGTGCCAGCAGCTGCTCCCCGGAGTCGATGGCCAGGGGCAGCTTTTCCTCCAGCGCGACGGCCAGAAACGCCGCCATGCGGCTGGCCGACCGGGCGAACTCCGGTCGCGGGCTTCGACGCTGCCAGAGGGTGTTGCTGCTGTCCAGGACCAGACACCGGCTCCCGCCACGCGACTCGAAATCATGCCGGTCGCCGGGCCGCACGATCAGTCCGTCCCCCACCTGCAGGGCAATGCCCTTGCCTTCGACCTCCAGCTCCAGGCAGCCATCGAGCGGCCAGATCACCTGGGAATGATCGTGGACGTGCCCGCCCGGTGCTTGGCCGTAGGTGCGGACAGACAAATGGGCGGGGAGCTTCATCCGGTGGATTGTGGCGCACCGGATGCGCCGCGCGGTCAGCCCTTGCCCCACCCCGCCAGATACTCCGCCAGCTGCCCGCGCGTGGCGGTCGACTTGGGCGTGTGTTCATAAATGTGCACCGGCCGCTCCTTGCGGTCGAACCAGATTGCCTCGACCTGCTTCTGCTTCGGCCGCTTGTCGGCCAGCCAGACGATCGTGTCCGCGCCCTGGTAGTGTTCGCGCAGCACCGACTTCAGCATCGCGCGAAAGCGCGGCATCGAGCGCCCGACCGCGGCGGTGTCGACCCAGCCCGGGTGCATCGCATAGAACTCCATGCCACGCCCGCCGTGCTGCTCGCGCCAGTGGGCGGCCAGCATGACCTGCGCGCGCTTGGACAGGCCGTAGGCCCGCACGCCCAGATAGCCCTCGCCGGTGATGTTCAGGTCCTTCAGCACCATCATGTGGTTGTACATGCCGCCCGAGGACACCTCGATCACGGTCGCCTGGGGGCTGAGCAGGCCGCGCTCCAGCAGGCCGGTCGTCAGCAGGTAGTGGCTCAGGATGTTGGTCGCAAACGACGTCTCCAGCCCCTCCTTCGTGATGATCTGGTCGCGCTTCTGGATGCCGACGTTGTCGATCAGCACATCGATGCGCACGCCCTGCTGCTGCAGCCGGTCGAGCAGCTTGCGCACGTCCGCCATCAGCGAGAAATCGGCCACCTCCGGCTTCAGCGTGCCCGGGCCCTGCAGCGAGGCCTGGAAGGCCTGCAGCTTGGCCGCGTCGCGGCCGACCGCGATGACGGTGGCCCCCCCGGCGATGGCCGAGCGCGCGGCCGCTCCGCCGATGCCCTCCGAGCCGCCGACGACCAGCCAGGTCTGCCCGCTGAACTGGCCCTTGATGCGCCCCCAGAAGATGCGCCGCGCCCAGTAGCCGATGGCGCTGTAGCTGGGCGTGAAGCGGAAGTAGAAAGTGATGATCTTCTTCAGCGGGGCGTTGACGGGCTTGGCAGGGGTCGGGGTGGTGGCCATGGTGGTCGGTGTCTCGGGGCGGGGGGCAAGGGGGCGTGTCAGGCGACGTTCTCGCCGCGGGCGCGCAGCAGCTGGTTGCGGTCGTAGTACTCGCGCCAGAGCGAGACCAGCGGCCCACGGAACTCCATGATGCCCACCACCGGCACGCTGCGGCTGACGCCGTCGATGATGATCTCGTCGGTGCGCTCGGCGAACACCCGGCCGTCGATCACGCCGATATGGTGGATGTGCATGCGCACCTCCTTGTTGGGCCGCTCCATCTTGACCATGCGCTCGTAGAACACCTCGCGGCCGACGACCGGCTCGAGCATCATCGACTGCAGCACGCCGTCCTCCGCGAACATGTCGGCGCACACGCGCCACTGCTTGGCCTGCCAGGCGTCCTCCATCGCTTTGAAAACGGCAATCTTCTGCAGGTCGGTCAGCTCGGTCGTCATGGGCGGGGTCCTGTGGGGAGGGATGGATGAGGGGGGTGCGGGCAGGCGGGATGCGTGCCGCATGGAATCTATCGGCAGGCGCCCCGCGTTGGCAACGGGTTTCCGCTCTGATTCTTAATATGTGGGATTTGCCGATTCGAGCGGGCCACAGGTATCCCGCCGGCAAGCTAGGGTTTCCCCCAGTGTGAAGGGCTATTCACCGCAGAAAGCGGCTTCCTGGTGGCTGCAGTCGCTCTTCATAATTTCTTGTCTATTGGGATAAATGTCAGATTGGGTTTGTGTTGCCCGGCGCATCTGTTTCTAATTCCGCGAATCCCGTGCCTGGGCCGTCAGGCGGCCCCGGGAGACCCGTTGTCCACAGAACGCTGATCGAGGAGCACACCGATGGCATTGCAGAGGCATCGCCGCCTGTTGGGGCGCTGGTTCGCCGTCACGCTGGCCGCCCTGGCACTGGGGTCCGCCCAGGCGCAGGACTACCCGAACCGGCCGCTGCGCATCGTCGTGCCTTTCGCACCCGGCGGCGGCGGCGACGTGCTGGGCCGTCTGGTCGCCCAGAAGCTCTCGGAGCAGCTCAAGCAGCCGGTCGTCGTCGACAACAAGCCCGGCGCCAGCACCGTGATCGGCACCGACCTGGTGGCCAAGGCCGCGCCGGACGGCTACACGATGCTCCTCAATGTGCCGCTGATCGTGCAGACGGCCAGCCTGTTCGCCAAGCTGCCCTACGACCCGCTGAATGATCTCGTCGCGGTGACCGACCTGGTCACGTCGGCGGTCTGGCTGGCGGTGGGCACCGAGAAGGTCAGCGCGCGCAACCTGAAGGAGTATGTCGAGGCGGCCCGCGCCAACCCGAAGGACTACAGCTATGCCTCGATCGGGGCCGGTTCCTCCGGGCATCTGCTGGGTTATGCGCTGAACGAGGCCAACGGCCTGAACACGATCCATGTGCCCTACAAGGGCAGCGCACCGGCGATGACGGCGCTGCTCGGCGGCGAGGTCGCGTCGGTGTTCCTGGACTTTGTCACGCTGAAGTCGCAGGTCGCGGCCGGCAAGGTGCGGCTGCTGGCCGTGACCGGCACGCAGCGCTCGCCGGTCACGCCGCAGGTGCCCACGCTGGCCGAGCAGGGCCTGCCGGGCTTCGAGGCCGGCACCTGGGCCGGGCTGTTCCTGCCGGCGAAGACGCCGCCCGAGATCGTGCAGCGCCTGGAGGCCGAGGTGCGCCGGATCGTCGTGCAGCCGGACTACATCGCACGCATCCGCGAGCTCGGCTACGAGCCCGGCGGCTCGTCCCATACCCAGTTCACCGCCCAGGTGCGCAACGAGCATGCGCGCTGGGGCGCCCTGATCCGCAAGGCGGGCGTCAAGCTCGAGTGAGCCGCCACCCCGCCTACCCCTTCGTTTCCAAGGAGAAAGACCATGACTTCCCCCCTCCGCCGGCGCCTGCTGGCCCAGATCACGCTGGCCGCCTGCGCGGTGTTCGCTGCCGGCGGCGCCGCCGCCCAGGCCTTCCCGAACAAGCCGATCAAGATGATCGTGCCCACGACCGCCGGTGGCGGCAACGACTTCATCACCCGCACCGTGGCCAAGAAGCTTGAGGAGATGCTGGGCTGGACCATCGTCGTCGAGAACAAGCCGGGGGCCAGCGGCATCATCGCCACCGAGTTCGTGGCCAAGTCCGCGCCGGACGGCTACACGATCCTGTTCAATGGCCCGCTGATCGTGCAGGCCGCCGGCCTCTACAGCAAGCTGCCGTATGACCCGATCAAGGACTTCACGCCGCTGACCGACATCATCCGCACGCCGCTGTGGTTTGCGGTCAGCACCGTCAAGGTGCCGGCCAAGACGCTCAAGGAGTTCTCCGAGCTGGCCAAGAGCAAGACGCGGGACGACAGCTACGGCTCGATCGGCCCCGGCTCCTCGCACCACCTGTACATGCACAACCTCAACGAGGCGGCCGGCCTGAACATGATCCATGTGCCGTACAAGGGCGGCGCGCCGGCCGTCGTGGCGCTGGTGGGCGGCGAGGTGTCGGCGGTGATGCTGGACCTGGTCAGCCTGAAGCCCCATGTGGCCACCGGCAAGGTGCGCCTGCTGGGCTCGACCGGCACGCGGCGCTCGCCGCTGACGCCGGATGTGCCGACGCTCGGCGAGCAGGGCTACCCCGGCTTCGAATCCTACGGCTGGGGCGCGATGTTCCTGCCGGCCAAGACGCCGCCGGAGGTCGTGCAGCGCCTCGAGACCGAGATCGGCAAGGTGCTGCAGCAGCCCGACGTGATCGCCAAGTTCAAGGACATGGGCTTCGAGATCGGCGGCACGCCGCAGGCCCAGTTCGCGACCCAGGTCGCGGGCGACCTCGACCGCTGGGTGCGCCTGATCAAGAAGGCCGGCGTCACGCTGGACTGAGCCCCCTTCCCCCCGTTTACCACCTGACCGGAGACATGCGATGAACCATCCCACCACCCGCCGCCGCGCCATCGTCCAGAGCCTGGCCACGCTGGGCGCCACTGCGCTGCCCGCCGGCCTGACCCATGCCCAGGCGCAGGACTACCCGAACCGCACGATCCGCATCATCGTGCCCTTCGCACCCGGTGGCCCGAGCGACCTGATCTCGCGCCTGGTGGCGCAGAAGCTGACCGACTCGCTGAAGCAGCCGGTCATCATCGAGAACAAGCCCGGCGCCAGCGGCATCGTCGGTGCCGACCTGGTGGCCAAGGCGCCGCCGGACGGCTACACGCTGCTGGTGATCAACCAGCTGCTGGTGCAGGTGTCGGCGCTGTACGCGAAGGTGCCGTTCGACCCGGTGGCCGACTTCATCCCGCTGACCGACATCTTCTCGTCGCCACTGTGGCTGGCCGTCAACACCGCCAAGACCAACGCGACGACGATGAAGGATTTTGTCGCCCAGGTGAAGTCCCAGCCCAAGACGCACAGCTACGCCTCGGTCGGCGCCGGCTCGATCGGCAGCCTGTACGGCTTCAAGCTCAACGAGGTGGCCGGCACCGACATGGTCCATGTGCCCTATCGCGGCGCCGGCCCGACGGTGCAGGCGCTGCTGTCGGGCGAGGTGTCCGCCTCCTTCGTCGACTACGCCACGCTGAAGGCGCATGTCGGCAGCGGCAAGGTGCGCGCGCTGGCGGTGTCCGCCCCCGTGCGCTCGCCCTGGACGCCGGAGGTCCCCACGTTCACCGAGCAGGGCTTCCCCGGCTTCGAGGCCTTCAGCTGGGTCGGCTTCTTCACGACGGCCAAGACACCGACACCGATCGTGCAGAAGATCACCGACGAGATCACCAAGGCCGTCAAGCAGCCGGACATCGTCGCCAAGCTCAACGAGCTGGCGCTGGACCAGGGCGCGATGCCGCGCGACAAGTTTGCCGCGATGGTGAACGCGGATTACACGCGCTGGGGCGCGGTGATCAAGGCGTCGGGCATGAAGCTGGAGTGATCCCGGGCCACCCGGGCCTCAGATCATCGCGCCCGGGTCGTCCCCCAGCCAGTCCGGGTGCGGCGTGATGCCGCTTACCTGCTCGCCCAGAAAGTCCAGGAAGCGCCGCGTGGCCGGCGCCAGACCGCGCCGCGACGGGAACACCGCATGCAGGATGGCCGGCGCCGGCGCCCAGCCGGGCAGCAGCGCCACCAGACGCCCCTGCGCCAGCTCCTCCTGGCACAGGTAGTCCGGCACCAGGCCGACGCCGGTGCCGCGCAGGATCGCCAGCTTCAGTGTCCACAGGTCATCGGCCACCAGCCGGGGCTGGTGGGTCAGCGTCACCAGGCGCTGGGCCGGGTCCAGCAGCTGCCAGCTGCTGCGTCCCTCCACGGCCGACATCGCGACCGTGTCCATGCGTGCCAGTGCATCCGGATGCTCCGGCGTGCCCTGGCGGCGCAGCTGCGCCGGGCTGGCCACCAGCAGTGCATGGGTCAGCCCGAGCTGCTTGACCACCAGGCTGCCGCTGTCCTCCAGCGCGGCCCGCACCCGCAGCGCGACATCCACGCCCTCCTCGACCAGATCCACGACCCGGTTGCTGACCCGCAGATCGACCCGCACCTGCGGATGGCGCTCCATGAACAGCGGCAGCAGCCGGCCCAGCATCGTCTGCGCCAGCGTCACCGGGCAGGCCACACGCAGCGTGCCGCGGGGCTCGCTCTGCACCAGCGCCACGGCCTGCAGCGCCGCCTCGGCCTGGTCGCGCATTGCGGCGCAGTGGCGGTGGCACTGCTCGCCGGCCTCGGTCAGCGACAGCTTGCGCGTCGTGCGGTGCAGCAGCCGCACCCCCAGCCGGGCTTCGAGCTCCGCCACCCGGCGTGACAGCCGGGATTTCGGCAGCCCGAGCGCCCGTGCCGCCGCCGCAAAGCTGCCGTGGTCGACCACCTCGGCGAAGAACAGCAGTTCGTTCAGGTCTTGCATCGTGCTTCCATTCGACTCACCGGCAGGACAATCCGTTGCAGAAAGTGCATCTAGTGCAGGGATTGGATCGCCTTCAGACTATATCCAGCGTCTGAACGCTGTCCACAACCCCTTGATGAAAGCTGCACCATGAAACTCCTGCACATTGATTCCAGCGCCCTGGGTGGCGCCTCCGTGTCCCGCCAGCTGACGGCCCAGGTCGTGGCCCAGTGGCAGGCGGCCCACCCCGGCACCGTGGTGGATTACCTGGACCTGGTGGCCAACGCCCCGTCGCACCTGGATGCGGATTCGCTCGGCTTCCGGATGCCGCCCGCTGCCACCTTGACCGAGGCCCAGCGCCGCGAGAACGCGGTGTCCGAGGCGCTGGTCAGCCAGTTCCTGGCGGCGGACGTGATCGTCGTCGGCGCGCCGCTGTACAACTTCTCGGTGCCCAGCCAGCTGAAGGCCTGGATCGACCGCGTCGCCCAGGCTGGCCGCACCTTCCGCTACACCGAGAAGGGCCCGCAGGGCCTTGCCGGTGGCAAGACCGTCGTCGTGGTGTCCAGCCGCGGCGGCGCGTACGGCGACGATTCGGCCTACGAGCATCAGGAGAGTTATCTGAAGGTGGTTTTCGGCTTCTTCGGCATCACCGACGTACGGATCGTCCGTGCCGAGGGGCTGGCGATGGGCGAGGCCGCCCGTGCGCAGGCGCTGGAGAAGGCCGGTGGTCAGGTGCGTGCGCTGTTTGCGGAGGCGGCGAACGCGTCGCCGGTGGCGGTGGCGGCCTGAGGGGGCACGTCAAGGGGCGCCGGTGCGCGCCATCCGCATGCCGGCCCTCAATCCAGTACGGTGCCATCCACCATCAGGCTCGACAGATTCTTCTCGAGCTGGTGCGCCACCTGCCAGAAGACCGCCATGTCCTCGCTGCGCACGCCCGCCTGGGCGTCGGCGAATAGCTGGTTGATCTCCGGCATCGCGCGGTCGATCAGACGCTGCCCTTCTTCGGTCAGCGTCACGTCG
>JAEUOX010000235.1 GCA_016790475.1 Rhodoferax sp. | reverse complement strand
ATGGGGCCGCAAGACCGAGTACCGAGGGGAAGTCGGCGCGTTCAGCGCCGACCGCCCCACCGAAGCGCCGCACCGGGCCCCCACACGCCTTGGGCGACGCAACAGCAAACCCACACGCCTTGGGCGACGCAACAGCAAACCCACACGCCAAGCGGCGTTCCCAAAGCTACAAGACGCGCGGAGAGCGATGCAACACCAGTTGCGCCGCCAGCGCCCCCAGCGTGAAGCCCAGCATCAGCAGACCGAGATTGACGGACCCGTTGTGGGAGACGAGACCGACGGTGTACCCACCGACCGCGCCCATCAGCTGCTGAACCAGCCCCGCCGCGGCGGCCGCGGTGCCGGCCAGGGCCGGGATCAGGCCAACGGTTCCGGAGATGCTGGGCGGCACCAGCAGGCCGTGGCCCAGGCCCAGCAGGATCAGCGGCAGCGAGAAGGCCAGGGGTGTCTGCAGCCCGGCGAAACCCAGTGCCAGCAGCAGCGCCAGCCCGCACAGCGCGAAGCCTTGCCCGACACGCATCACATGCCGCTCGCCGCGCGCCTGCACCCAGCGGCTCGTCAGGAAGTTGCCGACGATGTAGGCCATCGGGATACACATGATGTACCAGCCCACCCCGTCCGGCCCGACGCCATAGCTGCGCAGCACGATCGGCGCGCCGGCCAGGAAGCAGTAGAACGTGGCGGTGCTCAGCGACAGGATCGCGATGTACAGCAGGAAGGCCGGCTCGCGGGCCAGCCGCGCATAGGACTGCGCCAGCACCCGCAGCCAGTGGCTGTCGGTGGAGGGCTGCACGGTCTTGCCTCCCGGCAGGCCGCGCCAGGCGGCGATGAACATCAGCGCCGACAGCGCCGTCAGCACGACGAAGTTGGACTGCCAGCCCAGCCGCACATGCAACTGCCCGCCGACCACCGTGGCCAGCGGTGGGCACAGGCCCAGCACCATGCCGATGTAGGCCATCAGCCGGGTGCGTTCTGCGCCGTCGAACTGGTCCTGCACCATCGCGCGGCCGATCACCATCGTGGCGGCGGCACCCGCACCCTGCAGGAAGCGGGCGGCCGTCAGGCTGCCCAGGCCTGGCGCCAGTGCCGCCAGCAGCGACCCGAGACCGGCCAGTGCCAGCCCCAGCAGCAGGATCTGCTTGCGCCCGTGCCGGTCCGACAGCGGGCCGTAGACCAGCTGCAGCCCGCCGTAGGCGACCACATAAGCGCTGAAGGTCAGCTGCACGGCGGCCTGGTCGGCCTGGAAGATCGCGCCCCATTCCTGCATCGAGGGCAGGCACAGCGTCAGGGCCAGCAGGCCGAACGCGATCTGGGCCAGCAGGTTGGCGATCAGCCAGCGGCGTGGCGCGCTCATCGGGAGCCGGACCCCAGCGCCGATTCGACCGCGATCTGCCCGAAGCAGAAGGCCTCGGACAGGTTGCTGCCGTCCGCCGGGTACTGCATGCCGCTGGCCTGGCCGAGCTCGCCCGCGGCATACAGGCCGGGGATCGGTTCACCGTACGTGTTGAGCACCTCGGCCCGCGCATTGCGCCGCGGCCCGCCGGTGGTGTTCGAGCCGCCGGGGTACAGCTTCACGCAATAGAACGGGCCGGTGCGTACCGGCACCATCGTTGCGGCCGGGCGGCCCATCGGGTCGGGCGTGCCGCTGTCGCAGGCCTGGTTGTAGGCGTCCACGCTGGCCTGGGCCGCGGTCGGATCGTCGATGCCGGCGGCCGCCGCGGCCTCGGCGATCGTGGCGCCGCGGTAGATCCAGCCGCGCTCGATCTCGCGGCTGTTGTCCGCGCTCCAGTCGTACAGACCCACGGCCGATGCGCCGACGAAGGGCAGCGTCAGCGGGCCAGCCAGCCGGCGGGTTTCATCGAAAAACCAGTAGCAGGGGTTGCGCGGGTAGATGCCCTTGTCGGGGTCGTATTCGAGCAGGCTGTAGTAGAAGCCGTGCAGCAGGTTGGCCTGGCTGCTCTCGTCGGCGAAGCGCTGGCCGTAGCGGTCGGTGATCACATAGCCCGGCGGGTTGATGAAGATGATGAAGGACAGGTCACTGCCGTCCTCCAGCCTGAAGTTGCCGATGGCCCGCCCGATCATCTGGTTCATGTGCCACAGGTCGGCGCCGACCTCCTGCGCCATGCGCACGCCGTCACCGGTGTTGCCCGGGTTGCCGTAGAAGTACATCGGGTAGGCGCGCAGGAAGTTGCGCTTCATCGTCTCGTCATGCAGGAAGCCGCCGCAGGTCAGGACAACACCCTTGCGCGCCCGCACGCGCAGGGTCCCGCCGGGTGTGCGTGCCTCGACACCGATGACCTGCGCCCCGGACGCCGAGCGGATCAGCCGGTGCGCCGGCGCCTCCCAGACGACCTGCGCGCCACTGGCCAGCACGCCGCGCGCCAGGCCGGCAAACAGGAAGGTGCCGGCCTTCCCGTTCGGGTCCAGCCGCTGGCGCGCACCCCCGGGCTGGTAGACGTCGATGCCGGCGCTGCCCGGCAGTTCCGGGTGCTCGGCCCCGCCGATGCGGCTGAGGTTGAGCGCCGGGTCCACACTGTGCAGCCAGTCGATCACGCCGACGGCGCGCCGGGCCCACACGTCCGACAGCTCCGCGGGAATCATGCCGCCGGCGCAGCGGTCCAGGTAGGTACTGGCCAGCGCCGCATCGTTGACGCCCATGACCAGCCCGCCGGACATGCGGGTGCTGGGAGTGTGTCGGTTCGCGGCCTGCTTTTCCAGAACGATGACGGAAGCGCCATGACGCCGGGCAGTGATCGCCGCGGCGCTGCCGGCGCCGCCGAAGCCGACGACGACGATGTCGGCTTCCATGTCGAAGGAGAGGGAGTCGGGGGGCATGGCTGTCTCTCTGCGTTGTCGGAATCCTGACGCCATTATGGGTTGGAGCGCTAGTCGGTCTGCATGTGACGGCGAGGGACCGCGTTGGCGTTGGCGCGCGTCGCGGCAGGCGCAGCCCGGTGGGGGCTCATAGGCGGCTTGGTCGTGCGCTGAACGCGCCGACAACCTGCGGTGCTCGCGGCCGGGGCGCATCGCCAAACTCGCTGCGCGCCCTGCGGGCGCTCCGCTCAGACAGTGGCGATGAGAATGTTGACGAAGTGCGCTGCGCGCACCGCCCCGGCC
>JAEUOX010000224.1 GCA_016790475.1 Rhodoferax sp. | reverse complement strand
TGGGCATGCAGCACGGCGGCGGCACGGCCCACGCGGTCGGCCAGCTCGGCCCAGGTCCAGCGCTGCGCCACGCCGCCGAACAGCGCCGCACGGTTCGGCGCATCGGCCACGGCCAATGCATCGGGCTGGCGTGCGGCCGTCCGCAGCAGCAGCTCGCCCATCGTCGTCTCGCCCCACCAGCCCAGCGCGACGTAGCGCGCGATCTTCTCCTGCGGCACCAGGACCATGGCTTACTTCCAGCGGTCCAGCGTCTGCTGGCTCACGAAGGTGGCATGAAAGCCGTGCGGCACGCGACGCGGCAGCAGGATGCGCGCGATCGGCCCCTCGGCGATGCGGGCGCCGCGGCAGTCGAAGACCTGTACTTCCGAACGCTGGTCCACCGGGTTCCAGACCAGGCCCACCAGGTAGCCGTCGTCCTCGGCCTGGCTGTTGTCGCGCGGCGCGAAGCCGGGTTCGTTGTAGAAGAACTGCGGTCCGGCGCTGTAGGCCACGTAGCCGCCGGTCTCCAGGTTGTACTTGACCAGCCCGGGGAAGCGCGGCTCCTCGCGCCCGCCCTGCGGGAACAGCACGTTGTAGGACCACTTGTTCTTGCGCCCCTGGTACAGGCTGTTGATGACCGGAAACTCGGTATTGAGCACATCGTCGATCGCGCGCTCGGTGGTGCGGCCGGTCTTCAGGTTGAAGCGCCATTCGTACAGCAGGAAATCGCGCTGGCGCAGGTGGATCGTCTGCTCCAGCCGGCGCGCATCCGGCCGGCCGTCCGGGCCCTCGTGCATGCGGTAGGGCGTGCCGAGCATGACCACCTCGTCGCCTTCCTCCCAGGCATTCACCACATGCAGCATGTAGCAGGGCTTGGCGGTGAACCAGCGGATCTCGCTGGCCTGGCCGTAGCGCGGCACGATCGCGAAGCGCGAGGGCTGGTCGGCATGGAAGCGCACCTTGTAGCGGCCGATCGCCAGGGCTTCCGGATCCGGGCGCAGCGGAAAGTCATGCAGGATGCTGTAGTGCTCGGTGATCGCCATGTCGTGCGGCAGGCTGGGGCCGTCCAATGGCACGTCGATCTTGTGCTTGAGCTTGCGGTCCGGGCCGACCACGCCGTACTGCATGTAGGGTGCCTTCAGCGCGTAGTCGAAAAACAGCAGTTCACCGGTGTGCTCGTCCGGCCGCGAATGCGCCGAGATGCGCGAGATTGCGCCGTCGAAGTCGGCCGTGCCCAGCGTCTCCAGCGTATCCGGGTCCAGCGCATAGGGCATGCCGGAGCGATACCACATGCTGATCAGCCGCCCGGCGTGGTACTTCACGTCGGTGTTCGAGGTGTTCTTCAGTGGCTGGTCCGGGCGGTCCTTGCGCATCGGCTCCTTCAGGCCCTTCCACAGCGCCTGGCCGGCCGCCCGCTCCTCCTGCAGGCCGCTGGTCTGCACCCAGCGGTTGCGATAGCTCACCTGGCCCTGGCGGAAGCGCACGGCATGCAGCATGCCGTCGCCGTCATAGGCGTGGTAGCGCCAGTCGGGCGTGTAGAAGGCGTTGGGCCCGTTGCGCACGTACAGGCCGTTCAGGTCGGCCGGCACCTGGCCGATCACGGTCAGGTTGTCGAACACATCCTCCTGGTGGACCGGGGCGCTGTTGCCCGACAGGGCGGGAATGTCGTGGACGGGAAGTTCGTCGAGTGGCATGGTGGAGTCTCCTGGAGCGGCCTGCATTTCTTGTCGCGGATCAAAGTCTACGGAGCACCACGCCGGATCCGGCAGCGATATTTCGTTATATTGGCATCTGTTTCGCTATGTCAAACGAATTACCCCGTGCACCCCCGCGGCGCACCCCCGCCAGCCTGCCCGGCTTCGAGGGGGACCGCCAGTTTGCGACCACGCTGGCGCGCGGCATGGAGCTGCTGCGCTGCTTCACGCCCGCCGAGCCGGTGCTGGGCAACCGGGATCTTGCGCGCCGGCTGCAACTGCCGGCGCCCACCGTGTCGCGGCTCACCTACACGCTGGTGGCCATGGGCTACCTGGCGCAGGACGAGCACCAGGGCAAGTACCGGCTCGGCTCGGCAGTGCTGTCGCTCGGCTTCCCGCTGCTGGAACTGTTCACGATCCGGCGCCGCGCCCGCCCGCTGATGCTGGAGCTGGCCCGCGCGACCGGTGGCTCAGTGTCGATCGGCATCCGCGACCGGCTCAACATCGTCTACATCGAGGCGATCCGCACCCACCACCACCGGCAGCACCCGCTGGACGTCGGCACCACGCATTCGCTGGCCGGCACCGCGATCGGGCGCGCCTGCCTGCTGGCCTGCAGCCCGGCCGAACGCGAGGCGCTGCTCAATCAGCTGCGCGTCAACGCACAGTCCGAGTGGGAGCGGCATCATGGCGAACTGCTGCGCAACCTGGCCGACTACCCGCGCTGGGGCTGCTGCGTGTCGGTCGGCGAGATCTACCCGGACGTGCAGGCCGTGGCCGTGCCGCTGGGCCGCATCGACCGCGGCGAGCCGGCCGCGCTGAACTGCTCCTTCCACGCCCGCCCGCTGGACCGCGACTGGCTGCAGCAGGAGATCGCGCCGCAGTTGCAGCGGATGGCGCGGCAGTTGATGTAGGGCTGGGGCATGCATGCATTTTGGTGCTCCGTCTCAATGGACTGTCTCAATGGACTGCTTGACTGTCCGTACGCATAACCGTACGATCCAGGCCACTGGAGTGCAACCATGTCAAGCCCTGTCACCGCAAGCGAAGCGCGCGCAAATCTCTACCGCCTGATCGACGAGACCCATGCATCGCACAGGCCTGTCGTGATCACCGGCAAGCGAACCAGCGCCGTTCTCGTGTCGGCGGAGGATTGGGCGGCCATTCAGGAGACGCTTTATCTCCTGTCAATACCTGGCATGCGTGAATCGATCAAGAAGGGCATGGCGGAGCCTCTGGAGAAGAGCACGAGCGAAGTCAAATGGTGACCTGGCGTGTTGTCTTCGCCAGACATGCGCTGAAGGATGCCAGGAAACTGTCCGCTGCGGGCCTGAAGGGGAAAGCGCAAGAACTCTTGGAGGTTCTGGCAAGCGACCCTTTCCAGAACCCGCCGCCCTTCGAAAAGCTCGTCGGCGATCTGGAGGGCGCGTACTCGCGCCGGATCAACATCCAGCATCGTCTCGTGTATGAGGTGTTCCGGCAGGAGCAGACGGTTCGTGTCCTGCGGATGTGGAGCCACTACGAGTAAGGCAAGGCGCAAGGTACTGCCGGTGTAACATCGCACTGTTCATTGGGGAGTAGCCGCTCTTCCCCGAAGAGAGCCTGCATCAACATGCTTGGCCGCCCGCGCGGCCATGGTGCAGGCGGCAGCGATGCCTGGCAAGACCTTTGACCTTGTCGCTTCCGCCTGGGGCCGGTGAAGCGTCGGGGTCATTCGTCTTGCAACCGGCCCCGGACACCTTTCACCCATGGAATCTCTCTTTGTCTCCACCGGCGTCGTGGCGCTGGCGGAAATCGGCGACAAGACCCAGCTGCTGGCCTTCATCCTGGCCGCACGCTTCAAGAAGCCGCTCCCGATCATCGCCGGCATCCTGGCGGCCACCGTCATCAACCACGGCCTGGCCGGCGCACTGGGCGCCTGGATCACCAGCACCGTCAGCCCGGACATCCTGCGCTGGATCCTGGGGGCGTCCTTCCTCGGCATGGCGGTGTGGACGCTGATCCCCGACAAGATCGAGGAGGAGGAGACGCAGATCGCGCACCGCCTGGGCGTGTTCGGCGCCACCTTCGTGACCTTTTTCCTGGCCGAGATGGGCGACAAGACGCAGATCGCCACGATCGCGATGGCGGCGCATTACGCCAGCCCGCTGCTGGTGGTGATCGGCACCACGCTGGGCATGCTGATCGCCGACGTGCCGGCGGTGTTCGTCGGGGACCGCCTTGCCAACCGGATTCCGATGAAGCTGGTGCACGGCATCGCCGCGGCGCTGTTTGCGGCGCTCGGCGTCGCGACGCTGCTCGGCGCCGGCGCGCGCTTCGGCTTCTAGGCAGCCCGCGGCGCCTCAGCGCTGCACGGTGCGCGCCTGCACCGCGACCCAGCGGCCCCCCTGGCGTTCCAGCACATAGGTCTCGGTCGCCTCGAAGCGGTAGGGCTGGCCGTTCTGGCGCCCCTGTTCGATGACGACCGAGCGCAGCGCGATGCGCCGGCAGTCGCCGTCGGTCTCCGGCCAGCCGTCGGTCGACACCCGGCGCTGGCGGTACTCGGTGAGGCCGGCGATCGCATCCACCGTACTCTGCACGAAGGCCTCCCGCTCGATCGACAGCGTGCTGCTGCGGCCGTCCTGCGTGCGCACCGTGGCCTGCAGCTGCGCGTCCGGCGCGAACAGCCGCAGCACGGCAGGTGCGTTGCGCTGCTGGATCGCGCGGTCAAATGTGGCCACCCAGGTGCGTGCGGTCGCATTCGCGCCGCAGCTGTTGGTGCCCTGGCGCAGGGGCTCGGCCGGTGGTGCGGTGGCCAGGGGTACCGCGGTCGGCGCCGTGACGACGGCGGCACCCGCAGCCGGGGCGCTGGCACTGGTGCCGGTGGTGCGGCGCAGTTCCTCCAGCAGCCGCAGCGACTCGGCGTCGTTGACCAGCGAGAGCTGGTCCAGCTCCGCGTCGAATTCGCCGGGGACGAAGAACCCCGGCACCCGGTCCAGCAGCACCGGCAGCAGCACGGTCAGCAGCGAGCGCGTCGCGCCGGGCCGGTTGGCCCGCACGAAGCCGACACGCCCGGGCGGCACATCCACCTGGTTGCCGCTGGCGTCCAGCGTCGTGCCGCCCCGGTTCACCTTGTCATAGGTGCCTTCGGGCTGGCCCAGGCTGCCCGCGAGCTCCGGCGTCAGCACGAAGGGTTCATGGTCGGTGCCGCGGATGCCGATCGTGGCCGAGGGCGTCAGCACCCGGTAGCCGGCGCGGTTCGAGTGGCCGATCCAGCCGGTCACCATGCGGATCGAGCCCATCAGCAGCCGCAGGCTCAAGCTGTCAGTGGGTTTGCCTTCGGCGACGAAGCGCTCGGCCACGACCACGGCGCCCGGTCGCACCGCCAGCAGGCCGGCGTCTTCGGTGCGCAGCACCGCCTCCGACGCGGCACCCGCGCTGACGGTCTCCCCGACGAAGACCCGGTCGCCCTCGCGCAGTGCGCGGGCCCGGCTGCCGTCCGTGCTGCGGGCCTGCACCTCGCCGCGCAGCCGCAGCACCGACGCGAAGCGCTGTTCGGCATCGCTGCCGGTGGACGGTGGCGCGGTGGTCTGGGCCGGCGCCGTGGAAGCGCCCAGCGCCAGCGCCAGCGGGAGCAACACCCGCAGCGGGTGCGCGATCCGGGCCATCCCCTGCCACAGCCTGTCGAGGACGCCCGGCAGGTCCGTCGGAGGCTGCAAACCGCAATGTGTCATGCCGCGCAGGAGAGTTGTTGTTTCCGCGGTTGTACACCATTTGTAACTGCCGCATGCGGCCACCGCGCCGCCGGGGCGGCGTTGCGCTCAGTGGGCCAAGCCGCGCGGGGCCGCTAAGGTGCGTACGCCCATGGCGCACACATGGCGCACGATCAGGCGCCGGAACGAGCCTGGATCGGCGCTTGGCTCGGCATCGACCGGGCGCTTGTCGCGCAGCAGCGGATGGCGCTCATGCTGCGCGCGGGCATGAAAACCCGGCGCAAAGATGCGTGCCGTGCCATGCACCACCGTGGAGCCCGGCCCCAGGATGGCCGGCACCGCCGCGGCGACCTCCGGTGACAGGCAGGCCACATGCGCCAGGCCGCGCACGGCCAGCGCCAGGCCGCCGGGATCCACGCCGAAATGGCGCGACTGCGCCTTGTGGGCCAGCGCGATGATCGGCAGGCTGCGCCGTTCGGACAGCACATGCGCACAGAAGGCCTCGATATGGGCGGTGTCGGTCACGTCGCGCGCCTCGCCGAGCACCGCGAAGCCGGCGTCGTCCAGCGCGAGCTGGTCGACCCAGGCGCCGAGCAGTTTCGGCGGGGCGACCACCATCGGCGCATGCTGCGCGTCGGAGCAGGCGGTCTGGATGTCGAGCAGGTCGGCCTGGCCGGTGTCGGTGACCGTGGCGCGCGTGGACCAGATGCGCTGGCTGCGCTTCTCGCTGTGCATCACGGTCAGCGTCCAGACGCGGCCGTCGCGCGAGGTGTTCACGCGCAGCGCATGGTCATGCAGGTTGCGCTCGATCTGCTGCTGGCCCTGGTCCCGCGCCAGCGGCACCAGACGCGGCCACTTGGCACCGACCCATTCCCAGGCCAGATCCTGCGCGCGGCGGCGGTTGCGGGGCGAATGCTCGCTGCAGGGCAGCGTCGCATGCACCACCGTTTGCAGCGGCCCGGAGGGCTGGACCTGCGGGACGGCGGCGCTTTGAAGATGGGCGTTCGGATGGAGCATGGAGACGGTCAAGCAATATTCAGACCATACACCATTGCACGCGGCATTCAGGTGCCCCCGACATAGGGGTTGCTGCGGCGCTCCCGGCCGAAGGTGCTCTCCGGGCCGTGGCCCGGGATGAACACCGTGTCGTCGCCCATCGGCCAGAGCCGCTGCGTGATGCTGGCGATCAGCGTGGCATGGTCGCCCTGCGGGAAATCCGTTCGCCCGATGCTGCCGGCGAACAGCACGTCACCGACGAAGGCCCGCTTCAGCTCGGGGGAGTGGAACACCACATGGCCCGGCGTGTGTCCGGGGCAGTGGCGCACGTTCAGCGTGTGGGCGCCCAGCTGCACCGTGTCGCCATCGGCCAGCCAGCGTGTCGGCGTGAACACCTCCGCCCCGGCGAAGCCGAAGCGCCGGCCCTGCTCGGCGATGCCGTCGATCCAGAACTGGTCTGCCGGGTGCGGCCCGATGATCGGGATCTGGAGTTGCCGTGCCAGCGCGGCCGAGCCGCCGGCATGGTCGATATGGGCATGGGTCAGCCAGATCTGCGTGATCTGGACGCCCAGGGCGTCGGCGGCGGCGGTCAGGCGGTCCAACTCGCCGCCCGGGTCGATCACCGCGGCGCTGCGCGTGGTGTCGTCCCAGACGAGGGAGCAGTTCTGCTGGAAGGGGGTGACGGGGAGGGTCTGGTAGTGGAGCATGGGGGGATTGTGCGTTGGGTCCGCAAACCCATCTGCCCCAGCCCTGGCATTCCAGGCGCCACGGTCGTAGGGCATCCGGTAATCGTCAGCCCCGAGGGACAACGAGACGCCGTCGTTCGGACCGGTTGCGTTCAGGTTGCAACGGGCCGAACGAACCAACGCTGCCGGTGCGAAACGCGAAACCACGGGACCGCACGCTCTTGCCGACCCGCTGCGCAACCTGGGCGATCAGCCGGGCCCCCATCGCGCCGGCGGCATTCCATGGCCCCGCGGCGCTTGCGGGCCGTTACCATGGTCGGGCCATCACCCCGGGAACATTCCCCATGCACGACATCGTCTGCCCCCACTGCGGCAAGGCCTTCAAGATCGACGAGGCCGGTTATGCCGACATCCTGAAGCAGGTCCGCGATGCGGACTTCGAGCATCAGCTGCACGACCGC
>JAEUOX010000201.1 GCA_016790475.1 Rhodoferax sp. | reverse complement strand
GGCCGTGCCCGTACGCAATACGGCGTCAAGCCGCCGGCGATGGCGGGCCATGCAATGTTCGAACGCGCCTTGCGCGTGCAGATGAACACGCTGGAGCAGCTGGCCTGCTTCCTGCCCTGCCTGCTGATCGCCGGCCAGTACTGGCCTGGCGCGGTCGTGGCCGGCATCGGCGCGGTGTATCTGGTCGGGCGGCAGCTGTACCGCCAGCGCTATGTGGCCGACCCGGCCACGCGCGGCAGCGGCTTCCTGCTGACCGTGCTGCCGACCTTCGTGCTGTTCGCGTTGGGGATCATCGGCGCGCTCGGCCTGCGCTGACGACTGCGCGGCACGGCTGTCGCAGATCGTGGATGGGAAGTGGAAGCGGTGGCCAGCACCGCACCCTCCTTGTCGCGGACTGCCGTAGTCGCCGCAATTGCTGCTTTTACGACAATTCACGACAATGGCGCATGACCTCCTTCGACGCCATCGAGATCCGCCGGCCCGACATCGCGTCCAGCTACCTCGCGCTGCTGGCTGCGCAGCCCGGGCGGCCGCTGGCGCTGTTTGCGCCGAGGCGGGTCGGCAAGACCCATTTCCTGGACCATGACCTGGCGCCCGCCGCCCGGGCGGCCGGCCTGCTGCCGGTGTATGCCGATCTGTGGCTGCACAAGTCCGCTCCGCTGGAAGCGCTGAACCACGCACTGGAAGAGGCGCTGGACGACCTGCAGGTCCCGGCGGGCCGGCTGGGCAAGATGGCGCAGACGCCGGTCCAGCGCGTCACGGTGCTGGGAAACTCGGTCGACCTCGGGCCGACGCCCGCCCGCCGTGCGCTCCCCGAAGCACCCGCGCTGCGGCTCGATGCGCTGGTCACCCGGCTGGCGCGCCAGCACAAGGCGGCGGTGCTGCTGATGCTGGACGAGGTGCAGACGCTGGGCGAGGCACCCGACGCTGCGGGACTGCTCGCCAGCCTGCGCGCGGTGCTGCACAAGCGCCGCTCGGAGGTGTCGGCAGTGTTCACCGGGTCCTCGCAGGAGGGGCTGGCCCGGCTGATGAACACGGCCGGCGCACCGATGTACCAGTTCGCGCAGATGCTGGACTTCCCGGTACTGGACGACCGCTATCTGCGGCTGCTGGCGAACCACTTCCACAAGGTACACCCCACCCGGAAGCTCGAGCTGGCCGCACTGCGCGAAGGTTTCCAGCGCATCGGCCACAAGCCCGGCCTGATGCGCGACATCATCAAGGCCATGTCCGCCGAGGGCATCACCGACGTGCAGCGGGGCATCACGCACTACATGCAAAGCCCGCAGCAGACCGCCCTCTGGCGCGCGCTGCTGGATTCGGTGGAGGTGTTCGACCAGGCGGTGCTGACCATCATCGCCCGGGGACAGGCACCGATGAGTCAGGCGACGCTGCAGGCACTGGCCGCGATACCGGGTGCGCGCCCCACCATCGCCAAGGTCCGGGCCTCGATCGAAAAGCTCAAGCGCCAGGGCCTGCTGACGCGGGGTGCCACCGGAAGCCGCATTGATGACCCGCTTCTGGCGGAGTTCCTGGCGACCCAGGGAACACCGCCGCCTGCGAGATAGAGGCGGCGGCGACGCGGACACGAGCCTCCCCGTTCAACCGCAGGCACTCAGGCGTCACGCGGGGCTTTGGCTGCCTCCAGCTCCTGCACCAGGGCCTGGTACAGCGCTTCAGGGGGCACGGGCTTGGAGAGAAAGCTGCTCATGCCTGCCGCCAGGCATTGCGCCTTGTCTTCAGAAAAGGCATTGGCCGTCATCGCCACGATGGGCGTACGGGCGTAGCCCGACAACTGACGGATCTGCCGGGTGGCATCCAGGCCATTGAGGCGGGGCATTTGCATGTCCATCAGGATCAGGCTGTAGGCAGACTTGCTGGCCATTTCCACGGCGCGCAGGCCGTCCTCTGCCAGATCCACGGCAAAGCCGGCGTCTTGCAGCAGGATGGACACAATCTCGGCGTTGACGGGTTCATCTTCGGCCACCAGTACCCGCGTGCCTGGATGCTGGCGCTGCAGGGTGAGTACCGGATCGTCCACGGGTTCCTGCGATGCGGGCTCGAGGGATGACGGCCCTTTGACCAGCCGCGCGGTGAACCAGAAGGTGCTGCCCACGCCCGGCGTGCTGGACGCGCCGGTGGAGTCGCCCATCAAGTGGGCCAACCAGCCGGTGATCGCCAGGCCCAGACCGGTGCCGCCGTACTTGCGGGTGGTGGAATTGTCGGCCTGCACAAATTCAGAGAACAGCGTCTTCAACACCTGGGGTTCGATGCCGATGCCCGTGTCCGTCACTTCAAAGCGGATGAGCGCGTCGCCAGGGCCTTCGCTCTCGCATCGCACCCGCACGGTGACCTGCCCGGCGGTGGTGAACTTGATGGCATTGGACACGTAGTTGAGCAGCGCCTGCTGCAGCCGGGTGGCGTCCCCCAGCAAGTGGGCGGGCAGTGCCTGCACTTCACTACGCAAGGTCAGGCGCTTGGCTTGTGCCGATATCGCCACCATCGTCAGCACGTTGGACACGACGCTCTCCAGCGCGAGGGGCGCCTGCGCCATCTCCAGCTTGTTGGCATCGATCTTGGACAAGTCCAGGATGTCATTGAGGATGTGCAGCAGGTGGTCGCTGGCGGCTTCCAGCTTGTCGGTCTGGAAGGGGGTCAGGCCATCGCGGCGAATCAACGCCGCCATGCCGGTGATGGCATTGAGGGGGGTGCGAATCTCATGGCTCATGTTCGCCAGGAAGGTGGTCTTGGACACACTGGCTGCCTGGGCCGCGAGCGTTGTTTCCGCCAGCGCCAGCGTGCGTTCCTGGATCATTTCTTCCAGGTGGTTGCGATGCTTGTCCAGCTCCGCCTCGGCCTCTTTCAGCTTGGTGATGTCTACCGCTACGCCCACCCATGCAACATCCCCATTCGGGCTGACGGTTGGCGCGGAGCGCGCGTGCAACCACAGCTTGCGTCCGTCAGGCAACAGGAACAGCAGCACACCTGCGTACTCGATGCGCTCCCTCAGGCAGCGCGCCTCATCTGCCATGTACTGGGTCAATGACTCGGGTGCCATCATGGCAAACAGGCACTGCGGGTTGGCGAGAACCTCTGCGGGCGTCACCCCCAGCATCTTCTCCACCCCAGCGCTGATGTAGCTGAAGAAGGATTTCTCGTTGCGGATGTGGTAGCGGTAGACAAAGCCGTCCGGCAGCTTGTCGCCAATCGAACGTACCTGCTCCTCACTCTCGCGAAGGCGCGACTCGCTCCGGGCATATTCGTATTCGATCCGCTGCGAATTCATGCTGATCAGGGTCAGGGTGATCAGTTGCACCGTGAGCAGCTGTGACATGGCATAGAAGCTGCCGAAGCCCTTCAATGCTTCAAACGCGGTGCTGGTGTTGGCCATATGACCAGGAGCGCAAAAAGTGCTTCGAACTGGCTCGTGAGTTCGTTCGAATCAACGGACAGTCTGATCGGGAGGATTGCGTTGATCGCCTGATGGTCCAACTGCGGACCTGCTTCACTTCCGAAGATTCAGTCATGCTCCAAATGGGGCTGGACAGTCGCGATGCCCACATGTCCGCGCACCGGCAATTGCTCGGTCGCCTGCGGCAATTGCGAAGTCGCATCGCCAACGACGAACTGGATCTCATGGAGTTGGCAGCTTTCATGCAGCAATGGACCACCGTTCACATGCGTATGGCCGATGCTGCTTGGGAGCGCTACCTGCGCATGCACACACCTGTGGGCAGCAACCTGTCTGCTGACGAGCAATTCGCCGCAACGATGCGCATGGAACTGCCGCCTCCGTCGACAGGCGCTGAGGGCACAGGCACACGCGAATCCTGAATGCGGCACAGTTCGCCGTGGTCCGGTGATCTCACTGCGGATAGTCCTGAACTCGATGCTGGCAGGTTTACGCAAACCAAACTCTCTGTCTGGTTCGGAAACGAGACGGAGGGCATCAGTGAACCGGCGATCAAGGCGAGTGCGCTTTGCGTCAGCATCCCAATGTTTGGCGTCGTGGAGAGCCTGAATCTTGGAACCTGCACAGGCATCGTCTTGTACGAAATCACGAAACAGCGGCGGGCCTACATACAGAAGAAGTTGGTGAAGAAGGCCGCTGCGTGATCCAAGGCGGCGATCAGGCGCTCGTTCGATC
>JAEUOX010000177.1 GCA_016790475.1 Rhodoferax sp. | reverse complement strand
GCGAGCCGACCAGATCATGGTGGTAGGTGGTGTTGTCGGCGTCGAACACCGCATAGGCGCCCTGGTGCGCATGGCGGCGGATCAGCGTGCGCAGCCGCTCGGCGGCGGCGGCGGGCCAGTGCTGCAACGCGGGCTCGGGGGCAGGGGATTGGCTCACAGGCGGCCCTTCAGCGTTGCTGTGTCTGGTAGTGCGGATGCACGAAGACCGGCGCGTCGGACGGCGGCAGCGCAGGCCGGTTGCGGATCACGTCGGCGAGCTTCTCGGCCATCATGATGGTCGGCACGTTCAGGTTGCCGCTGACGACCTGCGGCATGATCGACGCGTCCACCACGCGCAGGCTCTGCACGCCGTGCACGCGGGCCTGCCCGTCGACCACCGCCATGTCGTCGGTCCCCATCCGGCAGGAGCAGGACGGGTGGTAGGCGGTCTCGGCCTGGCTGGCGATGTGGGCGTCGATCTCCGCATCGGTCTGCACCTGCGGCCCGGGCGAGAGCTCCGCGCCGCGGAAGCGGTCGAAAGCCTTCTGCAGGAACACCTCGCGCGTGAGGCGGATCGCGGCGCGCATTTCCTTGCGGTCCTGCTCGGTGGACATGTAGTTGAAGACGATCTCCGGCGCGTCGGTCGGCTTCGCGCTGCGCACGCGCACATGGCCGCGGCTGGTCGGGCGCATCGGGCCCACATGCGCCTGGAAGCCGTGGCCGGTGGCCGGCGCGTTGCCGTCGTAGCGCACCGCCATCGGCAGGAAGTGGTATTGCAGGTCCGGGTGCTTCACGCCAGCCTCGCTGCGGATGAAGCCTCCCGACTCGAAATGGTTGGTCGCGCCCAGGCCGGTATGGAACAGCATCCACTCCAGGCCGATCGCGCCCTTGACCAGCGGGTTCGTCGCCGAGTACAGCGTGATCGGCTCCTTGCAGGCGTACTGCACGTAAGTCTCCAGGTGGTCCTGCAGGTTCTCGCCGACGCCCTTGCGCGCGGCCACCACCGGGATGCCCAGCGGGTCCAGCAGCGCCGGGTCACCGATGCCGGAGAGTTGCAGCAGCTGCGGCGAATTGATCGCGCCGCCGCACAGGATCACTTCGCGCCGCGCGCGCAGCTGCGTCAGCTGCCCGCCGATGAGCGCCTCGACACCGACGGCCTCCGGCATCTCGCGGCTGCCCTCGAACAGGATGCGGGTCGTCAGCACGCCGGTCATCAGCCGCAGGTTGTCGCGCTGCAGCGCCGGGCGCAGGTAGGCCATCGCGGTGCTCCAGCGCCGGCCCTGGTGCACCGTCATGTCCATCGGGCCGAAGCCCTCCTGGCGGTAGCCGTTCATGTCCTCGGTGCGCGCATAGCCGGCCTGCTCGCCGGCCTCGATGAAGGCGTCGTACAGCGGGTTCTCGCAGGCGCCGGTGCTGACGTGCAGCGGGCCGGAATCGCCCCGGTAGGCGTCACCACCCTTGGCCCGCGTCTCGGACTTGCGGAAGTAGGGCAGGCAGTGCGCATAGCGCCAGTCGGGCAGGTCGAAGTTCTCGGCCCAGCCGTCGTAGTCCAGCGCGTGGCCACGGATGTAGACCATGCCGTTGATCGAGGACGAGCCGCCGATCACCTTGCCGCGCGGGCAGTGGATGCGCCGGTTGTTCATGAACGGCTCGGGCTCGGACTCGTACAGCCAGGCGTAGCGCGGGTTCGCCATCGGATAGGCGAAGCCCGAGGGCATGTGGATGAACAGGTTGTGGTCCATCGGGCCGGCCTCGAGCAGCAGCACGCGCACGTCGGCGTCCTCGCTCAGCCGGTGGGCCAGCACGCTGCCGGCCGAGCCGGCGCCGATCAGGATGTAGTCGAACTCCGTGGCGGCCATGGTGTCAGCGGTA
>JAEUOX010000149.1 GCA_016790475.1 Rhodoferax sp. | reverse complement strand
CCCTCCGCGCTGCTGCTGGCCATCCTGACGCTGGTCATCAACGGGGCGCTGGGCTTCTACCAGCGTGTGCACAACCGCTCCACCGCGCAGTCCTGGGCCCGGGGCGCGCTGTTCATGGCGCTGATGCTGCCGGTCGCCTATGTCGCGCTGCATTTCGTGTCCCTGGAGGGCGCCGACCGCCGGGCGGCTGCGCTGATCGTCGTCGGCGGGCTGCTGCTGATGCTGATCCACCGGGTGCATGTGGGCCATGCCGGCGCCACCAGCATGATGCGCCAGCGGGTGCTGATCTTCGGTACCGGCACGCGGGCCAAGCTGGTGGGGCGCACCTTGCAGAAGTCCGACCCGCATGTGGACCTGGTCGGGTATTACGCCAGCCCGAACGAGGCGGTGGCCGAGGTCTCGGCCTGGGGCATCCTGTCCCCCAACACCTCGCTGACCGACATCGTCAACGAGCAGCAGGTCGACGAGATCGTCGTGGCGCTGGCCGAGCGCCGGGGCGGCAGCATGCCGCTGCGTGAGCTGCTGGACTGCAAGCTGCAGGGTGTGCGGGTCGTCGACATGGCGACCCATTTCGAGAAGACGCTGGGGCAGATCCGGCTGGATTCCGTGTCCGCAGGATGGCTGATCTTCGGCGACGGCTTCAGCCAGGGCTGGCTGCGCACCGTCGTCAAGCGCATCTTCGACATCGTCTGCGCGCTGATCCTGCTGGTGCTGGCTTCCCCGCTGATCATCATCACCGGGCTGCTGATCCTGCTGGAGAGCGGCGGGCCGATCCTTTACCTGCAGGAGCGTGTCGGCCTGAACGGCCGATTGTTCAACGTCGTGAAGTTCCGCAGCATGCGCACCGATGCCGAGCAGGACGGCAAGCCGCGCTGGGCCACGGCGCAGGATGACCGCGTCACGCGGGTGGGGCGCATCATCCGCAAGCTGCGCATCGACGAGCTGCCGCAGCTCTTCAGCGTGCTCAATGGCGACATGAGCCTGGTCGGCCCGCGGCCGGAGCGGCCCTATTTCGTCGACAAACTGACACAGGAGATCCCGTATTTCGCGGTGCGCCAGAGCGTCAAGCCCGGCGTGACCGGCTGGGCGCAGGTACGCTACCACTACGGCGCCTCGGTGGAGGACTCTGCCGAGAAGCTGCAGTACGACCTGTACTACGTCAAGAACCACACGCTGTTTCTCGATCTGGTGATCCTGTTCGAGAC
>JAEUOX010000142.1 GCA_016790475.1 Rhodoferax sp. | reverse complement strand
TGCACTGAGCGAGGCACAGCGCCGCGAGAACGCGCTGTCCGAGGCACTGGTGAGCCAGTTCCTGGCGGCGGACGTGATCGTCGTTGGCGCGCCGCTGTACAACTTCTCGGTGCCCAGCCAGCTCAAGGCCTGGATCGACCGGGTCGCCCAGGCGGGACGCACCTTCCGCTACACCGAGAAGGGCCCGCAGGGTCTGGCAGGTGGCAAGACCGTCGTCGTGGTATCCAGCCGCGGCGGCGCGTACGGCGACGATTCGGCCTACGAGCACCAGGAGAGTTATCTGAAGGTGGTGTTCGGCTTCTTCGGCATCACCGACGTGCGGATCGTCCGTGCCGAGGGGCTGGCCATGGGTGAGGCCGCCCGGGCGAAGGCGCTGGACACGGCGGGTGTCCAGGCCAGCATGGTGTTCGGCGAAGCGGCGAATGCCGCGCCGGTGACGCTCGCCGCCTGATTCGCCGGGGCTACCGACGCGCCCGGGGCACGGCAGCGATCAGGCTGCGTGTGTAGGGGTGCTCCGGCTGCTGCCAAAGCGGGTCGTGTGCGCCCCGTTCGACGATCTGGAATACGCGCAAATCCTCTCCGATGTGGCCCGGCATGTGGCACCAGCGCTCGGCTGGCGGCCTGCATCGGCGCCAGCCCCGGCATGACATGGGCAGGAGTCACTCGGTAACGGCGGAATGCCTGCGAGTGCATTCTCGACAACCGCGCGCGTCAGCGTCGGCGCGAACGCCTCGATGAACCCGAAGGCATACCCCCGCAGCCAGTTGCCACGCCGGATCGCCAGGCGGGTCAGGTTCACCTCGAACAGGTGCCGCGCGTCGAGCATGCGCAGCTGGTGGTCGCGTTCCGGGTCCGGGGCGATCAAGGCCACGATGCCCACCCCCATGCCGAGCTCGACGTAGGTCTTGATCACCTCGGCGTCCATGGCGCTCAGCACCACGTCGGGTTGCAGGCCCGCCTGGGTGAACGCATCGTCATTGTGGGAGCGGCCGGTGTAGCCCAGGTCGTAGGTGATGATGGGAAACTTCGCCAGCTGCTGCAGGCTGACCGGGCCATCCACGTCCAGCAATGGATGGCCGGGCGGAACCACGATGCTGTGGGTCCAGCGGTAGCCGGGCAGCGTGACAAGCTGCGGATACAGGGCCAGGGCCTCGGTCGCCACGCCGATGTCGGCTTCACCGGAGAGCAGCATCTCGGCCACCTGGCGCGGCGAACCCTGGTGCAGATGCAGCGTCACCAGCGGGTACATGCCGCGGAAGTCGCGCACCACCGGCGGCAGCGCATAGCGTGCCTGCGAGTGCGTCGCCGCGATGGTCAGGCCGCCCTGGGTGCTGGCGTTTTACTCGTTGCCGGCGCGCGCGAAGATCTCGACGCCGAGTTCCTCCTCGAGTTCCCGGATCTGCCGGCTGACGCCGGGTTGGGAGGTGTGCAGGATCGCTGCCACCTCGGTCAGGTTGAAGCCGCAGCGGGCCGTGTCTCGGACCGAGCGGAGCTGCTGGAAGTTCATGCGCCTCGGTTGTCCCGGTTCAGAGTTTGGCGATCGACACTTCGGTCGACTTCACCAGTGCCACGACCTGGGAGCCGGTACGCAGCTGCAGGTCGTCGACCGAGCGGGTCGTGATGACCGAGGTGACGATGCCCCACGGGGTTTCGACATCGACTTCGGAGACGACGTTGCCGCGGATGATTTCCTTGACTCGGCCGCGGAACTGGCTGCGGACGTTGATGGCCTGGATGGACAGGGTGTTGCCTGTGATGGAGGCCGTCACTCAGCGGGCCGGCGCCTCGATCGTTTCCAGCATCGGCGTGACATGCAGCTCACGCAGGCCGCGGGCCGCACCGTGATGGGAATGGCGGGCCTCAGACACTGCATTGCACCTGGGAGAACGGCACCGGCGCAAAGCGTTCGGCATTGGAGATCGAGCGGCGCAGGTGCTCCGTGACAATCCGGTGCACCGCGTCGTCCAGCCGCTCGCCGATCGCGCGGTCAGGCTGGTACTGGCCGTCGGCGCGTGGCACCATCTGTGCGTCGGTGGCGAAGATGCACGGCAGGATGTTGCGCGCGCCCATCGACTGCTGCACCGGCCGCAGCGCATAGTCCAGCGCCATCGTAGGGTGCGCGCTGCCGACGGTGGCCAGCGGCAGAACGGTCATGGCGAGGCCCTTCGGGTCTGGACAGGCAGCATGGAGGTCGGCATCACTTCCGGGTATAGATCTGGTCGAAGCTGCCGCCGTCGACAAAGTGCGCCTTGTCCGCCTTGTCCCAGCCGCCGAAGGCCTGCTCGATCGTGAACAGGTGGATCTTCGGGAACTGCCGGGCGTACTTGGCCTGGGCCTTCTGCGAGACGGCGGGGCGGTAGAAGTTCTTGCCGGCGATGTCCTGGCCCTCTTCCGAGTACAGGTACTTCAGGTACTCCTCCGCCACGGTGCGGGTGCGCTTGCGGTCGACGTTCCGGTCCACCACCGCGACGGCCGGCTCGGCCAGGATGCTCAGCGACGGCACGACCACATCGAACTTGGCGCCGAACTCCTTCTCGAGCAGGAAGGCCTCGTTCTCCCAGGCGATCAGCACATCGCCCTGGTTGCGCTGGGCGAAGGTGATCGTGGAGCCGCGCGCACCGGCATCCAGCACCGGCACATTGCCGTACAGCCGGGCCACGAAGTCCTGGGCCTTCGCGTCGCTGCCGTACTTGCGCTTCGCGAATTCCCAGGCGGCCAGGTAGTTCCAGCGGGCGCCGCCGGAGGTCTTCGGGTTGGGCGTGATGACGCTGATGCCGGGGCGGACCAGATCGTCCCAGTCCTTGATGCCCTTCGGGTTGCCTTCCCGCACCGCCAGCACGATCGTGGAGGTGTAGGGCGAGGCGTTGTGCGGCAGGCGCTTCTGCCAGTCTGGGGCCAGCCAGCCGCCGTTCTTCACCAGCGCGTCGGTGTCCCCGGCCAGCGCCAGCGTGGCAACGTCGGCGTCCAGCCCGTCGATGATCGAGCGGGCCTGCTTGCCGGAGCCTCCGTGGGACTGCTTGATCGTGACGTCCTGGCCGGTCTTGGCCTTCCAGTACTTCGTGAAGGCGGCATTGAATTCCACGTACAGCTCCCGGGTGGGGTCGTACGAGACGTTGAGCAGGGTCACCGGCGGCGGTGTCTGGGCCCAGGACAGGGTGCCACTGAGAGCCAGCGAGCCGACCAGGGCGTTCCGAAGCAGTTGGCGGCGGGAAGACATCGGGAAACTCCGTTTCTGTGAGGCAATGGTTGCGATGCGGCGAATTCTGGAAGTCGCAACAAGAAACCGGAACGAATAAAAAGTATGTTTGTAATTCGCAAATCGCATATGTAGCGCCGCTGCGATGCGTCAGGCGGCCCGGAAATCGGTCTGCCGCCGGTGCGGGCCGGCGCCGTCAATAGTCCATTCGGACCGTGGCACATGTGCATAACTTCCGCCGGGGAGCGGCCCGCAAACCGCGCTGCGCGCGCAGAATTGCCGTCGTGTGTTCGCGCGCGCGGGGTCGCTGCCGCGTGGACGCCCGCATCCACAACGAGAACGAAGCTCTCGGGCCGGCCGCGCCGGTACTGCAGGGCCCCGCAGGAGAGTTGCCATGCATGCCACGCCCTCATTGCTCCAGAGGCTGCTTCGCCGCAGCGGTGCCGTCCCGGCCAGCCGGCCCACGCACCCGACCTCCCGCAAGCGGCACGACAAGCGCATCCATTTCGAGAGTCTGGAGCCGCGCCTGCTGCTGTCGGCCGATCTCGCTCCCGAGCTGGCCACCGCGCTGCAGACCGGCGTGAACCAGTTCAAGGACTGGACCTCCACGCTGGCCACCTACCAGCAGCTCGGGCAGCAGTTGCCGGTGGTCAGCACCGCGCTGGGTTCCGCGGCGGATCTCTCCGGCTGGCTGCAGACCAAGCTGGTCGACCCGGTGCAGAGTTACCTCTCCGGTGGGGGCGCCAAGACCACCGATGGCCTGGTGGCGGCGCTGGCCGGCATTCCCGGTCTGTCTGCCGTGAGCGGCGACCAGTATGGCAACCAGATCCGCTTCGACGTGGTGCTGGATGCCAGCCGCACGCTCAATGGCGTCAACCTGGCGATCCCGCAATCGGCCAACGGCATGGCGATCACCGCGCAAGGCGGAGCACTGGACTTCGCGGCCAGCATGCACCTGGACTTCTCGTTCGGCATCGACCTCACGCCGGGACTGGCGCTGGACGACGCCTTCTTCCTGAAGTTCGACGACTTCCGTCTGGCGGGCGACATCCACGCCAGCGGGCTGAACTTCGCGGCCAATGTGGGTTTTCTCGGTGCGAACGTCGCCAATGGCAGCCTGAACCTGGATGCGGACCTTCAGGTCCAGCTGGCCAACCCGGACGCGGATGCGGCCGGCGTGCTGACACTCGGCGAACTGCAGGGCACGTCGCTGTCCACGCTGGTCACGCTGAACGGTGCCGCCGCCACGGTGAACGCCAGCCTGCCGATCACGATCTCGGCGCTCGGCAGCTTCAATCCGGGCGCGGTGCAGGTGGCGATCACCGGCAACCCCTTTACCGGCGTGTCGGCCAACCTGACCGGCGCCAATGCGGCGGAGATCAGCAACTTCGGGCGCCTGACGCCGTTTGCGGTGAACGCCGCGATGCACCGCGTCGCGCAGTGGCTGGAGGACATTGGTGGTGCGGCCAGCGTGTTCGGCCAGGACGTGCCCTTCACCGACAGCGCGAAATTCAAGGATCTGCTGAACTTCTCGACCGCGCTGACCGAGGTCGTCAACAACCACCTGGAGAACGCCGAAGGCGTGCCGGACTTCGGCAACGCGCAGCAGTTCGCCGACCGCCTGGCCACGTTGCTGGGGCTCTCCCCGGGCGCGATCGCCGCGGGCTACAACACCAGCACGAACCAGCTGACCTTCTTCTTCCGGCTGGACCACAGCTTCGCGAACCAGAACCTGCCGGTCGGCTTTGACCTGAACCTGGATCCGCTGGGCGGCATCAGCAGCAGCAGCAACGTCAGCATCGCGGCGGACGGCCGGCTGCAGTTCACGCTGGGTTTCGACCTGTCGCCCTTCGAGGCGATCGTGCTGGGCAACATCGTGCTGCCGGCCAATGGCGTGTTGTCCTCCGACGCCAGCTTCCAGGTGGCGCTCAATGGCGCCACGCCGGTCGCGGTGACGGTGGCCCGCCAGGCCGGCAACACGACGCGCGCGCAGCTGGTCACCAACATCAACACGGCGCTCGCCAGTGCCGGTCTGAGCGGCGTGACTGCCTCGCTGGTGTCGAACAAGCTGCAGCTCAAGGCCACCGGCGACATGTTCGGCGCCAGCATCAGCGTGTTCGTGTCCAACCCGCTGAGCAACACCGCGAAGACCGAGCTGGGCCTCAACGAGATCCTGGCAGACACCGCCACGCCCGTGTCCCAGGCCTTCGTGCGCGACGTGCAGATCACCGGGCATGCCCAGGTCACCGCCGCCGACATCGATGCCAGCGCGAATGTCGGCTTCATCGGGGTGGACATCGTCAACGGCACGGCCAGCGCGGACGCGACGGTGGTCGCGTCGATCCGCAACCCGGCCGCCACGACAGCGCCGATCCGGGTCGGGGACTTCTTCGACGCGATCACGAACATCGCGACCTGGTCCAGCGTGACGACCAGCGGCACCGCCACGGCCAACCTGCCGATCCAGGTGCAGGGCGG
>JAEUOX010000060.1 GCA_016790475.1 Rhodoferax sp. | reverse complement strand
GAACCTGCCCCATGACCCCTCTCGCGCTGGCCCTGGTATTGACGGCCGCCGTCTGCCACGCCACCTGGAACCTGGTGGCCAAGCGCGCCGGTGGCGGCAGCCATTTCGTGCTGATGGGCGCGCTGCTGGTGGCCGTGGTGTGGCTGCCTGCTGCGCTGTGGGTCGGCGTGGAGGCCGCCTGGCAGTGGGGCTGGGTGGAGTGGGCCGTGCTGGCCCTGAGCGCCTTGCTGCATGTGCTGTACTTTCGCGCGCTGCTGCATGGCTATGCGGTCTCCGACCTGACGGTGGTGTACCCGGTGGCCCGGGGCAGCGGGCCGCTGCTGAGTTCGGTCGGGGCGGTGGTGGTGCTGGGCGAGACGATCTCGGCGCTGGGTGCGCTGGGCGCGCTGGCCGTCGTTGCGGGCGTGTTCCTGATCGCCGGCGGCCCCGCGCTGTGGCGGCAGGCGCAGCAGCCAGCCCAGCGGGTGCGGGTGCGCCGGGGCCTGCTGTGGGGCGCGGTGACCGGCGTGTTCATCGCGCTGTACACGCTGGTCGACGGGTATGCCGTCAAGATCCTGCTGATCTCCCCGATCCTGGTGGATTACGTCGGCAACGTGCTGCGCATCCCGGTGATGCTGCCGGTGGCCTTGCGCGACCGTGCCGGCTTCGTCGCGGCCTGGCGCACGCAGTGGCGTGCGTCGCTGGTGGTCGCGATCCTGGGGCCGTTCAGCTATGTGCTGGTGCTATATGCCGTGCGGCTGGCGCCGCTGAGCCATGTGGCGCCTGCGCGCGAGGTCTCGATGCTGTTTGCGGCGCTGCTGGGCGGCACCCTGCTGGGCGAGTCGGACCGGCGCATGCGGCTGCTGGGGGCCGGTGCGATCGCGGCGGGGGTGGGGGCGCTGGCGTTCGGGTGACGGCGTTGTAGGATGCCGAGCCTGCGCCGCCAGGCCGATCGCCGGCACTTGCAACTACCTGTCCACCCCGCCATGCCGTCGGCAAGAAGCTCCCGCGCCACCCAGCCCAGCCCGCCGCCCGCAGGGGCCCCGGAGCCGGAACACCTGCATTTCCTGCTGCTGCCAGCCTTCTCGGTGATGGGCTTCGTGTCGGCCATCGAGCCGCTGCGGGTGGCCAACCGGTTCCGGCCCGGCTCCTACCGGTGGCACATCCTGAGCCTGGACGGCGGGCCGGTCGTGGCCAGCAACGGGATGTCGATCAATGCGGACGGCGTGTTCACGAGCGCTGCCCAGGTGCGCACCGTCTTTGTCGTCGCCGGCTTCGACCCGCTGGCCCACTACCGCGCCGGCCTGGCCACCTGGCTGCGGGCGCAGCGGCGGCACGGGGCCGTGCTCGGGGCCCTGGACACCGGCGCCTTCGTGCTGGCCGAGGCCGGCCTGCTCGACGCCGAGCCGGTCACGCTGCACTGGGAAGCCCAGTCCGCCTTCACCGAGCGCTACCCGACGCTGCCCGTCACCGGCGAGCTGTTCGAGATCGGGCGCCAGGTGATCAGCTGCGCGGGCGGCACCGCGGCGATCGACCTGATGCTGGCCCGCATCACCCAGGCCCATGGCCGCGCGCTGGCCATGCAGGTGTCCGAGCAGTTCGTGCTGGGGCGCGTGCGCAGCCGCGGCGACCACCAGCGCATGGAGATCGCGACGCGCTACGGCCTGCACAACCGCAAGCTGGTGCAGGTGGTGCAGCACATGCGGGAGCACATCGAGGACCCGCTGTCTGCCGATGATCTGGCGGCGATGGTGTCGGTCACGCGCCGCCAGCTGGAGCGGCTGTTCAGCACACACCTGCAGGACACGCCGACGCGCTTCTACACCGGCGTGCGCCTGGAGCGCGCCCGCGAGCTGCTGCAGCAGACGGACATGGGCATCCTGGACATCGGTGTCGCCTGCGGCTTCCGCGCGTCGGCGCACTTCTCGCGCGCCTACCGGGCGCGCTTTGGCTGCAGCCCGAAGGAGGAGCGAGGACGGCATGGATTCTCCGGGCCGGCGCCGCAAAAATGAGGTGCCGGGCGGCACGCCCTGCCATTGCGGCTGCGACCCGGACTTGCAGTTCTGCGACCAGATCCGGGCAGTGCGCCGCCACTTCAATTCAAGTAATTGATATGTTCATTCGCGGCGGGCCCCGGTAATAAGGGATTGTCTGGATGCGAATGGCTTTGAATATTGGGGTACCATAATTTTCGAGTGCAAGGTTGGTTGCCCTTCGGCACCTCGGGGTCTTCCATCGCGACAGATGGCGACACGGGGCACTGTTTATCGAACTGATTGGAGCGTGCATCAAATGGCCATCAT
>JAEUOX010000003.1 GCA_016790475.1 Rhodoferax sp. | reverse complement strand
GCATCTGCGGCAGATTGATGCCCACCGTCAGGCCGAGGAAGTTGTACAGCCGGCCCATCCACTGCGCATCGCGCGTGGCCAGGTAGTCGTTCACCGTGACGACATGCACGCCCTTGCCCGTCAGTGCATTCAGGTAGACCGGCAGCGTGGCCGTGAGCGTCTTGCCCTCCCCGGTGCCCATCTCGGCGATCTTGCCGAAGTGCAGCGCCATGCCGCCGATCATCTGCACATCGAAGTGGCGCATCTTCATGACGCGCTTGGAGCCCTCACGCACGACGGCGAAGGCCTCCACCAGCAGGTTGTCCAGCGGCTCGCCACCCGCAACCCGGGCCTTGAAGGCCTCGGTCTTGGCGCGCAGCGCGTCGTCGCTGAGTTTCTCCAGTTCCGGCTCGAGCGCATTGACCTTCGCAATGCTGCTGCGGTACTGCTTGAGCAGGCGGTCGTTGCGACTGCCGAAAATCTTGGTCAGGAAATTGGTGGCCATGCCTGTACGCCGGTGGGCCACCTGGGGCGGCCATCGAACGACGCAATCCTCTTGTCAAACGGGTTGGAACGGGAGTTGCCCCCAACAAAAAACGCTTTGCCGGGGCGCTGGCGCAGGGTAAACGCGAGCGGCGGATTTTACCTGCGTGCCGCGCGCCGGGCCGGGGGCTCCCGGGCCAGGCTGCTGCGAGCCGACTGCGGCGTGGCCTTGGCCACCTGCTGTGCCGCCAACTGGCTGCCAGCGTCGAGGAACTTCTGCGGGTCCTGCGGCACGCCCTGCACCAGCACCTCGAAGTGCAGATGGGGGCCGGTGGAGCGCCCGGTCGAGCCGACTTCGGCTATCTTCTGGCCGCGCTTGACGAGATCCCCGAGCCGCACGAAGACCGCCGACGCATGGGCATACCGAGTCACCAGCGCGTTGCCGTGGTCGATCTCGATCAGCTTGCCGTAGGCCGGGTGGTACTCCTCCGTGATCACGACGCCGCCGGCTGCCGCGATGATCGGCGTGCCGGGGTCGGCCTGGAAGTCCAGCCCGGTATGCAGCGCCGAGTGGCCGGTGATCGGGTCCACGCGCCAGCCGAAGGCCGAACCCAGATTGCCCAGTGCAACCGGCTTCTGCGTCGGAACCATCATGTCGCGCATCTTCTGGTCGAACAGCCGGGACTCCAGTACCGTCAGCAGGTCGGTGCGCTGGTCCGTCACACGGCCCAGGTCGGCCAGCGTGGCCTGCAGTTCCTCCATCGTCAGCGGGCGCCCGGTCACCAGCGCGCCACCCTGACCCGGCCGCGCCTTGATCTCCGCCGCGTTGACGCCCGCAAGACCCGACACCCGCTCGCCCAGGGATTCCAGCTGCGTCAGCTTGGCCTGCATCTCGCCGACCTTGCGTGCCAGCACATCCAGGTTGTCCCGCAGGAAGCGGTCGCGCTGCGCGAACTCATCCTGCACGACCAGGCGCACCAGCGAGCCGACGATGGGCCAGCCCTCCCGGGCGCCTTTCAGGAACACCCAGTGGTAGAGCAGTGCGGCCACCACCATCAGCAGCAGCGACAGTGCCAGGCCGGACAACACCAGCCGCGTGCCGCTCAGATGAATGGCACGGCTGCGTGCCAGCCAGGCATCCGTGATAATCAAATGCACTCTTCCACGCTCCTGTCCATGTCCGGTCCCACCACCCGCCGCAACCAGGCGGTCAGCCTGCAGCAGGCCACGCAGGAGTCTCCCACGCTGGCCCGGCTGGCGGCCTTGAGCCAGGACTCCCTGGCCCGGCTGCAGGCGATCCTGCCCCTGATCCCACCCGGCTTGCGGACCAGCATCCAGGCCGGCCCGATCGACGGCGCCAGCTGGTGCCTGCTGCTCGACAACAACGCTGCAGCCGCCAAGCTGCGCCAGCTGCTGCCGGCCCTGGAAGCCCGCCTGCGCACCCAGGGCTGGGCCATCGAAACCATCCGCCTCAAGGTGCATCGCAAGGGCCTCGCCTGACGCACGCGGCCCGGAAAGCCGGATCATAACGGCGCCGGAGCGCTCCGGGGCACCCGCTGGCCTGATCCCCGTCAACCGACCTGGGCCTGCAGCACCGCCCGGGTCCGGGCATTGGCTGCGAACAGATGCTCCACCCGCAGCGAGGCCAACGTGATGTCCTGCGGCGTGCCAAAGGTCGTGAACATGCTGAAGAAGGCCAGTTCGCCGACCGGCGAATCAAAGTGTGTTGTCAGCACCGGCGCCATGGGCCGCGGCCAGCCGGAATGCAGGGCATTCGCACCCAGCTGCTGCCGCAGCCGGACCGCAAACGCCTCGACACGGGGCGCGAGCTC
>JAEUOX010000488.1 GCA_016790475.1 Rhodoferax sp. | reverse complement strand
GATCCCCAGGTCGCGGTACAGGAAGAAGTCGCGCAGGCCGCCGCCCACAAACGGGGTGGCTTCGGCCTTGAGATGCGAGAACTCGGTGCTGGGTGTGTCGGTCATGGTCGCTCCTGGTGCGTGGGGGTCCTTGCCGGGAAGATGGCCGCAAAGCGATAGCAGGAAATGTTCCAGATGCTGCGACGCAACATCTGCGTTCGGCACAATGTCCGCAAGCCGATCCCTTACGCTGACCCACACTTGCAGGAGACCCCATGGCCAAAGACTTCGACACGATGGAAGACAGCAACCGCTCCGCCAACCCGAGCATCCATGATGTCTCCGACCCGCAGCGCCGCATGCTGCTGCGTGGCGGCGTCGCCGCGCTGGCCAGCGTGCTGTCCGGTTGCAGCGTCGTGGACCAGGTCGTGGACCGCCATCCGGGCCTGCGGCAGGGCCCGCGGCTGGGCTTCCAGGGCATCCCGGCTGGCGTCGGGGATGCGCTGGTTGTGCCGCCAGGCTACGTGGCCACCGCGCTAGCGCCCTGGGGCGAGCCGATCGGCATTCCCGGCAACATGCCGGCCTTCAAGCCGGATGCATCGAACTCCGCGGCGGAGCAGGCGGTGCAGTTGGGCATGCACCATGACGGCCTGGCGTACTTCCCGCTGGACGGGAACCTGCTGGACAACCGTTCCAGCCGCGGGCTGATCGCGCTCAACCATGAGTACACCGACGACGGCCTGCTGCATGTGGGCGGCTTCGCCAACATGAACGCCGAGAAGGTGCGCAAGGCGCAGAACGCCCATGGCCTGTCGGTCTACGAGGTCCAGCGGGTGGGCGACACCTGGGAGATGGTCCGCCCGTCGAAGTACGCGCGCCGCTTCACGATGGAGACGCCCTTCCTGCTCACCGGCCCGGCCGCGGGGCACCCGATGATGCGCACCGCGGTCGACCCGGGCGGGCGCACGGTGCGCGGCACGCTGAACAACTGCGCCAGCAGCAAGACGCCCTGGGGCACCTACCTCAGCGGCGAGGAGAACTGGATGGGCTACTTCGGCGGCGCCGACAACCCGAACGCTCACCAGCGCCGCTGGGGCATGCGCAAGGAGGGCGCCTACCAGTGGGAGATGCACGACGAGCGCTTCGACGTGCGCAAGCACCCGAACGAGTCGAACCGCTTCGGCTGGGTCGTGGAGGTCGATCCGATGGACCCGACCAGCACGCCGATCAAGCGCACGGCGCTGGGCCGCGCGGCCCATGAGGGCGCCTGGGTCGCGGTGACCAAAGAGGGCCGGGCCGTCGTGTACTCCGGCGAAGATGCGCGCTTCGAGTACATCTACCGCTTCGTCAGCCGCGACAAGATCGCCTCCGGCGGCGCGCGGGCCAACCGCGACCTGCTGGACAACGGCGTGCTGTATGTGGCCCGCTTCGATGCCGACGGCACCGGCCGCTGGCTGCCGCTGGTGCACGGCGAGGGTCCGCTGACGGCGGCCAACGGCTTTGCCGACCAGGGCGAGGTGCTGATCAAGGCCCGCCAGGCGGCGGACCTGCTGCAGGCGACGAAGATGGACCGCCCGGAATGGCTGACGATCGACCCGCACACCAACTGGGTCTACTGCACGCTGACGAACAACAGCCTGCGTGGCCAGTCGGGCCTGCCCGGCGTGGATGCCGCCAACCCGCGCGCCAACAACACGATGGGCCAGATCATCCGCTGGAAGGAGGAGGGCGACTTCGATGGTGCAACGTTCCAGTGGAACCACCTGGTGCTGGCCGGCGACCCGGCCAACAGCCGGCCCGAGGCCAAGGGCAACATCAACGGCGACATCTATGCCTGCCCGGACGGCATCACCTTCGACAAGCGCGGCATCCTGTGGATCCAGACCGATACCGCGGCGATCCAGATGTACAAGGGCGAGTTCGCCAACACCGGCAACAACCAGATGCTGGCCTGCGACCCGGCCACCGGCGAGACCCGCCGCTTCCTGACCGGCCCGACGAACTGCGAGATCACCGGCGTGGCGTTCACGCCCGACGGCACCACGATGTTCATCAGC
>JAEUOX010000470.1 GCA_016790475.1 Rhodoferax sp. | reverse complement strand
CAGAAGCGCACCGCGACCGGGTCCCACAGCGCGCCGGCGGCCGCAGCCACCTCCGGATGCGCCAGCAGGGCATGGATCAGGAAGGTGCTGTCGCCCGCGACACCCCCACCGGGGTTGTCCCAGCGGTCGGCCAGCACCACCGGCGCACCGGGATGCGCCAGCGCCTGCGCCACCGCCGCCTGCGGACCGGGCATCGGCGGCATGCGGTTCGCGCCCATCGCCAGGATCCGGGCACCCACGTCGGCCGCCACCGCGCGCCCGGTGGCGACGTCCGCGTCGGTGATCACGATGACCTTGGTGCCCACCTCCGGCACGTCCGCGGCCGGGAACCCATGCACGATCGAGATGCTCAGCACGGGCGCCTGCGTCTGGCGGACACGGATCGCATCGACCAGCGAGCGGCCCGGCTCGCGGCTGGTCATGAAGTTCGCAATGGCCCGGCAATCCAGCACGCTCATGACCGGCGCGATTTGCCCACGTGCGCGGCGCAGGCAGAGGTCGACCAGTTCCTCGGCCACCTCCAGGAAATCGCTATGGGGCACCTCCTTGAAGGTGACCAGGATGTCCGCGTGATCCACCATGCTGCGCGACAGGTGGCAATGCGGGTCGAGCTCGGCGCCCACGGTCACCGCCGGGCCGACGATCGCACGCACGTGGGCGAGCAGGTCGCCCTCGCAATCCTCAACCCCCTCGGCCACCATGGCACCGTGCAGTCCGAGCAGCACCACCTGCACCGGCATCGCGGCGCGCAGCTGCGCGAGGATTTCATCGCGCAGTGACTCGTACGCGCTGCGCGCCAGCAGGCCGGCCGGCTCGGCCCACGCGGCGGTTCCCTCGATCAGCGTGAAGCCCTCGAGCGCGGCCCGCCGGCGCGCCGCCACGAACGGCGCCGAACACAGCGTGGGGGTGGCGGGATGCTGGCCCGGCGGCGCATAGAAGGCATCGACAAACGCGTCCCGGTCGATGCGGATCGGCGAGAAGGTGTTCGTCTCGGTGGCCAGCGATGCAACGAAGATTCTCATGCGGCTCGCTCCTGGTTGGCGCTGCACCACCCCGGGCCGACGGCGCCGGCGCGGGGTGATGGGCGGCACCGATTATGGGTCGCTGCTGGCGGGCTCCAGCGCCTGTAGGTGCCTGCAGCGCCCCTGCCGTGCGTGGGATACTCCCTCGCTGCCGCTTCCCTTCCTGACGCCGGCTTGCACCGGCCCTGACCCCATGCAAGGATCCACCGAAAGCACCCATCCGGCGCATGCCGATCTCGACCTGTACGGCCCCCAGCAGTTGGTCGACGCGTTTGTCGACGACCAGCTGAACGCCGTGCAGGCGGTGCGCGCCGCCAGTGCCGACATCGCCCGCGCGGTGCAGGCCGCGGTGCCGCGGCTGGCGGACGGCGGACGGCTGGTCTATGTGGGCGCCGGCACCTCGGGCCGCCTGGGCCTGCAGGACGCCGTGGAACTCTGGCCGACCTTCTCCTGGCCGCCGGAGCGGGCCGTGGCGCTGCTGGCCGGCGGCATGCAGGCCGTGACGCTGGCCGTCGAGGGCGCCGAGGATGACCGCGCGCAGGGCGGGCGCGACCTGGAGGCGATCCAGCCCACGGCCCAGGATGTCGTGCTGGCGATCGCCGCGTCCGGCCGCACGCCGTACGTGCTGGGTGCCATCGCGGCGGCCCGCGCGGCCGGCGCACTGACCGTCGGCATCGCCAACAACCCCGGCAGCGCCGTGGCCGGCGAGGCCGAGATCGGCATCACGCTGGCCACCGGGCCGGAGGTCATCTCTGGAAGCACCCGGCTGAAGGCTGGCACGTCCCAGAAGATCGCGCTGAACACCTTCTCCAGCGCGGTGATGGTGGGCCTGCACAAGGTCTACGGCAACCTGATGGTCGACCTGCGGGCCACCAATGCCAAGCTGCGCCAGCGCTCGGTGAACCTGACTGTGCGGGCGACCGGCGCCAGCGAGGACGCGGCGCGCCAGATGCTGGAACAGTGCGGCTGGAGCGTCAAGCGCGCGATCGTCGCGCTGCAGCGCGGCATCGACGCCGACGCCGCAGCCGCGCTGCTGGAGCGCCATGCCGGCAGCATCCGGCGCGCGCTGGCCGGCTGAGCGGCCGCTCTTCAGTCGCCGCCGCCGAACAGGTCCTTGAACTGCTGCGCCGCATCGGGCGCACCGGCAGCGCGGCGCGGCCGCGCCGACGGGTACTCCTCGGCGATGCGGTCCTCCCAGTAGGTCGCCGGGTTCGGTGCCTGGCAGAGCCGGCGGAAGACCTCCTCGGGCACCGGCTGGTAGGCGCGCAGGGTCTTGTCGTCCCACAGCAGCTCCAGGTGGCGCATCGCCGGGTCGTACTGGGCCTGCCGGATGCGGCCGCTGCGGAAGGAATGGGTGGGCATGGTCGGGTGCCGGCTGCACCGGCCTCAGCGTGGATCGTTGAAATAGCCGCTGACCGAACCGTCCGGGTTCAGCACGGTCAGCCGGTTGCCGGCGCGGCGTACCGTGAAGCAGCGCTCCTCCCCGGCCCGGACCGTCTTCCAGGTGGTGCAGTAGCCCGATTCCGACACGCGCCAGGTGCCTGTGTCGCGCATCCTTCCGGCCTGCAGCACCGCCGTGCCGTCGGCCTGGAACTGCATGCTCGCCGTCGCTCCCTGGGCGGTGCTGCCGGACAGGGTCTTGCCTGTCCAGGACTCGCCGATCTCGCGCGCCGGGACCTCGGTGTCCTGGGCGTGCACAGACGACAGCATCAACAGGCTCAGTGCGGACAGGCGAGTCATTGGCGGCATGGCGATCCTCCAGAGCGCGGATGGCCGATGCTAAGTGGCCTGCCGCCGGAACGTCAACCGGCCGGCGCTTCGGCGGATGCCGGTGCCTTGTGCGCCGCCATCACCAGAAACAGCGGGATGCGCTGGCGGCGTTCAAAGTCAGCATCGTCCTGGAACCGCGCCCGCTCCGGACGGCCCTCGCGCAGGCTCTCGACCATGAAGCCGCAGGCCTGCAGCGCGAGAAAGTGGTCCTCGACAGTGCGGTGGTACTTGCGCACCCGGGAGCCGATCCAGTCGGTCTCGCGCTCGCCGGTGCGGAAGTAGTCATCGACGATCCACTCCTGGCGCAGGCCCTGGCCGCGCCAGGCGCGGTCGCAGCAGGTGATGACCGGGTGCTCGACCGAGAACACCAGCCGGCCGCCCGGCCGCAATGCCGCATGCACCGCCTGCAGCAGCGGCTCCAGGGCCGGCAGGTAATGCAGCACCAGCCGGGCCGTGACCCGGCTGAAGCGCGCCGCCGGCATCGGCCAGGTCTGCAGGTCGGCCTGCACGACCTGTGCGCGGGTGTCGGACTGGAGCTGCTTGCGGGCCTGCGCGACCATGTTGGCCGAGCCGTCCACACCCAGGTAGGACGCGGCCCCGTCAGCCAGCAGCTCGCTGCCGAAACCCCCGGCGCCGCATCCCAGGTCCAGCACGTCCTGGCCCTGCACGTCCCCCAGCAGTTCGCGCAGCAGCGGCCCCTCCATCGTGTTGTTGGGCGCGGCGGCCTGGGCCCGGTGCTGCATGTAGCTCTCGAACACCGCCGCCTGGTCGTAGAACGCGGGACCGGGTAATGCCATGGCAGGCTCCCTGCAAGGACGGGCCGTTGTCGACCGGTGCTCAGGCGTCGGCGACAACCGCAACGAACACGACGGAAGCCGGCCGCCCGGTGCGCGGGTGGACCGGCCAGTGCTCGCTGACCAGGCGCAGGCCGCACGCCGCGAACAGCGCGCGCCAGCTCTCCAGCGTGCGGAAGTACCAGGGCGCGGCGTTGACGAAACGCTGGCTGAAGCCGTCCCAGCTGCCCTGCCGCCAGCCGTCCTGGTAGGGCATCTGGCCACAGGCCTCGACCGGGTGCAGCGTCTGCACGACGAAATGGCCGCCCGGATGCAGCAGCCGGTGCACGCCGCGCAGCAGCTGCGCGGTGGACTCCTCGCCGATCAGCGCGAAGTTGCAGCTCACGGTGTCGGCCTGCCAGGCCACACGGCCGGCGGCGATGTCCTCGTAGCTGGCCACCGCGAACTCGCCGCCCTGCGCGTTGGCCGAGTCCACCAGCGCCGGGATCACGTCCAGCCCGCGCGCCGGGATGCCGAGCGCCAGCATCCGGCGCACCAGCCAGCCCTCGCCGCAGCCAACATCGAGGACGCTGCCCGGCCGGGTGGCCAGCACGGCCGCCTCGACCGCTTGGTTCGTCGCGAGCACGCGGCTGGCGATCTCCGCGTTGCGGATCGCGTCGGTCCAGGGCTCGGCGTTCTGGTGCCAGCACTCCAGGATGTGCTGCTCGTGCTGCGCGGTTCCGGTGTCAGACACCATAGACCGCTCCCAGCACGCAGGGCCGGCTCGCGCCGGTCACCGACGGCAGATTGCCCGGCAGGCCATGCACCGTGCGCCGTGCAAAATTGGCGAATGCGATGGCCTCGACCTGGTCGGGTGCGATGCCCCGGGTCGCGGTGCTCGCCACCGTCCAGCCGGGCAGCACCTCGGCCAGCCGCTGCATGAAGAAGCCGTTCTGCGCAGCGCCGCCGCAGACGAACAGCTCGCCCCGGCCGGCGCCCACCCGCTGCACCGCGTCGGCCACGGTGCGCACCGTGAACTCCAGCAGCGTGCGCATCACATCGGCATCGGCCGCCTGGGTGGCTGCGCTGCGGGCCAGGCAGCCCTGCAGCCACTCCTGGTGGAACAGCTCGCGCCCGGTGCTCTTGGGGTGCGGCATCTGCAGATAGGGCTCCTGCAGCATCGTGGCCAGCAGCGTCTCCAGCAGGCGGCCGCTGCGGGCCCACTGGCCGTCCCGGTCGAAGGCCTGGCCGGTGCGGGCCTGGCACCAGCCGTCCATCAGCACGTTGGCGGGCCCGGTGTCGAAGCCGTAGGTCGGCTGGCCCGGGATCAGCGCGGTGATGTTCGCGATGCCGCCACCGTTGAGCACGACCCGGGTGCGCTGCGGATGCCGGAACCAGTGGTCGTGCAGGGCCGGCGCCAGCGGCGCGCCCTGCCCGCCCAGCGCCATGTCCCGGCGCCGGAAATCCGCGACGATCGGGATGCCGACCCCGACCGCGATCGTGTTCGGCTCGCCGATCTGCATCGTGAAGCGGTCCTCGCCCAACGGCTGGTGGAACACCGTCTGGCCATGGCAGCCGACCGCGCGGACCTGCGCCGGCTGCAGCCCCGCCTGGGCCAGGGCGGCGCGGATCGCCTCGACGTACTTCCGTGCCACCGCCAGGTCCAGCAACCCGAGCTGCGGCAGCGTCAGCGGCTGGCCGTGGCAGACCGCCTTGATCTCCTCGCGCAACGCGGTGGAATACGGTGTGTAGACATGGGCCAGCACCTGTACGCCGGCGTCGGTGGCAGGGGCCGCCGGGTCGCCGTCGAAGCGCGCCAGCACGACGTCGACGCCGTCCAGGCTGGTGCCGGACATCGCGCCGCCAAAGATCTCAGATGCCATGGTTCCGCCTTTCCCGATCAATCGATGCCGCGCAGCCGCGGGTCCAGGCGGTCCCGCAGACCGTCGCCCAGCAGGTTGAAGCCCAGCGAGGCCAGCAGGATCGCCAGCCCGGAGAACAGGCTCGCCCACGGAGCCATGAACATGTACTCGCGCCCCTCGGACAGCATGCGACCCAGCGACGGCGCCGGCGGCTGCGCGCCGATGCCCAGGAAGGACAGGCTGGCCTCCAGCAGGATCGCGGTGGACAGCGACAGGCTGGCCTGCACCAGGATCACGCTCATCAGGTTGGGCATGATGTGGCGCACGATGATGCGCAGGTCCCCGGCGCCGAAGCTGCGCGCCGCATGGACATAGTCGGTGCTGCGCAGCACCAGCGTCGGCGCACGCATCAGCCGCGCGAAGATCGGCGCATACACCACCGCGATCGCCACGACGGTGGACGCGGTGTTGGTGCCCAGGATCGCGATCACGCCGATCGCCAGCAGGATGATCGGGAACGCGAACAGCACGTCGGCAAAGCGCATCACCAGCCGGTCCACCCAGCCGCCCTTGTAGCCAGCCCAGATACCCAGGCTGCCTCCCAGCAGCAGCGCCAGCAGCACGGCCGAGAACGCGATGCCCAGCGAGGAACGGTAGCCGTGGATGATGCGCGAGAGCACGTCGCGCCCGAGCTTGTCGGTGCCCAGCAGGAACTGCGCGCTGGGCGGCGCCATGCGGGCCTCGACGGCCTGCTCGACCGGGTCGTACGGCGCGACGACATTGGCGAACACCGACAGCAGCACCTGGGCCAGCACCAGGGTCAGCGCCAGCATCAGGATCGGGTTGCGCACGAAGTCGCGCCCGATGCCCTGACCCCAGCGACGCAGCCTGTTGCTCATGCCGCCACCCCGGCCCGCTTGTCGATGACCCTGTACAGCAGGTCGATGACGGCATTGATGATCACGAATGCGCAGGTCACAACCAGGATCGAGGTCTGGATCAGCGGGTAGTTGCGGTCGGCGATCGCGCCGAGCATCAGCCGCCCCAGGCCGGGGATCGCATACACCTGCTCGACGACGATGGCGCCGCTGAACAGGTAGCCGGCCATGATGCCCAGTGCGGTGACATAGGGGATCAGCGAGTTGCGCAGCGCGTGCTTGAAGGTCACGGTCCACTCGCCCAGGCCCTTGGAGCGCGCGGTGCGGATGTAGTCCTGCCCGAGCGCGTCGATCATCGCGGAGCGCATGATGCGGGCCAGCGAGGCGATCACCGGCAGCGCGCAGGTCAGCGTCGGCAGGAACATGCGCTGCAGATGGGCCAGCGGGTCCTCCGCCAGCGGCGGGATCGAGCCCAGCGTCTGCCAGCCGGGAAACCAGGCCGCCCAGCCGAAGATCAGCAGAGCACCCAGCCAGAAGCTGGGCATCGTGACGCCGGTGATCGTGACGACGCGCATCACCACATCGGAGATGCTGCCGCGGAAGTAGGCCATCAGCGCGCCGGCCGGGATCGACAGCAGCACCGCCAGCACCAGCGACAGAAAGGTCAGCTCGGCGGTGACGCCGATGCGCTGGCCAATGTCCTCGATGACCGGCTTGCCGGTCCAGATGCTGACGCCGAAGTCACCCTGGGCCATCGCAGCCATCCAGCGGCCGTACTGCACCAGCAGCGCGTCATTGAGGCCGAGCTTCTCGCGCAGCTGGCGCACCTGCTCCTCGCCGGCGTCGCCGCTGGCCCCCAGCATCACCTGCGCGGCGTCGCCCGGGATCAGCCGGATCATCAGGAACACCAGCACCGACACGCCCAGCAGCACGATGGCCAGGTCGAGCAGGCGCTTGAGGATCATCTTCAGCATGGCGGGGCGGCGCCTGACGGACGCCCCGGCCACCGGTGCCCGGGCGTCCGCAGCGGCCGGCGGGCGGGTGGCTTACTTGTCCAGCGTCGTGTTGCGCAGGTAGACCAGCGAGCGGGTCGGGATCGCCTCGAAGCCCTTGACGTTGGAGCGCATCGCGGTGAACAGGTCCCCGTTCGCCAGGAAGGCGATCGGACCCTGGCAGGCCAGCGACTTCTGCACCGCGTCATAGATCTTCTTGCGCTCGACCTTGTTGGTCGCGGCGCGGCCGGCGTCGAGCTGCTTGTCCATCTCCTTGTCGGAGAACTTGAACACGTTGGTCGACGCGCCGGTGTAGAAGGTGCGGTAGAAGTAGTCGTCCGGGTCCACGCCGCCGCCGTTCAGCGACACGAAAGCGGTGAAGTTCGACGCGCGCCAGTCGGCCACGAACTTGCCGATCTCCTGGGCCAGCAGCGTGACCTTGAAGCCGCCCTTCTCCAGCTGGGCCTGCACGATTTCGGCGGTGTCCTTGGCCACCGGGTTGGGCAGCACGTTGATCGTGATCGCCAGCGGCGTCGCAACGCCGGCTTCCTTCAGCAGCGCCTTGGCCTTCTCCGGGTTGGACTGGTAGCACGGGTATTCCGAATAGGGCACGGCCCATTCGGTCAGCACCGCCGGCAGCGGCCCGGCGATCGACGCACGGCCCAGGTAGACGCCGCGGACAATCTCATGGCGGTTCAGCGCGTAGTTCAGCGCCTCGCGGACCTTCGGGTTGTCGAACGGCGGCTTGCTGACGTTCATGCCGACCAGGCTGTAGCCGAGATCCGGCACCTTGGTCGTGACGACGCCGGGCGCGCGGGCCAGCGCGTTGATCGTGACCGCGTCCACCGACGGGAAGAACTGGTAGGTGCCGTTGGCCATGCCGGCCTGCCGGGTGCTGGACTCCGGCACGATGTTGAACTTCAGGCCCGCCAGCTTCGGCTGCCCGGCGTTGTGGTAGTCGGGGTTCTTGACCAGGCTGACATAGGCGTCGGTGACCCACTTGTCGAACTTGAACGGGCCGGTGCCGACCGGCACCTTCTGCAGGTTGGCGGCGTTGGCCAGCGCCTCGGCCGGCACGATCGCCAGCGCTTCCAGCTGGCCGACCAGCGGCACCGACGGGGTGTTCAGGTGGATGACCACCTCGCCCTTTTCCTCGACGATGTCCTTGACCATCGACAGGCGGGCGGCGTACGGGGAGCCGGTCTTCGGATCGCGGATGCGGTTCAGCGAGCCGATCACGTCGGCCGGGGTCAGCGCCTTGCCGTTGTGGAACTTGACGCCCTGCTTGAGCTTGAAGCGGTAGGTCAGGCCGTCCTTCGCGACGGTCCAGGAGCTTGCCAGGCCGGGGACGATCTTCAGGTCCTTGTCGATGGCGGTCAGGCCTTCGTAGATGTTCTTGTTGATCAGCACGGTGTTGAAGGCCGGCACGACATGCGGATCCAGCCCGGCGGGCGAGCCGTCGGCCGCGATCTCCAGCACCTGGGCCGTGGCCAGGCCGGCAAAGGCCAGCCCGGCGGCCAGCGCAGCCAGACGGCGGGTGAGCGGACGGCGGGAAACACGTGTGGACATGGGACAGCTCCTGAAGGGTTCGTTGGGGGCAGACACCGCCCGGGGGGCCCGGTGGGTCTCGAAAGGAAAGTTGATCTTAGCACCGGGCGGCGCCCGGTCCGCTGCGGTTCAGGGCCGGTAGCCGCGGATCGGGCCGACGGTCTTGCGCAGCAGAAACTCGGAATGCCCGGCCACCAGGAAATCCGTCAGCTCACCGACCTGCTCGTAGCCCAGCCGCGCATAGAAACGCCGCGCCGCCTGGTTGAACGAGGACACGCACAGGAACACGTTCGGGTGGTCGCGCAGGATGCGCTGCTCGGCAAAGGCGAGCAGCTGCTCGCCCAGGCCGCGTCCGCGAAAGGCCGGGGCCAGGCCGACCGTCTGGATGTAACCGGCGAAGGTGCCCTGCAGGTTCAGCAGCAGGAAACCGGCGAAGACGCCGTCCACCCGCGCCACATAGCGCTCCCGGCCGGGCAGGCGCACGGTGCGCAGCAGGCCGGCGTGTTCGTAGCCCAGCGTGCGCCAGGGGTCGGAGGCAGCCATCAGGTCGGCGCAGGCGATCTCGTCGGCCGGTTCGGTCAGCGGGGTGATGTCCATCAGAGCAGCTCCACCAGCCAGTCATGCATCTGCGGGCGCAGTGTCAGGTAGGCCTTGTTCTCGCGCCCACCAAAAACCCGGTTGCTCAGGATGCTGACCAGCAGGTCGCGCTCCGGGTCGTACCACAGCGAGGTGCCGGTGAAGCCGGTGTGGCCGATCGAACGCTCGGAGAAATGTCGGCCGCAGCTGGCACCCTGTAGCGCCGGCATCATGAAGCCCCGCGCCCAGTCGCCCGCCTCGCGCGGCAGCGCCCGCTCGGCGAACCAACGCGTGGTGGCGGCGCGCACCCGGGCACCCGGTTCGCCACGCAGCTGCGCGCGCAGCTGCAGGCCGAAGCCGGACAGGTCGTCGATGCTGCCGAACACGCCGGCGTGCGTGGAGATACCGCCGAAGCTCCAGGTGTTGTCGTCATGCACCTCGCCCTGCAGGCGCTTGCCGCGCCAGGGGCACAGCTCGGTCGGCGCGTACTGGGACACGTCATGGACCGGCCGGTTGTCCTCGTGCATCGCCAGCGTGCTGCCGGGGTAGGTCTCGGCCCGCAGTTCCTGCCAGACGGCCAGCAGGTCGCGCTCGTGCAGCGCCTCCAGCACGAAGCCCAGCAGCATGAAGCCCAGATCGGTGTAGACCGCGCGGCCGGTGGGCTGGCAGGGCGCGACCTGCAGCTGGCGGTACAGCCACTGCCGGCGTGCGCGCCAGGACAGGCTGCGGTCGATCGTCTCGTAGAACGGCATCCACCACTCCAGGCCGGAAGTGTGTGTCAGCAGCTCGGTCAGCCGGATGCCGGGCCGGGAGAAATCCGGCAGCACGTCACCGACCGTGGTGCCGGCATGCCAGAGGCCGCGGTCGAAGGCGTGCATCAGCGCCTGCTGCGTGAAGACGACCTTCGTCAGCGACGCGAAGTCGTAGAAGCGCGCCGTCTGCCCGACCTGCAGGTCGCAGACCAGCGCGCCGCCGGCATGGGCGCGCAGCTGCACGCCCGGGGTAACATCGACGATGGCCGCCTCGATCTGGCGGGCCAGTGTCATTTCCAGAGTCGTTCCCGTCTTCGTCATCGCCCAAATGTACAACCCGCAGCAGCAGCCCCTGCTGGACATCCAGGATCTCACGGTGCGGCTGCGCACCGCGCGCGGCACGCACACCGTGCTCGACCGCATCTCGCTGCAGCTCGGCGCCGGCCAGACGCTGGGCCTGGTCGGCGAGTCCGGCTGCGGCAAGAGCGTGACGGCACTGGCCGTGATGCGCCTGCTGCCGCGCGCCCAGACAATCTACGCCGGCGGGCGCATCCTGTTCGACGGCCAGGACCTGCTGACGCAGTCCGAGCGGGCGATGCGTGCGCTGCGCGGAAGCCGCATCGCGATGATCTTCCAGGAGCCGATGACCAGCCTGAACCCGGTGCTGACGGTCGGCGAGCAGGTGGCCGAGAGCCTGCGCCTGCACCGCGGCATGGACGCCAGCGCGGCCGCTGCCCAGGTCGTGAAGCTGCTGGACATGGTCGGCATCGCCGGCGCGGCCAAGCGGGCCGGCGCCTATGCCCACGAGATGTCCGGCGGCCAGCGCCAGCGGGTCATGATCGCGATGGCGCTGGCCTGCCAGCCGCAGCTGCTGATCGCCGACGAGCCGACCACCGCGCTCGATGTGACGGTGCAGGCCCAGATCCTGCGGCTGCTGGGGGACCTGCGGCGCGAATTCAACATGGCGATGTTGCTGATCACGCACGACCTGGCGCTGGTGGCGGACCACTGCGACCAGGTCGCCGTGATGTATGCCGGGCGGGTTGCGGAGCGGCGCAGCGTGCAGGCGCTGTTCGCGCGGCCGGCCCACCCGTACACGCAGGCGCTGCTGCAGACGGCACCGGCCGGCCATGCGCCAGGGCAGTTGCTGCCGACGATCGCCGGGGCGGTGCCGCCGCTGGGCGCACGCGGCGACGACTGCCTGTTCGCCAGCCGCTGCACGCGCGCCGAAGACCGCTGCCGCAGGGCGCCGCCACTGGCGCCGCTGGCCGGCCAGGCCCAGGAACAGGTAGCCTGCTGGGTGGCCCATGCCTGACGACCGCCGCCCCACCCCGCCCGACGCGCCGCTGCTGCGCGTGCAGGGTCTCAGCAAGCACTACGCATTGCCCGGCAAGGGCCAGTTCAAGGCGCTCAACGCCGTCAGCTTCGAGCTGCAGGACGGCCGCACGCTGGGCATCGTCGGCGAGTCTGGCTGCGGCAAGTCCACGCTGGCCCGCACGCTGATGCGCCTGGTGGACGCCAGCAGCGGCACGGTCGATTTCGGCGGCGTGCCCTGGATCGCGCCCGGCGCCGAACCCGGGCGCGCCGAGCGGCGCTGGATGCAGATGGTGTTCCAGGATCCGTTCTCGTCGCTGAACCCGAAGCACTCGATCGGCGAGATCGTCCGCGAGCCGCTGGACATCCACTGGACGGACCGCTCGCGCGAACAGCGCATGCAGCGCGTGCGCGAGCTCTTGAAGACGGTCGGCCTGGCCGCCTCCGACGCCGACAAGTACCCGCACGAATTCTCCGGCGGCCAGCGGCAGCGCATCGCGATCGCCCGCGCGCTGGCGCTGGAGCCGCGGCTGCTGGTGGCCGACGAGCCGGTGTCGGCGCTCGACGTGTCGATCCAGTCGCAGATCCTGAACCTGCTGATGGAGCTGCGCCGCGAGCACCGGATGGCGATGCTGTTCATCTCGCACGACCTGTCGGTCGTGCGGCATATCAGCGACGACGTGGCGGTGATGTACTTCGGCCATATCGTCGAGCTGGCGCCGGCGCGCGACGTGTTCGACCGGCCGGCCCATCCCTACACGCGGCTGCTGCTGTCCTCGATCCCGAGCCGCAACCGGACCGGCGGCGCCGCGGCCACCGAGACGCCACCCGAAGTGGTAGGCGCCGAGCTGCCCGACCCGGCCCATCCGCCGGCCGGCTGCGCGTTCGCGGCCCGCTGCCCGCAGGCCCGCGCGGAATGCCAGTCCAGCATGCCCGCGCTGCAGCCGCGCCAGGTGGCCGCGGAGCAGCGGATCGCGGTGGTCGCCTGCCACCTGTACCCCACGGCGCCCTGAGCCCCGTCACACGACCGGCCATGCTGCCGCACATCGGAACCCTGGCTGCCGGGGAACGCAACGCGATCACCGACGTGCCGGGCGTCTTGGTCGGCCACTTGACACGGGCCGACGGACCGGTGCAGACCGGTGTGAGCGTCGTGCTGCCGCATGCCGGCGACCTGTACCGCGACCGGGTGCCGGCCGCAGCCGTTGTGCTCAACGGCTTCGGCAAGAGCATCGGCCTGCTGCAACTCGACGAGCTCGGCGTGCTGGAGACCCCGATTGCGCTGACCAACACCTTCGCGGTGCCAACGGTGGCGACGGCGCAGATCCGGCAGTGCATCGCCGCCAACCCGGAGGTCGGGCGCAGCCAACCCACCGTCAACCCGCTGGTGTTCGAGTGCAATGACGGCTACTTGAACGACCTGCAGCGCATGGCCGTCACTGCGCAGGACTACCAGGACGCACTGGCCGCCGCCGGCCCGGTCGTGGCGCAGGGTGCTGTCGGCGCCGGCCGCGGCATGAGCTGCTTCGGCATCAAGGGCGGTATCGGCAGCGCATCGCGCCAGGCCGGCGGACACTGCGTCGGCGCGCTGGTACTGGCGAATTTCGGACGCGAGGGCCAGTGCCTGTGGGCCGGGCAGCCGCTGGGGCCCGTGCTGCAGCAGCGCCTGGCCGCGGCCGGCGTCCCCGCCGCAGCCGGCGCGGCACCGGAGAAGGGCTCGATCATCATGCTGCTGGCCACGAACGCGCCGCTGGACGCCCGCCAGCTCCGCCGTCTGGCCTTGCGCGCCGGTGCCGGGCTGGCCCGCACCGGGTCGGTCTTCGGCCATGGCAGCGGCGACATCGCGCTGGCCTTCAGCACCGCCTTCACGGTGCCGCAGGATCCGCGGCGTCCGATGCTGCAGTTGCGCCTGCTGCACGATGCGCTGCTGGACCCGCTGTTCCAGGCCGCCGCCGATGCGACCGAGCAGGCGATCCTGCATGCGCTGTGGCATGCGCAGACGGTCCAGGGGCGCGACGGTCACACCCGCTGGGCCCTGCGCGCGCTGCTGCCGGAGCTGGAGCAGCCCACTCGCTGACTCAGAACCATCCGGGAATGAAGCCGGCGGTGCCGGAGCGGTACGCGGCGTAGTCCGGGTGCCGCGCAGCCAACCAGCGCTCCTCGAGGCGGGCCTTGACCACCAGCACCCCGGCGAGGAATGCCAGGACGACCCAGCCTCGTACCCCGGTGGCTGCCGCGGCACAGGCGGCACCGGCCAGCAGTACCGCCACATACATCGGGTGGCGTATCCAGCGGTACGGGCCATGGCGGATGAGCCGCCCCTCCGGATGCGGAGTCGGCCGGATATTGAAGTTGCCCGGCCGATTCGTCCCCAGTGCCCAGACCCCGAGCAGCAGCGCCCCGCCGCCGAGCCCCCAGGTTGCGAGCGGCACAAAAGGTGCCTGCGCGCCCCACCAGGCCAGCAACCCCAGCAGCCCCATCTGCAGGGCGACCAGCACCCGTCCCAACGCCTCGAACCGCACTTCCTGTCCGATCACGGGGCCAGCAACCGGTTGACCGCCTGGATGTCTTCCGGCTTCAGCGAGCCGTTGGCCTGGCGCAGGCGCAGCGAGCCCACCAGCACGTCGTAGCGGGCCCGGGCCAGGTCGCGCTTGGTCTGGAACAGCTGGCTCTGTGCGTTCAGCACGTCGATGTTGATCCGCACGCCCACCTGGTAG
>JAEUOX010000457.1 GCA_016790475.1 Rhodoferax sp. | reverse complement strand
TCGTCACCGGGCTGTTCGGCGGCGTGATCGGATCGATCGTGCTGGCCATCGCGACGGACCTGTTCGCGCCGCAGCAGCGGGGCCGGGTGATGGGCCTGATCCAGACCGCCTTCGCCGCCAGCCAGGTGCTCGGCATCCCGGCCGGCCTGTTCCTGTCGAACCACTGGCACTGGCACATGCCCTTCCTGGCAATGGCCGCGCTGGGCCTGCTCGGCGGCGTCGCGATCGCCTGGTGGATGAAGCCGGTGGCCGACCACCTGCAGCTGCCGCAGGAGCACAGTGCCGGCATGCACCTGTGGCACACGGTGACCGAGTCGCGCTATCTGCTGGCGTTCGCGATGACGGCCCTGGTGTCGACCGGCGGCTTCATGATGATGCCGTTCAGCAGCGCCTTCATCGCCGGCAACCTGGGCATCGGGGTGGACCACCTGCCCACGATCTACCTGATCACCGGCCTGTGCACCATCGTCATGGGGCCGCTGATCGGCCGGGCATCGGACAGCTTCGGGCACCTGCGCGTCTTCCTGTTCGGCACGGCCCTGTCGATCCTGATGGTGCTGATCTTCACGCACCTGGGGCCGGTTCCGCTGGCGGTGGTCGTGGTCGTCAACACCGTCATGTTCGTCGGCATCTTCTCGCGCATGGTGCCGTTCCGGGCGATGGTGTCCTCCGTGCCGAGCCTGGCCCAGCGCGGCTCGTTCAACGCCGTCAGTTCCTCGCTTCAGCAGCTGTCGGGGGGCATTGGCGCCGTCATTGCAGGGCATATCGTTGTCGTCCAGGCGGACCAGACGATCGCGCACTTCGACGTGGTGGGCTACATCGTGATCGGGGCCTCACTGCTGGCGGCGTCCCTGTTGTGGATGGGCGGCGGGTTTGGGCAGCGGAAACAGGCCCGCGAGCGCGCCTGATGAACCCGGCGCACCGGACGAAGCACCACGCCCCTCCATGTCCGACACCCCGCCCCGACCCGCCCAGCCGCGCAACCCGCTGCACGGCGTCACGCTGGAGGCGATCGTCCGCGCGCTGGAGGCCCGCTACGGCTGGGCGGAGCTGGCGGTGCGCGTGCCGGTGCGCTGCTTCACGCACGAGCCGAGCGTCAGCTCCAGCCTGAAGTTTCTGCGCAAGACACCGTGGGCCCGGGAGAAGGTCGAGGGGCTGTACCTGTTCATGCTGCGCGAGCAGGCGCGCAGGCGCCCGCCGGCCGGCTAGGGCTGCATGCCCCCACGCGACAGCCCGTCGATGTTTCTGGATATCAGCCCCCTTCGCCACAACCTGGCCTACCGCCGACTGTTCGCCAGCCAGTTCATCTCCGGCCTGGGGACCATGGTCAGCTATGTGGCCGTGCCCTGGCAGCTCTACGAGCTGACGCGCTCGAACGCGCAGGTCGGCCTGCTGGGCCTGGTGCAACTCCTGCCGGTGGTCGTCTGTGGGCTGCTGGGTGGCGCGGTGGCGGACCGCATGGACCGCAAGCGTCTGCTGCTTGGCTCCGAGGCGCTGATGGCCTTGTGTGTCGGGGGCCTGCTGCTGAATGCCCTCTCCGCCACACCCAGCGCGCTGGCGATCTACGCGCTGGTCGCAGTGCTGCAGGGGGCCACCGGCTTCCATCGTCCTGCGCTCGAAGCCCTGACGCAGAAGCTCGCGCGGCCGGAGGAGTTCGCGGCGGTGGCGGCGCTGTCCTCGGTGCGCGGCACGGTCGGCATGGTGGCCGGGCCGGCGCTGGCCGGCCTGCTGCTGGCGCGCTGGGGGGCCGTGGGCGCCTATGTGTTCGATTTCGTGACCTTCCTGCTGGCGATGTTCTTCATCGCCCGCATCCCGCGGGCGCGCATCGGTGCCCGCGTTGCACCAACGGGCACCCGCCCGCGCCTGCTGGCCGACCTGGCCGAGGGTCTGCGTTTCGCCTGGAGCCGCCCGGCCCTGATGGGCACCTATATCGTGGACATCGTCGCGATGGCCTTCGCGTTTCCGGTGGCGCTGTTCCCGGCCATGGCCGCGGCCGACGGGCGCACCGAGTCGGTCGGCTGGCTGTTGTCAGCGATGTCGGTGGGCGCGCTGGTGATCGGGCTCTTCAGCGGCTGGACCGGCCAGGTCAGCCGCCACGGCCGCGCGGTGATCGTCGCGGCGGCGGTCTGGGCGCTGGGCATCGTCGCGCTGGGCTTCGCGCCCAGCCTGGCCTGGGGCCTGCTGTGCCTGGCCGTGGCCGGCGCGGCCGACATGGTCAGCGGCGTGTTCCGCGGCACGATCTGGAACGAGACCATCCCGAACACGATGCGCGGGCGGCTGGCCGGCATCGAGATGATCAGCTACCTGACCGGCCCGCTGATCGGCAATGCGCGGGCGGGGTTCATGGCCGATGCCTGGGGCGTCGGGCCCGCGATCTGGATCGGCGGCCTGGTCTGCCTGGCCGGGGTGCTTGCCACCGGGTTCCTGTTGCCGGTATTCTGGGCGTACCGCAGCACACGCTCCACACCCGCCCATGACCACCCCGACCCTGACCGGTAGCTGCCTGTGCGGCAGCGTCCGCTACACGATCCACGGCGCGCCGCAGCGCGCCTTCCACTGCCACTGCTCGCGCTGCCGCAAGGCGACCGGGACCGGGCACGCCACCAACCTGTTCGTCGCCGGCACGCTGACCTGGGACGCCGGTGAGGCGCTGGTGCGCCAGTACAAGGTGCCCGAGGCCCAGCGCTTCACGAACGCGTTCTGCAGCACCTGTGGCGGGCGTGTGCCGCGCGCGGTCGCCGCATCGGGCGCCGTCATCGTCCCGATGGGCTCGCTGGACAGCGACCCCGGCTTCGCACCGCAGGCGCGGATCTTCCAGGGCTCGCGGGCGGCCTGGTCGTGCAGCGACCAGGCGTTGCCCGGGTTCGACACGACGCCCCCCTGACGGGGCCCCGCGCCGGGGGGCGATCGTCGCCGCTCGATGACCATGTCCGAAAACAGCCAGTCCCCCGCTGGCGCCGGCGTACCATGCCCCCCATGGACGACACCGCCACCCTCGCCGAACAGGACGCCTGCTACCGGGCGCTGCAGGCCCGCGATGCGCGCTTCGACGGGCGCTTCTTCACCGGGGTCACGTCCACCGGCATCTACTGCCGCCCGGTCTGCAGCGTGCGCCTTCCCAAGCGCGAGAACTGCCGCTTCTTCGCCCATGCCGCCCGCGCCGAGAGCGCCGGTTTCCGGCCCTGCCTGCGCTGCCGGCCGGAGCTCGCGCCCGGCACGCCGCACTGGTCGATCCAGGACGCCTCCGGCATCCTGGCGCACCAGGCCGCCCGGCTGCTGGACGACCCGGACGCCTGGCCCGGCAGCGACGCCGGCCCCTCGGTGCAGGCGCTGGCGGCCCGGCTGGGCGTCAGCGACCGGCACCTGCGCCGCATCTTCGAGGCCACGCTGGGCGTCAGCCCCCTGCAGTACCTGCAGACGCGCCGGCTGCTGACCGCCAAGCAGCTGCTGGCCGACACCGCACTGCCGGTGGCCCAGGTGGCTTTGTGCAGCGGCTTCTCCAGCCTGCGGCGCTTCAACGATGCCTTCATGGCCCACTACCACCTGAGCCCCACCCAGCTGCGCCGCGCGGGCGCGCCGGCCCAGGGCGGCACGCTGGTGCGCCTGGGCTACCGGCCACCCTACGACATTGCGGCGCTCGGCGACTTTCTGCTGCGCCGCCGGGTCCATGCAGTCGAGGCGCTGACCGACGACGGGCCGGCCTGGCGCTTCGCCCGCACGCTGCGCCTGGAAGTGGCAGGGCTGGCGCACACCGGCTGGATCGAGGCGCGCTTCGACCCGGACCAGGCCCAGCTGCTGCTGCAGGTAAGCGACGGCCTGCGCGGCGCGTTGCCGACGGTGATCCGGCGGGTCCGCCAGGCCTTCGATCTGGACGCCGACCCGGCGGCGATCAACGCGGTGCTGCATGCCCATTTCCCGGACGGGGACGGCCTGCGCGTGCCGGGCTGCTTCGACGGCTTCGAGCTGGCGGTGCGCGCGGTGCTGGGCCAGCAGATCACCGTGGCGGCGGCCCGCACGCTGGCGCAGCGGCTGGTGGATGCCTTCGGTGAGCCGGTGGCGACGACACATCCGGATCTCTCGCGCCTGTTCCCGCTGCCGGCCGTGCTGGCGCAGGCCGGCGCCGACGCGCTCGGGTCCCTGGGCATCGTCCGGCAACGCCAGCGCGCGATCCAGGGCCTGGCGCAGGCCGTGGCCGAGGGCCGCCTGCAGCTGCGCGCCAGTGCCGACGTGCCGGCCACGCTGGAGGTATTGAAATCCCTGCCCGGCATCGGCGACTGGACGGCCCAGTACATCGCGATGCGTGCGCTGCGCTGGCCCGATGCCTTCCCGGCCGGCGACGTTGCGCTGCACAAGGCGCTCGGCGTGCAGGGCCAGCCCCAGGCCGCCAAGGCGGCCGAAGAACAATCGGCCGCCTGGCGGCCGTGGCGCAGCTACGCGGTGTTGCGGGCCTGGGGCCTGCTGCCGCCACCCCCCACCCGGAGACCCTCCCCATGAAGTTCGCCCCCGACATCCGCAAGACCCACGTCGACAGCCCGCTCGGAGCGCTGGTGCTCGCCGCGACCGATGCCGGCCTGGCCGGCCTGTGGTTCGACGACCAGAAGCACCAGCCGGCCTGGGCCGACTGGCCGGAGCGCGCCGACGATCCGCTGCTGCAGCAGGCCGTCACGCAATTGCAGGAGTACTTCGACGGCACGCGCATCAGCTTCGACCTGCCGCTGGACCTGCGCGGTGGCACGCCGTTCCAGCAGTCGGTCTGGCAGGCCCTGCTGCACATTCCGTACGGCGTGTGCACCACCTACGGCACGCTCAGCAGCGCGCTGGAGCGGCCGGACGCAGTCCGTGCGGTCGGTACGGCCGTCGGCCGCAACCCGCTGGGTATCATCGTGCCCTGTCACCGGGTGCTCGGTGCCGACGGCTCGCTGACCGGTTATGCCGGCGGCCTGGGCCGCAAGGCCGCCCTGCTGACGCTGGAATCGGGCGCAAGCGCCACGGACGACTTCGAACTCACTGCATGACATCCAAGACTCTGCCGCTGGAATACCTGGCGCTGGCGGCCATCTGGGGCTCGTCCTTCCTCTTCATGCGCGTCGGCGGCGCCGAATTCGGTGTCGTGGCGACGGCCGGCATGCGCGTGATCGTGGCCTCGGTGCTGCTGTTGCCGATGCTCTGGTTCAGCGGGCACTGGGACTCGCTGCGTCGCAACGCGGCGCGGGTGCTCTACATCGGCACGCTGAACTCTGCGCTGCCGTTCGCGCTGTTCGCCTATGCCGTCACGTCGATCAGCACCGGCCTGTCGGGCATCCTCAATGCGACCGTGCCGCTGTTCGGCGCGCTGATCGCCTGGCTCTGGCTGAAGGACCGCCCGGGCCCGTCCCGCGTGCTGGGCCTGGTGATCGGCTTCACCGGCATCGCATTGCTGGCCAAGGACTCGGCCAGCTTCAAGCCGGGTGGCAGCGGCTGGGCGGTGCTGGCCTGCCTGCTGGCCGCCATCTGCTACGGCTATGCGGCCAGCTTCACGAAGAAGTACCTGGGCGGCGTGCACCCGCTGGCCACCGCCGCCGGCAGCCAGCTGGGGGCGGCGCTGGCACTGGTCGGGCCGACCGTCTGGACCTGGCCGGCGCAGATGCCGGGCACGACCGCCTGGCTGGCGATCCTGGTGCTGGGCGTCGTGTGCTCCGGGCTGGCCTACATCCTGTACTTCCGGCTGCTCGGCCAGCTGGGCCCGTCCCGCGCGATCACGGTGACTTTCCTGGTGCCGGTGTTCGCGATCCTCTACGGCACGCTGCTGCTGGGCGAATCACTGACGCCCTGGATGCTGGGCTGTGGGCTGGTCGTGGTGCTCGGCACGTCGCTGGCGGCCGGGGTGCTGCGGCTGCCGGGGCGCAAGGCGGCCTGAGCTCAGGCCGCAGGCCGCCCGATCAGATCCCAGGGGTTGCCCCACCGATCCTCGAACACCGCCACGGTGCCATAGGGCTCGTGGCGCGGCGCTTCCCGGAAATGCACGCCGTGCGCCTGCATGTGGGCATGGTCCGCGGCGAAGTCCTGCGTCTCCAGGAAGAACATGACCCGCCCGCCGCCCTGGCACCCGACGCAAGCCTGCTGCTGCGGCGTGGCGGCCTGGGCCAGCACCAGTGCGGCACCGCGGCCACCGGCCGGCGCGACGCGCACCCAGCGCTTGCCTTCACCCAGGGCCACATCCTCCAGCAGCGTGAAGCGCATCACGGTCGTGAAGAAGGCAATGGCCTGGTCGTAGTCGGGCACCAGCAGAGCCACACTTGTCAGGGACCGGTTCACGGATCGAACTCCTTTGTCGACAGCTTGCCACAGGGCGGCGACAACGCACCACTTTGGCGCGTGAATATTGACGGACGTCAAAACCATGTGCGTCTCCTGCCCGCAACATGCGGCCCATGCGCACCAACCTTCCGGTCACCCAGCACGAATACGACTTCCCTGCCGACGACATGCTGGTGTCGATCACCAACATCCAGGGGCGCATCATCCACTGCAACCAGGCCTTCGTGGAAACCAGCGGATTCTCGTATGACGAGCTGATGAACCAGCCGCACAACCTGATCCGCCACCCCGACATGCCGGCCGAGGCCTTCAAGGACATGTGGGCCACGATCGGCCGGGGCCGGCCCTGGAACGGCATCGTCAAGAACCGGCGCAAGGACGGCGACCACTACTGGGTGCGTGCCTTCGCGATGCCGATCCTGGAGAACGGCAAACCGACCAGCTACATGTCGGTGCGCTTCAAGCCCAGCCGCCAGGAGGTCGACGCTGCCCAGGCGCTCTATGCCCGGCTGCAGGAACAGGAACGGACAGGGCAGCGTCGCATCCGGCTGCATGCCGGCCGGGTGCGCAAGCTCGGCTGGCGCGACCTGCCCGGCCGGCTGCACCGCACGACGCTGACACAGCGCCTCGGCGCGGCGCTGTGCGGCGTGATCCTGCTGGGCATGCTGCCCGACCTGCTGCTCGGCCCCACCACACTGCTGCAGATCGGCGCGCGGCTGGCGGCGCTGGTGGCGGGCTCGGCCGTGCTGCTGGCCTGGTACGACGCGCGCCTGTCGCGCTCGGTACGCCTGGCCGAGCAGCTGGCCCGCGACATCGCCGGCTGCGACCTGTCGCGGCCCGTCACGCTGCGCGACAACATGCCGCTGGAGTCGGTGCTGCGGCCGCTGATGCAGGTACACATCAACCTGCGGGCCGTGATAGGCGACGTGCGCGAGGAGATCGGCGCCTTCATCGCGACCTCGGCCTCGATCGCCCGCGGCGCGCAGGACCTGGCCGCGCGCACCGAGTCGCAGGCCAGCAGCCTGCAGCAGACCGCCGCGTCGATGGAGCAGCTCGCCAGCACGGTGCGCCAGACGGCGGAGGCCGCCGGCGAGGTCGCCCAGACCAGCGCACACGGCTCCAGCGTCGTGCGGCGCAGCGCAGACGCGATGACCGAGGTCGGCGGCAGCATCACGTCGATCGCGCAGAGCTCGCGCCAGATCGCCAGCACCATCGGCGTCATCGAGGGCATCGCGTTCCAGACCAACATCCTGGCGCTGAATGCCGCTGTCGAGGCGGCCCGGGCCGGCGAGCAGGGGCGCGGCTTCGCGGTCGTCGCCGCCGAGGTCCGCGCGCTCGCCCAGCGTGCCGCGAGCGCCGCGCATGAGATCCGGGACGTGATCGGCACCTCGACGGGCCTGGTGGACACCAGCACCCGGCAGATGGACGGCGCCGCGCGCAGCGTCACCGACGTCGTGCAGGCGGTCGAGCGCACCGGGACGCTGGTGCAGCAGATCACGGTCGCCACGCGCGAACAGGCGCAGGGCATCGCGCAGGTCAACGACGCGATCAGCCAGCTGGACGGCGTCACGCAGCAGAACGCTGGCCTGGTGGAGGCGATGAACAGCCATGTGCAGCTGATGAGCCAGCGCAGCGCGGTGCTGGAGAAGTCGGTCGGCCTGTTCCGGCTGCGGCGCTGAGCGGCTGGGTCACAATCGCCGGCAACGCCCTGCTGCCGGAACCCTGCCATGCCCGTCGACCTGCCTCCTTCCCGCGCCTACCCGCCGATCGAACCCTACCGCAGCGGCATGCTGCCGGTCGACGAACGGCACACGCTGTACTGGGAGGAATCCGGCAACCCGGACGGTGTGCCGGTGCTGTTCCTGCATGGCGGCCCGGGCTCGGGCACCAGCCCGCGGCACCGGCAGTTCTTCGACCCGGCGCACTACCGCATCGTGCTGTTCGACCAGCGCGGCGCGGGGCGCTCCACACCACTGGGCGAATGGCGCGACAACACCACCTGGCACCTGGTGGCCGACATCGAGCGGCTGCGGGCCCACCTGGGCATCGCGCAATGGCTGGTGTTCGGCGGCTCCTGGGGCTCGACGCTGGCGCTGGCCTACGGGCAGACGCACCCGCAGGCCTGCCTGGGCTTCGTGCTGCGCGGCATCTTCCTGTGCACGCCGGCCGAGATCGACTGGTTCCTGCACGGCATGGGCTGGTTCTTCCCGCATGCGCGGGAGCAGTTCGAGGCGCTGATCCCGCAGGCGGAGCGCCACGACCTGCTGTCAGCCTACTGCCGGCGCCTGTTCAGCGACGACCCGGTGCAAAGCCTGGCGGCTGCCCGGCGCTGGAGCAGCTACGAGGGCAGCTGCCTGCAACTGCTGCCGGACCCGGACGTGCAGCAGAAGTACGACCACCCGGAGGTTGCCCTCGGCGTCGGCCGGCTGGAGGCGCACTACTTCCGGCATGCCGGCTTCTTCGAACACGACCAGCTGATCCGCGACATCGACCGCATCCGGCACCTGCCGGCGGTGATCGTGCAGGGCCGTTATGACGTCATCTGCCCGCCGGCCACCGCCTGGCGGCTGCACCAGGCCTGGCCGGAGGCCCGCTGGCAGATCGTCGACGACGCCGGCCATGCCGCGTTCGAGCCCGGCACCGAGGCCGCGCTGGTAGCCGCGACGAACCAGTTCCGGGACCAGCGGAGCTTCCGCCGGCGCAGCGATGCATGAGCCCCGGCTGAGCGCCGCGCTGCGCACGCTGCTGCATGGCCAGCGGGTCGGCGCCCTCGGCACGCTCGGGCCGGACGGCCGGCCGCAGGTGTCGATGGTGCCCTTCGCGATCGACCGCGCACTCGGCTGCCTGGTGCTGCATGTCAGCGCGCTGGCGGCCCACACGCGCAATCTGCAGATGGCACCGGACGTGTCGCTGATGGTGATGCAGCCAGAGGTGCCCGGCGAGCCGGTACACGCGCTGCCGCGGGTGAGCCTGGAGGCCAACGCCGAACTGATCGCGCCGGAGGGCCCGCGCTGGCAGAGCCTGCGCACCGCCTACCTGGCGCGGTTCCCGGAAGCCGAGCCGATGACGCAGCTCGGGGATTTCCGCTTTTTCGCACTGCAGCCGGTGGCGGCGCGGCATGTGGCCGGTTTCGGCGCGGCGCGCAGCGTGGACGCCGAGGAACTCGCCCGCGTGCTGGCGGCGGAAGGGTGACGGGCGCCGGGCCGTGGCTCAGCGCAGCGGAGGCAGCCCGTCCATGATCGCCGTCAACGCCAGCACCGTCTGCCCTTCCATCGCGCTATGCCCGGCCAGCGTCTTGACGAAGCTCACCACCGGTGTGCCCACCGCTTCCAGCGCGGCCACCAGCTGCGTGGCCTGCGTCAGCGGGCAGACCTGGTCGAAGCGCCCGTGCACCACATGCACCGGGATGCGGCCGAGCCGGTGCAGGTCGCGCAGGATCGCGCCCGGCGTCAGGAACAGATCGTTCGCAAAATAGTGCGCCTCGATCTGGGCCAGGCACAGTGCACCGAACGCGTCGCCGAACTTGCCCAGGTCGGCGGTCTGCGGGATCAGGTTGGAGATCGCCCCTTCCCAGCCGGACCAGGCCAGCGCGGCGCGCAGCTGCACCGTGCGTTCTTCCTCGTTGGCCGGCAACTGGTCGAAGATCGCCTTGTAGGCCGCCATCATGTCGCCCCGCTGCGCCGGCGGGATCACCTCGACGTAGGTCTTCCATTCGTCCGGGTAGGCCACGTAGGCGCCGGGTGCCGTCAGGCCGGTCGGGTCGGCGGCATAGGTGGCCGCATTGCCCTGGTAGAGGTAGAGCAGGTCGCTGCGGCCACCGATGAAGATGCCGCGCAGGATCAGCGTGGCGACCTCGTCCGGGTGCCGCGTCGCATAGACCAGCGCCAACGTGCTGCCCCAGCTGCCGCCGAACACATGGGCCCGGCCGCGGATGCCCAGCGCGTCGCGCAGCCGGCGGATGTCCTGCACCAGGTCGTCCGTGGTGTTGCGGGTCAGCGCCAGCGCCGGGCCGTGGGTGGCCACGTTGGGTTCGCTGCGGCCACAGCCGCGCTGGTCGAACAGGATCACGCGGTAGCGCTGCGGGTCGAAGAAGCGCGCCATCGCCGGCTGGGAGGCGCCGCCGGGCCCGCCGTGCAGGTAGATCACCGGCTCACCCTGCGGGTTGCCGTACTCGGCCCAGTACAGGCGGTGGTCCGGGTCCTGGTCGACCTGCACCTGGCCGTCGCGCAGCGGCTCGGCGAGGGGGTACTTCCATTCCAGGCTGGCGCGGCTGCTCTGCTGCAGCAGGGAGAGATCGATCGGCATCCGGGCTCCGGCACAAGGCAAAGCGCGATGGTAGTGCCTGCGCGGCCCGGAACCGGTGTGGCTCAGCGCGTGGCGGCCATCCAGTGCGCCAGGTCCTCCAGCCCGATGCCGGCGTCCAAACCCGTGCCGGTGCCGGGGGGCGCGGGCTCCCAGCCGGCGCGTATGTGCAGGCCCGGCCCCACGGCCAGCGCACCGCGCACGTCCGCGTCGGCGAAGTAGACACTGCGCGTCACGATCACCGGTACGCCGGCCTGGCATGCGGCCTGTACACCGGCCGGTGAATCCTCGATCGCCAGCGCCGCGCCGAGGGCGCAGCCCAGCGCCTGCACCGCGCGCAGATAGACCTCCGGGTCCGGCTTCTTGGCCTGCACGTCCTCGCCGCAGACGCAGACCGCGAAGCCGGCCCGCCAGTCGGCGCCCAGTGCCGCACCGAGCAGTGCCGCCACGTTCGCCTGGCTGGTCGTCGTCGCGATGCCCATCGGCAGGCCGGCCTGCCGTGCCGCGCGCAACAGGTTCAGGACACCGGGGCGCAGCACCAGCGCGCCGTCGGCCACGCGCTGCGCATAGGCACTATTCTTCAGCGCATGCAGCATGCGGGCCAGCGCATCCCGCGCCTCCGGCTGCGCCGGCGCCTCCGGGCGGGACTGCATGTCGTGCAGCAGCCGCTCGCGCCCGCCGGTGACCGCCAGCAGGGCGCCATAGTGCGCCACGTCCCAGTGCCAGGGGAGCCGCATTGCGGCGAAGGCTTCATTGAAGGCGACGCGGTGGCCGTCGCGCTCGGTCTCGGCCAGCGTGCCATCCACGTCCCACAGCAGCGCGGCGGGCCAGCGCAGGGTGTTCATGGCAGGGCCCGGGCGGCCGGGTGCTCAGGCACCGTGCAGCACATGGCGGGCCACCTCGCCCAGCCCGTCGAACAGCCGGTCCGGCCGGGCGTCCGCAATCGGCCGCCCGGCGTTGTAGCCATAGGGCACGGCCCAGGCTGCGACACCGGCATTGCGCGCGGCCAGCACGTCGGTCAGCGAGTCGCCGACATGGGCGCAGCGCGCCAGCGGCACACCCAGCGCGCCGGCCACATGGCGCAGCACGCTGGCATGGGGCTTCTTCTCCGGCAGCGTGTCGCCGCCGACCGTCAGCGCGAAGAACCCGTCGAGCCCGGTTACACGCAGCACCGCCTGCGCATGGTGCAGTTCCTTGTTTGTCACGCAGGCCATGCGCACACCGGCGTCGCGCAGCGCCGTCAGGGCCTCAACACAGCCCGGGTACGGGCGGGCCTGCGTGCCGGTGGTCTGTGCATAAAAGCGGTCCAGGCTGGCCAGCAGCGCCGGCAGCGGCAGCGCGTCCAATGCGGGCTGCTCCTGCACCAGGCGCTCCCGCAGCCGTCGCATCAGGTCGGCCGTGCCGTTGCCGATCAGCAGCACGATCTCGTCGACCGGGCGGCGCGCGATGCCGTGCGCCTCCAGCGCCAGGTTGACCGCCTCGGCGATCTCCGCCGCGGTGTCGACCAGCGTGCCGTCCAGGTCGAAGCAGATCAGGTCATGGGTCATCGGGAAGGGTCAGAGGGCGCCGAGCGCGCGCTGCCGGCGCTCCATCATGCGCCAGACAAAGGGCGTGAAGATCAGCTGCATGGCCAGTTCCATCTTGCCCCCGGGCACGACGATGGTGTTGGCGCGGGACATGAAGGAATCATGCACCATGTTCAGCAGGTACTGGAAGTCGATGCCCTTCGGGCTGGCGAAGCGGATCACGACCATGCTCTCGTCGGGCGCCGGGATGTCGCGCGCGATGAACGGGTTGGACGTGTCCACGCAGGGCACACGCTGGAAGTTCACATGTGTGTGCGTGAACTGCGGGCAGATGTAGTGCACATAGTCCGGCATCCGGCGCAGGATGGTGTCGGTCACCGCCTCGGTCGAATAGCCGCGCTGGCGCTTGTCGCGCGAGATCTTCTGGATCCACTCCAGGTTGATCACCGGCACCACGCCGACCAGCAGGTCCGGGTGGCGGGCGATGTCCACCTCGGGCGTCACCACCGCACCGTGCAGCCCCTCGTAGAACAGCAGGTCGGTGTCGGCCGGCACATCCTCCCAGGCGGTGAAGGTGCCGGGTGGCTGGCCGTAGGGTGCGGCCTCGTCGGCATCGTGCAGGTACTTGCGCCGGCGCCCGGTGCCGGATTCACCGTAGCTTCGGAACAGGCCTTCGAGTTCGGCGAACAGGTTGTTCTCCAGCCCGAACTGGCTGAAGTGCCGGTTGCCGGCGCGCTCGGCCTCGGCCTGGCGCTGCTTCATCTCGAGCCGGTCGTAGCGGTGGAAGCTGTCGCCCTCGACGATCGCCGCCTTCACGCCCTCACGCCCTCACGCCGGAAGATGTTCTCGAAGGTGCGGGTCACCGAGGTGGTGCCGGCGCCGGAGGAGCCGGTGATGGCGATGATGGGGTGGCGCTCGGACATGGCGGGGATCCTGGGGATGAAGGTAGCGGAAGACGGCT
>JAEUOX010000449.1 GCA_016790475.1 Rhodoferax sp. | reverse complement strand
GCCGCGGCGCTCAGACCACCACCGGCACGCCGGCCAGCTCCTGGCTGACCTGGTAGGCCAGCGTCAGCCCCCGCCCGAGCGCGAAGCCGCTGTTGTAGCCGGTGCCCATCGTCGTGTAGGCGGCCACCGAGCCGACCGCATGCAGACCCGGGATCACCTTGCCGGCGGTGTCCAGCACATGGCCGTCGCCGTCGATGTGCACGCCGCTGGAGCCAATACCGGTGCCGACGAAGCGCAGCCGGAAACCGAAGAATGGCGGCTTCTCGATCGGGCCCAGCACCGGGCTGGGCTTGTGCGACGGATCCCCGGCAAAGCGGCGCACATAGTCCACCGTGCCGCGGCCGAAGTCCGGGTCGATGCCGTCCCGCGCGTTCGCGCTGAAGCGTGCCGCCGTCTGCTCCAGCGCAGCACCGTCGATGCCCAGGCGCTCGGCCAGCGCGCGCAGCGTGGGTGCGGATTCGACCATGCCCTCGGGGTAGGCGCCGCCAGGCGGCGTCGCGCCCAGGCCGTACTTGGCATGGTGCTGCTCGTCGAACACCAGGAAGAACGGCAGGTGCGGGTCCGCCGGGTTCATCGTGCGCGACACGATGTCGACCCAGTAGGAGTCGTCGCAATAGCGCCGGCCGGTCCGGTCCACGATCATCGCGTGCGGCATCGCGTAGTCCGGGCCGTAGGCATAACCGACACCGGTCGTCGTCTTCCAGCCGGGCAGCATCGGGATGCAGGTGGCCGGCAGCTTCACGACCGCCGCGCCCACGCCACGGGCCAGCCGGATGCCGTCGCCGCGCACGCTGCGCGGCGCCACGCTGCCGAAGTCGTCCGGCCCCAGGCCCACCAGCTCCTGCACCAGCTCCGGGTCCCAGTCGTAGGTGCTGGTGGCCAGCACGACAGGGCCATTGAACTCGACCGCGCCATCCGGACCCTGCGCGCGCACGCCACGCACGACGCCGTCGGCGTCACGCAGCAACGCGGTCACCGGGTGCTGCAGCCGGATCTCGATACCCGGCAGTTGCAGCGCGCGCGCCAGGAAGCTGCCGAACACGCCGGTGCCGAAAGTCAGCGGATCGCCCTGCGCGGCGCCGGCCCGGTTGTCGCGGTTCTCCGGCATGCCGAAGCCTTGGGTCTGCGCGCTCTCGCCGGTACCGTCCTCGTCGCCGACCTGGGTCAGCCGGCGGCCCTTCGTGAACATCTCGGCATAGGTGGTGCCCACCGGGAAATAGGGGCTGACGCGGACCTTCTCACGCCAGGCGCCAAGCACCGAGCCGTCGATGACCTGGTTCGTCAGGTAGCGGCCGGCCGGCTGCGCGCCGGGGGCCTCGTTGTGGTAGTCGGCCAGCCCCGGGATAACGGCCCAGCGGATCGCGCCAACCGCCTCCCAGTGCCGCACCGCGAGCGGCGACACCGCCAGCCAGCGCAGCATGGCCGCCTCGTCGAGCAGCTCCGGGTGGTCGTGCGCGATGCTGCGCACATACTGCTCGGCCAGCGCCGGCGTGTCGCTCAAGCCCTCGCGGCGGGCCACATGGTTGTCGCCCACCCAGACCTGCCCGCCGGAGAACGCCGCGGCGCCGCCGACCATGTCGGAGGACTCCAGCACCAGCACCTTCAGGCCGTGCAGGGCCGCTCCGATGGCGGTGGCGATGCCGGAGAGGCCCGCGCCGACCACGATCACGGTGCCGGCATCGGGGGTGGATGTCTGGCTCATGGGGATGTCTCCTGGGTGCAATCTCAGACCGGGTGCAGGATCACCGGCAGCGTCGGCGGCGAGTTGAAGATGAAGCCCTCGCCCGGCGGCAGGCTGCCCATCGGCTCAATGCGCGCCACCCTGTCCAGGAATTCGCTGAAGGCATGGGCCATCTCGACCTTGGCCAGCCGCGAGCCGACGCAGTGGTGCATGCCGTCACCGAAGCTCAGGATGTCGCCGCCGACCGCGAACTGCCGCTCGCTGTTGGCCAGGAAACGCGTCGGGTCGAAACGCATCGGATCCGCGAAGTGACTGTCGTCGCAGTTGCCGGACGCACTGATCGACACCACCTTGTCGCCGGCGCGGACCGGCTGCCCGGCCAGCTCGGTGTCCGCCAGCACCGCGCGCACGAAGGCACTGACCGGCGGGTACAGGCGCAGCGCCTCGGCGCTGAACGAGGCCAGCGCATCCGGATCCCGGTAGTTCGCCTTCAGCCAGGCCCACTGATCAGGCTCCAGCGCCATGTGGCGCAGCACGCTGGTCAGCACCCGCTCGGTCGTCTCGACACCGGCCGCCAGCAGGAAGATCACGTTGGAGACGATCTCCTCGTGCGGGATCGGCGCGTCGTCGTACTCGGCCGTCACCAGGTCGGACAGCAGGTCCTTGCCCGGCGCACGGCGGCGCTGCTCGATGATCGGTTCCAGGAACAGGCGCACCTCCTCGCGCGCCTGGAAGGCCGCCTCGCGCGCCCCCGGGTTCGCGATGCTCGACGAGCCCCCGGCCACGATCGTGCGGTACCAGTCCCGAAAGCGCGCCGCCTCCGGCAGGTCGGTCAGCGCGGTGATCGCCAGCAACGGCACCCAGGTCGCATACTGCTCGCGCAGGTTGATCGGCTGGCCCATCGGCAGGGCCTCGGCCTGGCGCACCGCGATCTCCTGCACCAGGCCGGTCAGCCGCTCACGCATCGCGCGGGCGGTGCGCATCTCGCGCGCGACGATGCCGATCTTCTTGCTGTGCTCGCGCCCGCTCATCTGCATGAAGGAGCGGCCGAAGGCTGACGCGCCGGCCCCCGCCTGCGGCGGCTGGAAAACGTCGCCGATGTTGAGCACCTGTTTGACATCGCGGTGGCGCGACACCACCCAGGCGTCGAGCTTGTCGCTTCGAAAGATCGGCAGTTCCTCGCGCAGGCGCGGAAAGATCTCGTGGCGGTCCTGCGGCGAGGTGCCGGCGACCAACGCGTGGAATTCGTCGACGAGGGTCTGCTGGCCACTGGTGAGCGTCTGCATGCGGGTCTCCTTGTACGGGGGAATCGGTCAGGCCAGGTGGCCCAGGTAGTGGGCGATGACCTTCTCGTCGTTGATCAGATCGGCACTGCGGCCCTCGAAGGCCATTTCGCCGTGCTCCAGCAGATAGGCGCGGCTGGTGGCCTGCAGCGCGCGGTGCGCATTCTGCTCGACCAGCAGGATCGTCAGGCCGGCGGCGTTGAGGCTCTGCAGCGCGCTGAACACCTGGTCGGTGATCAGCGGCGACAGGCCCAGGCTGGGCTCGTCCAGCAGCAGCAGCCGCGGCCCGCCCATCAGCGCCCGGCCGATCGCCAGCATCTGCTGCTGGCCGCCGGACAGCGTGCCGCCCTTCAGCAGGCGGCGCTCCTCCAGGATCGGGAACAGCTTGTAGACGTCCTTGAGCCCGTAGTTCGACGGTCGACCTCCACGGGCCAGCTCGCCGAGCAGCAGGTTCTCCTCGATCGTCAGCTCCACCAGGATCTGCCGGCCCTCGGGCACATGCAGCAACCCCTGGCGCGACACCTTGTGCGGCTTGGCACCGGCGATCTCCT
>JAEUOX010000446.1 GCA_016790475.1 Rhodoferax sp. | reverse complement strand
AGGAGATGGTGATGCCGGGCGACAACGTGTCGATCACGGTGAAGCTGATCAACCCGATCGCCATGGAAGAAGGCCTGCGCTTCGCGATCCGCGAAGGCGGCAAGACCGTGGGCGCCGGCGTGGTGGCCAAGATCCTCGCGTAAGCGATTTGCGGCACAATTTGCGGGTCTGCTTCAGGCCCGCAGATGTGCAGAGAGTTTGCAGTAGGGGCGTAGCTCAATTGGCAGAGCGTCGGTCTCCAAAACCGAAGGTTGATGGTTCGATTCCTTCCGCCCCTGCCACCCATTCCCTGGGAATGAGGTGGTTCCCATCGCAGTGGTTCTGCGCCTGATAGAGAAAACATGGCCACCTCCCAAGTACAAACCGTTGTCAGCCCGGCAGACAAGGCCAAGCTTGCTGCCGCGGCCGCCTTGGTGGTGGCTGCGCTGGCCGCGTTCTACCTGTTGTCCAAGCAGGGGCAGATCGCGCAGTGGGGTGCCTTGCTGGTGGGCCTGGCGGCGGCCGTGGTGGTGTTCTTTGCGTCCGAGCCTGGCAAGGAACTGGCTGCCTTTGGGCGGGATGCCTGGCGCGAAGTCAAGAAGGTGGTCTGGCCCTCCCGCAAGGAGGCGATCCAGATGACCCTGTACGTCTTCGGTTTTGTGGTGGTGATGGCCTTGTTTCTCTGGCTGACCGACAAAACCCTGGAATGGCTGTTCTACGACCTGATTCTGGGGTGGAGAAAATGATGACCGACGTAGCTGACACCCCTGCTTCCGAACCGACGCCGCTGGCGCCTCCTGCCAACCCGGACCTGCGCTGGTACGTGGTGCATGCCTATTCCGGCATGGAGAAGGCGGTCGAGCGCAACATCCTCGAACGCATCCAGCGCGCCGGCATGCAGGACAAGTTCGGCCGGATCCTGGTGCCGATGGAAGAGGTGGTCGAGGTCAAGAACGGCCAGAAGAAGACCACCGAGCGCAAGTTCTTCCCGGGCTACGTGCTGGTCGAGATGGTCATGGGGGATGACACCTGGCACCTGGTCAAGCACACGAACAAGGTAACCGGTTTCGTCGGCGGCGCCAAGAACCGGCCGGCGCCGATCTCCGAAGCCGAAGTGGCCAAGATCGTCAACCAGATGCAGGAAGGTACCGACAAGCCGCGCCACAAGGTGGAGTTTGTCGTGGGCGAATATGTGCGGGTCAAGGACGGCCCGTTCACGGATTTCAACGGCTCGGTCGAGGACGTCAACTACGACAAGAGCAAGGTGCGCGTGTCCGTCACGATCTTCGGCCGCTCGACGCCGGTCGAACTGGAGTTCTCGCAAATCGAAAAAACCTGATCTTGCCGCGTTCGGTGCCCCACGGGTGCCGGTGCGGGAGGGCAGGCGGAGGCCACACTTTTCGACTCGGTGTGGCTGCAGTCCCTTGAGTCGTCAACCCCGGGGAGCTCCGGAGCGCCGCATATCCGCGGCAACCAGAGCGTCAGTACCCGCAAGGAGAGCAACACATGGCGAAGAAAATCGTCGGCTTCATCAAGCTGCAAGTGCCAGCTGGCAAGGCCAACCCGTCCCCCCCGATCGGCCCGGCCCTGGGTCAGCGCGGCCTCAACATCATGGAGTTCTGCAAGGCATTCAACGCGCAGACCCAGGGTGTCGAGCCCGGCCTGCCCCTGCCCGTCGTCATCACCGCATTTGCGGACAAGAGCTTCACCTTCATCATCAAGACGCCGCCCGCGACGACGCTGATCAAGAAGGCCATCAAGCTCGACAAGGGCTCCTCGAAGCCGCTGAGCGACAAGGTCGGCAAGATCACGCGCGCGCAGCTCGAAGAGATCGCCAAGACCAAGATGAAAGACCTGACGGCTGCCGACCTGAACGCAGCTGTCCGAACCATCGCCGGCTCCGCCCGCTCGATGGGTGTGACTGTGGAGGGTGTCTAAATGTCCAAGCTGACCAAGAAACAGAAGGCCATCCCGGTCAAGATCGACAGCACCAAGCTGTACCCGCTGGCCGATGCGCTGGGCATCGTCAAGCAGTGCGCCACCGCCAAGTTCGACGAGTCGATCGACGTCGCCGTGCAGCTCGGCATTGACGCCAAGAAGTCGGACCAGGTGGTTCGCGGTGCGGTCGTGATGCCCAACGGCACCGGCAAGACCAAGCGCGTCGCGGTGTTTGCGCAGGGTGCCAAGGCCGAGGACGCCAAGGCTGCCGGTGCCGACATCGTCGGCATGGACGACCTGGCCGCGATGGTCAAGGCCGGCAACATGCCCTTCGACGTGGTGATTGCCGCCCCTGACGCGATGCGTGTCGTCGGTACGCTGGGCCAGATCCTCGGCCCGCGCGGCCTGATGCCGAACCCGAAGGTCGGCACCGTGACGCCGGACGTCGCGCAGGCCGTGCGCAACGCCAAGGCCGGCCAGGTGCAGTTCCGTGTGGACAAGGCCGGCATCGTGCACTCCACGATCGGCCGCCGTTCTTTCGACACCGAGAAGCTGCAAGGCAACCTGAGCGCGCTGATCGAAGCGCTCAACAAGGCCAAGCCGGCGTCGAGCAAGGGTGTGTATTTGCGCAAGGTGGCTGTCTCCAGCACGATGGGTGTGGGCGTCCGTGTGGACACCCAGTCCATCGCCGCCTGACAGCCGCGCTAGGAATTTCGGTCGTCCCTCGGGGCGGCCGGAGGTGGTGGGCCATCGGGTTGCAAGACCTGACGGGCCATCCAAGACCGTTGGTGCGCAGGCCGGCTGCGCTTAATCAGTGCAAACCAACGCAGATGGCGATCCCGCTGCCGAAGGATTCGTTTCCGGAAACAGTTGGTCGCTGCAGTATGGCGTGCCCTTCAGCCCGGTCCTGGCATCGGGCCCCGGGGCACAAACAAGAGGAGTAGACCTTGAGTCTTAATCGCAGTGAGAAAGAAGCCGTCGTCAATGACGTGACCGGCCTCGCCGCTAAAGCTCAAACGCTCGTTATGGCGGAATACCGTGGCATCACGGTCGCTGACATGACCAAATTGCGCATTGCAGCGCGCAGCAATGGTGTGGAACTCAGCGTGTTGAAGAACACGCTGGCCCGCCGTGCTGTCGCCGGCAGTGGCTTTGCGGTTGCGTCCGACATGATGACCGGCCCGCTGATCTACGGTTTTTCCGTGGATGCCGTGGCTGCCGCCAAGGTGGTGGCCGACTTCGCGAAAACCAACGACAAGCTGGTGATCCGGGGTGGCGCATTCGCAGGCAAGGCCCTGGACGTGAACGGCGTGAAGCAACTGGCCAACATCCCTTCCAAGGAAGTGCTGCTGGCGCAATTGCTGGGCTTGATGCAGTCCCCGATCTCGCGTACGGCCCGTGTGCTGGCCGCGCTGGCGGAGAAGAAGGGCGAGGCGGTTGCAGCCTGAACAGGCGGCGATCCCCTACCAACCGAAGAACTTTCTGGAGCAAACCGGTCCAACGCGGGCGGGCAGCTCCAGGCAACGCAAGGAAACTGAAAAATGGCATTCGATAAAGACGCATTCTTGACCGCGCTGGACAGCATGACGGTCATGGAACTCAACGACCTGGTGAAAGCCATCGAAGAGAAGTTCGGCGTGAGCGCCGCAGCCATGGCGGCTCCGGCTGCCGGCGGCGGCGGTGCTGCCGCCCCGGCCGCTGAAGAGAAGACGGAATTCAACCTGGTGCTGACGGACGTCGGCGCCAACAAGGTCTCCGTCATCAAGGCCGTGCGCGAAATCACCGGCCTGGGCCTGAAGGAAGCCAAGGACCTGGTCGACGGCGCTCCGAAGTCCGTCAAGGAAGGGATCCCGAAGGCAGACGCCGAAGCCGGCAAGAAGAAGCTGGAAGAGGCTGGCGCCAAGGCCGAGCTCAAGTAAGCAGGGCCCCCTCCAGGGCTGGGAAGCGGTTTTTTCGCTTCCCAGCCTTTGTGCTTTGAAAGAGCACACCAGAAAGCGGCGCCGCGGTGCCTCTTTCTAGTGTCTTCTGACCCCGACTGCAGAAGATGCCTTGGTTCGGGCTGCACGCAATGTGCAGCCGTCCGCCATAGATTGGTAGAGGCCAATCGCCAAGCCTGCCAGGCCTGCAAAGGTCCGGCGACACAGTGCAGGACCACAGGATTCGCAAGTCTTTGCCCGGAGATCTCATGGCTTATTCATATACCGAACGCAAGCGCATTCGCAAGAGTTTTGGCAGTCGCGACAGCGTGCTGGAAATCCCCTACCTGCTGCAGATGCAGAAAGACGCCTACACCGCCTTCCTGCAGGCCGATGTGCCTCCGAAGAAGCGCACCGTGGAAGGCTTGCAGGCGGCGTTCGATGCGGCGTTCCCGATTGTTTCGCACAACGGGTTCGTCGAGATGAAGTTCCTCGAGTACAACCTGGCGAAGCCGGCGTTCGACGTGCGGGAGTGCCAGACCCGCGGCCTGACCTTCGCGTCGGCCGTGCGCGCCAAGGTCCAGCTGATCATCTATGACCGCGAGTCCTCGACGTCCCAGAACAAGGTCGTCAAGGAGGTCAAGGAGCAGGAGGTCTACATGGGCGAAGTGCCCCTGATGACCGGCAAGGGCTCCTTCATCATCAACGGCACCGAGCGCGTGATCGTCTCCCAGCTGCACCGCTCGCCGGGCGTGTTCTTCGAGCACGACAAGGGCAAGACGCACAGCTCGGGCAAGCTGCTGTTCTCGGCGCGGATCATTCCGTACCGCGGCTCCTGGCTGGATTTCGAATTCGACCCGAAGGACATCCTGTACTTCCGCGTCGACCGCCGCCGCAAGATGCCGGTCACGATCCTGCTGAAGGCCATCGGCCTGAACCCGGAGTCGATCCTGGCGAACTTCTTCGTCAACGACAACTTCCGCCTGATGGACAGCGGCGCCCAGATGGAGTTCGTCGCCGAGCGCCTGCGCGGCGAAGTCGCCCGCTTCGACATCACCGACAAGTCGGGCAAGGTCATCGTCGCCAAGGACAAGCGCGTCACCGCCCGCCACACCCGTGAGCTGGAGCAGACCGGCACCACGCACGTCAGCGTTCCGGAAGACTTCCTGGTCGGCCGCGTCGTCGCCCGCAATGTCGTCGATGCCGACACCGGCGAGATCATCGCCAAGGCCAACGACGAGCTGACCGACGCGCTGCTGAAGAAGCTGCGCGCTGCCGGCGTGCAGGAACTGCAGTGCATCTACACGAACGAACTCGACCAGGGCGCCTACATCTCGCAGACGCTGCGCAGTGACGAGACGGTCGACGAATTCGCCGCCCGCGTGGCCATCTACCGCATGATGCGCCCCGGCGAGCCGCCGACGGAAGACGCGGTGCAGGCCCTGTTCCAGCGCCTGTTCTACAACCCGGACACCTACGACCTGTCGCGCGTGGGTCGCATGAAGTTCAACGCCAAGATGGGCCGCACCGAGTCCACCGGGCCGATGGTGCTGACCAACGAGGACATCCTGTCGGTCGTCAAGATCCTGGTGGACCTGCGCAACGGCCGCGGCGAAGTCGACGACATCGACCACCTGGGCAACCGCCGCGTGCGCTGCGTCGGCGAACTGGCCGAGAACCAGTACCGCACCGGCCTGGCCCGCATCGAGAAGGCCGTCAAGGAGCGCCTCGGCCAGGCCGAGCAGGAGCCCCTGATGCCGCACGACCTCATCAACAGCAAGCCGATCTCGGCCGCGCTGAAGGAGTTCTTCGGTGCCTCCCAGCTCTCGCAGTTCATGGACCAGACCAACCCGCTGTCCGAGATCACGCACAAGCGGCGTGTGTCGGCCCTGGGCCCGGGCGGTCTGACCCGCGAGCGCGCCGGCTTCGAGGTGCGCGACGTGCACGTGACCCACTATGGCCGCGTGTGCCCGATCGAGACGCCGGAAGGTCCGAACATCGGTCTGATCAACTCGCTGGCGCTGTATGCCCGCCTGAACGAATACGGCTTCATCGAG
>JAEUOX010000443.1 GCA_016790475.1 Rhodoferax sp. | reverse complement strand
GCGCTCGGCGTTGAACCAGCGCCGGCAGCCCTGGCTGTGCAGCCATTGCTCGCGGTGCAGGCCCTTGGGGTTCTTGCGCATGAAGAGGTAGTCGCCCCACTGTTCGTCGCTCAGCGCATCGGTGTCCAGCGGGCGGGCGATGTGGGCCTCGCCGCCGCAGCTGAATTCGCTTTCGGCGCGCGGTCCGCACCAGGGGCAGGTGATTTGCAGCATCTCGGTGTTTCTCTTTCTCTGTCAGGGCGGGGCGTCAGTGCGCCACGCCGGCCGCGCCGTGCTCGTCGATCAGGTGGCCGGTGTTGAAGCGGTCCAGCGCGAAGGCCGCATTCAGCGCATGCGGCCGGTCCTGCGCGATCGTGTGCGCCATCACCCAGCCGGAGCCCGGCGTCGCCTTGAAGCCGCCGGTGCCCCAGCCGCAGTTGAAGTACAGGCCCTTGATGTGTGTCTTGGAGATGATCGGGCAGGCGTCGGGCGCGACGTCCACGATGCCACCCCACTGGCGGTTCATGCGCACGCGCCGGAAGATCGGGAACAGCTCGCAGATCGCCTGCAGCGTGTGCTCGATCACCGGGAAGCTGCCGCGCTGGCCATAGCCGAGGTAGCTGTCGATGCCGGCGCCGATGACCAGGTCGCCCTTGTCGGACTGGCTCACGTAGGCATGGATCGCGTTGGACATCACGACGGTGTGCAGGATCGGCTTCAGCGGCTCGGACACCAGCGCCTGCAGCGGATGGCTCTCCAGCGGCAGCCGGATGCCAGCCATGTCGGCCAGCACGCTGCTGTGCCCGGCGGACACGATGCCGACCTTGCGCGTGGCGATGTGCCCGCGCGTGGTCTCGATGCCGACGACCTGGTCGCCATCGCGCCGGATGCCGACGACCTCGCAGTTCTGCAGGATGTCCACGCCCAGCGCATCCGCCGCGCGCGCAAAGCCCCAGGCGATCGCGTCATGCCGCGCGACACCGCCGCGCGGCTGGAACGACGCGCCCATCACGGGGTAGCGCAGCGACGCCGAGGTGTTCATGATCGGCACCATCTCCTTGATCTGCTGCGGACTGAGCACGACACCGTCGACGCCGTTCAGGCGGTTCGCATTGACGCGGCGGTGGATGTCGCGCATGTCCTGCAGCGAGTGGCCGACGTTCATGACGCCGCGCTGGCTGAACATGGTGTTGTAGTTCAGGTCCTGCGAGAGGC
>JAEUOX010000403.1 GCA_016790475.1 Rhodoferax sp. | reverse complement strand
GCGCCGCGCCGGCCGAGTTGCCGCTCAACGCGCTTGTCGGGCGCGTCGTGCAGAGCCCGCTGGCGCTGCCGGTCGTGGACGCCGCCGGCAACTACCTGGGCGCGGTCACGCAGGCCGGCCTGCTGCAGCGCTTTGCGCGGGACGAGGCGGACCATGTCTGAAGCGCTGCCGCTCGGTGCCTGGGTCGACCGCGGCGTCAAGCTGCTGATCGAGAACGACGCCGGCAGCCTGCAGCGCCTGGGCGCGGCGATCGAGGGCCTGACGGAAAGCCTGGAGGCCGGCCTGCTGGCACTGCCGGTCTGGCTGATGGCGGCGGTCTTCGTGCTGACCGGCCTGTGGCGCGTGGGCTGGAAGTTCGCGCTGTTCTGCGCCGGGTGCTGTGCGGTGATCGCCGCCACCGGCTTCTGGCCGCAGACCATGGTCACGCTGGCGCTGATCCTGTCCGCCACACTGCTGAGCCTGCTGATCGGGTTGCCGCTGGGCCTGTGGATGGCGCGCAGCGACCGCGTGGCCGCGCTGGTGCGCCCGACACTGGACTTCATGCAGACCATGCCGGCCTTCGTGTACCTGATCCCGGCGGCGATGCTGTTCGGCCTGGGCCGGGTGCCCGGCGTGCTGGCTACCGTGATCTTCGCGATGCCGCCGGTCGTGCGCCTCACCAGCCTGGGGCTCCGGCAGGTCCACAAGGAGCAGGTCGAGGCCGGCATCACCTTCGGCTGCACGCGCTGGCAGCTGCTGACGAAGGTCGAGATCCCGGGTGCGCTGCCCTCGATCATGGCCGGCATCAACCAGACCATCATGATGGCGCTCTCGATGGTGATCATCGCGTCGATGGTGGGGGCGGGCGGCCTGGGCAACGACGTGCTGGCCAGCATCCAGCGGCTGGACATCGGCCTGGGGTTCGAATCCGGTCTGGCGGTGGTGCTGCTGGCCATCATGCTGGACCGCATCACCGAGACCTTCGGCGCGCAGGGGCCGCGGCGCACCTGGCGGGAGCGGCTGGGGCTGGGCGCGCGCAAGCACAATAGCGCCCATTCCCCTCCGCCGCCGCCATGACCGACCGATCGAAGGCGGGCGCCGCCCTGAACCCCGGGACGCGCCGCTACCTGTTCCTCACGCTGCCCAACTACACGATGATCGCGCTCGCCAGCGCGATCGATGCGCTGCGCATGGCCAACCGGGTGTCCCGCCGCGAGGCCTACACCTGGAGCCTGGTCACGCTGGACGGCCGGCCTGCCAGCGCCAGCAACGGGCTGCAGATGGCGCCTACAACCGCCCTGGAGCAGGCCGGCGCGGCCGACATCGTGTTCGTCGTCGGCGGGGTGCAGGTCGAGAAGGCCGTCAACCCCAGCCTGCTGGCGGCGCTGCGCCGGCTGGCGCAGAAGCGCGTGCCGCTGGGTTCGCTTTGCACCGGTGGTTATGCGCTGGCCAAGGCCGGGCTGCTGGACAAGTACAAGGCGGTGATCCACTGGGAGAACCTCTCCGCGCTGCGCGAGGAGTTTCCCCGCGTGGAGTTCTCGGAGCAGCTGTTCGCGATCGACCGGGACCGCTATACCTGCACCGGCGGCGTCGCGCCGCTGGACCTGATGCTGCACCTCATCCGGGAGGACCTGGGCCGCGAGATCGTGCCACTGATCTCGGAGCAGTTCATCCTGGACCGCATCCGCAACGACCAGGACCGCCAGCACATCCCGCTGCAGGCGCGCGTGGGGCTGTTCCACGAGAACCTGATCGAGGCCGCTGCGCTGATGGAGGCCAACATCGAGGAGCCGCTGTCGCTGGACGAGATCGCCGCGCTGGTGGGCGTGTCGCGGCGCCAGATCGAGCGCCTGTTCAAGCGCTATGTCGGCCAGGTGCCGACCAAGTACTACCTGGACATGCGCCTGCGCCGTGCGCGCGAGCTGCTGCTGCAGACGGCGATGTCGATCATGGAGATCGCGGTCGCCTGCGGCTTCCAGTCGCCGCCGCATTTTTCGAAGTGCTACCGCAACCTGTTCGGGCATACGCCCAGCGCAGAGCGCCAGGGCAGCCGGGCGCAGGCGCTGGCTCAGCCCGGCACGCGGTAGTTGTCCGGCCCCATCAGGTCGATGCCGCAGGCCAGCTCGCGGACCCAGTCGATGAACTGCGGGATCGCCGGGCCTACCAGCGGCGCTCCATGCTGTGGCGCGATCATCGCGATGTCCAGCCCGCTGACCATGTCGGCCCACAGCCGCAGGATCTTGTTGGACACCATGTAGCGTCGGTGGAAGCCCACCATGTGCGGCAGCACCGTACCCAGGGAGGACACCGGCCGGCCGCAGTCGGCCCCCGGCACCAGGGAGACGCCCAGATCCCCCGAGAACAGGATGCGCGACAGCGGATCGTAGAACTGGAAGTTGCCCTCCGCGTGCAGGAAGTGCGCCGGCAGTGCCAGCAGGTGGCTGTCGCCGACCGGGATGCGCATGCCCTCGTCCGGGATACCGACGACGCGGTCCAGCGTCTTGCCCGGCTTGCAGAAGTGCGGCACGAAGCGTTCCCACAGCCGGGAAACGAAGATCGGTGCCGGCGTGGCTGTGGTCCACCGGTCCAGTGACGCGATGATGTCCGGGTCGGCATGCGAGGCGATGATCGCGCTCAGCCGGTTGGGCGCGAAGTGCTGCGTCATGCCCACGTACAGCGCGTTGTAGGCCAGATTGCCCCCCGGGTCGATGATCGCGCCGGTGTCGTTGTTGACGATCAGGAACTGGTTGGCCTGCACCGCTTCGCCCCCGGCGTCGCACAGGTCATGGAACATCAGGCAGCGGTGGCCGCCCTGGTGGAAGAGTTCGGCAGGCATGGGGGGCGTCCTCAGGGGCCCAGGTGGTAGATCCCGCGGAACTTCGCCTCCAGGTAGTCCAGCAGCGGTTCCTCGGTCGGTGCAAAGCCACAGGCCTGGGCCACCGTGTCCTGGGGCGGGCGCAGCCCGCCATGGCATTGCAGCTGCGTGCGCAGCCAGGCCGTGGCGGGGCGCGCATCCCCCTGGGCCAGCCGCTGCGGCACCTCCGGCACCGCCGCCTGCAGCGCCTTCCACAGGCAGCCGGCATAGACGTTGCCCAGCGAATAGGTCGGGAAGTAGCCGAACACGCCGATCGACCAGTGCACGTCCTGCAGCATGCCGTGCGCCGGCTTGTCCACCGCGACGCCGAAGTCCTGCAGGAAGCGG
>JAEUOX010000400.1 GCA_016790475.1 Rhodoferax sp. | reverse complement strand
GCCTGCAGCGCAGGCTCCATCTGCTGGACCAGGTAGGCGTCCAGCGCGTCGGCGCTGCCCTCCTCGCTGGTGGTGGGCACCTGCACGCGGGCGGCGAGCTGGGCAAGGAAATGGCCGGCGTCGAACCAGGCGGCGGCAGCGGCCTGCGCGCCGGCATGCGGCGCAAGAGGGGCGGTGGATGGAGCGTGCATGGTCGCGGACTGTAGAGCGCGCCTACAGAATTGACAATTTGAGAATTGGCTACTGACAATTGCCGAAATGGCAACCAAATCCCCTTTGCAGGGCGCCGTCTTCGGCACCGCCGCGCGCTATTTCCTGGAGGTGGCGCGCACCGGCTCGATCGTGCTGGCGGCCGAGGAACTGCATGTGGCCAGCTCCGCGATCAGCCGCCAGATCGCCAAACTGGAGCAGGCCGTCGGCTGCGCGCTGTTCGAGCGGCGCGCACGCGGCATGCAGCTGAGCCCGGCCGGCGCCCGGCTGGCGGTTTACATCCGCAACAGCGCGCTGGAGGGCGAGCGTGTGCTCGACGCGCTGCGCGACGCCAGCCGGCAGGCCGACACCCTGGTGCGCGTGGCCTGCACTGACGGCTTTGCCAGCGGCGTACTGGCCAGCGCGATGCCGGCCTTCCGCCGCACCCACCCGGCCTGCGCCTTTTCCGTGCATGTCACCTCCCCGGAGAACGTCAGCGGCATGGTGGCGCGCGGCGAGGTGGACATCGGCATGAAGTTCTCGATGGCGCCGGAGCGCGGGCTGCATGTGGTGCACCAGCAGCCGGCACCGGTCAAGCTGGTGGTAGCGGCCGGCCACGCGCTGGCGCGCCGGCGCAGCATCCGGCTGCGCGAGCTGGCCGACTGGCCGCTGGCGCTGCCGCTGCACGGCACCACGCTGCGCCAGGTGCTGGACCTGCAGTTCCAGGCCGAGGGCCTGCGGCTGCAGGGCACTTTCGCCGGCAACCTGGCCACGCTGCTGCCGCTGGTGCTGCAGGGCGAGGCGGTGCTGTTCTCGTCACTGATCAGCATCAGCGTGCATGTCGCCCGCCACGAGCTGGCGGTGCTGGCGCTGCCGGATCTGGATCTGCATCCGCGGCTGGCGCAGTTGCTGGCGCATGACGATGCGCCGGCGGACAGCCTCAAGGCGGGGTTTTGCGAGCACCTGGCGCAGTCGATTGTGGCGTTGGGGCATCGGGATGACGGAAATCAAATGCTCGTTCCCCAACCGGATAATGCGATGTCCATGCCGGACTCGAAGGTGGCATTGGGGGTACACCGACCAGTTCGGAGCGCATGCGACCTTCCACAGATGCCGGGTGAATCAACGTCACCCTGACATTGGCGGCCCGGCTCATGCCCAGATCGACAAATCGGATGCCGACAGTGTCGGTG
>JAEUOX010000393.1 GCA_016790475.1 Rhodoferax sp. | reverse complement strand
AGCAGCAGGATCTGCGGCTCCAGGATCAGCGCGCGGGCGATCGCGATGCGCTGGCGCTGGCCGCCGGAGAGCTGGTGCGGGTAGCGGAAGCGAAAGCCGGTGCCCAGGCCCACATCCTCCAGCGCCGCCTCGATGCGGGTCTCGGCGTCGCCGATGCCGTGGATCGCCAGCGGCTCGGCCAGGATGCGGTCCACCGTCTGGCGCGGGTGCAGCGAACCGTACGGGTCCTGGAACACCATCTGCACCAGCCGGCGGAACGCCTTGCTGCCCGGTGCCGGCAACGCTGCGCCGCCGGCGGGCCCGACCAGCTGCACGCTGCCCGACTGGCGCGGCGCCAGGCCGCAGATGCCGCGCAGCACGGTGGACTTGCCGGAGCCGGATTCGCCGACGATGCCGAAGCTCTCGCCCGGCTCGACGCGCAGCGAGGTGTCGGCCACTGCGACGAAGCCGTCGTAGACGATGCGCAGGTTCTTCAGCTCCAGGCCGACGCTGCCGGCCGGGCGTGCCGTGGCGATGCTCACAGGGCCCACTCCGGCCGCCGGTCCAGCGTGGGCAGCGGGTGGCGGTCGTCGCCCAGGCGCGGCAGGCAGTTCAGCAGGCCGCGGGTGTAGGGGTGCTTCGCGTCGTCCAGCGCGCCGGAGGACACCTCCTCGACGATCTTGCCGGCGTACATCACCAGGATGCGGTCGCAGAAGGTGGACACCAGGCGCAGGTCGTGCGAGATGAAGACCAGCCCCATGCCGCGCTCGACGACGAGCTTGTCCAGGATGGCCAGCACCTGCAGCTGCACCGTCACGTCCAGTGCGCTGGTCGGTTCGTCGGCGATCAGCAGCTCCGGGTTGGCGATCAGCATCATCGCGATCATCGCGCGCTGGCCCATGCCGCCGGAGACCTCGTGCGGGTAGAGCCGGTAGACGCGCTCCGGCTGGTCGATCTGCACCGCGGCCAGCGCCTCCAGCGCACGGCGGCGTGCCTCGGTGCCGCTGACGCGGTCATGGGCCTGCAGCGTCTCGACGATCTGGTCGCCGATCGTCATCACCGGGTTCAGCGAGAACTTCGGATCCTGCAGCACCATCGCGATGCGCCCGCCGCGCATCACCCGGCGCTCCTTCGGGCTGCAGCGCAGCAGGTCGGTGCCGTGGAACTCCAGCCGCTTCGCGGTCAC
>JAEUOX010000392.1 GCA_016790475.1 Rhodoferax sp. | reverse complement strand
CGGCTACCTGGCCTACAAGGACCACCCCTGGTTCGATGCCTGCTGCCGCTTCTGCGAGCGCTACGACCAGGCCGCCTTTGACCCGTCCTACCCCACCAGGCCGCTGTCCTACTTCGCGCCGATGCTGCGCGAGGTGTTCAGTCGCGCGCCGTTCGATCCGGCCGTGCTGAAGGAACTGCCCAAGGGCTGATGCCGGCCGCGGAGCCTGTCGACTGGCGGGACGGCCTGCCGCACAGCCCGCGCTTCGGCGAGGGCTACCGGTCCCGAAGCGGCGCGCTGGCACAGGCGGCAACCGTGTTCCTCGGCGGTTGCGGCCTGCCGCAGGCCTGGCAGGGGCGCACGGCGTACGCGGTGCTGGAGACCGGCTTCGGACTGGGCATCAACTTCCTGGCCACCTGGGCCCGCTGGGAGGCGGACCCGCAGCGCTGCAGCCTACTGCGTTATCGGGCGCTAGAGGCCTACCCGGTGGCAGCAGACGAACTGTTGCGCAGCGCCCGGCAGGCGCTCGCCGAGGCCGGAGAGGCCGCCCACGCGTGGTCGCGCCTGCCCGAACTGGCCCAGGCGCTCGCGCAGCACTGGGCCACGCTGCGCGCGGGCCTGCAGACCTGGATGCTGGCCGATGGGCAGCTGGAGCTGACGCTGGCCGTCGGCGAGGTCGTACCGATGCTGGGCGAGCTGGAGCCCTCGGCCGACGCGGTGTATCTGGACGGCTTCAGCCCGTCGGTGAACCCGCAGATGTGGTCGCCGCAGGCCCTGGCCGCGGTGGCGCGGCATGGCCGGGCCGGCACGCGGCTGGCGACCTACACGACGCAGCGCGGCGTGCGCGACGGGCTGGAGGCGCTGGGGTTCGACGTGCGGCGCTGTCCCGGACTGCCCCCGAAGAAGCACCGGCTGGAGGCGGCTCTGCAGCCGCATGCCGCCTGGGGCAGCCCTGCGATTGCGCAGGCGGCGCCCGAGCCGGGCGCATGACCCGTCAAGCGCGTACCGGCAGGCTCCGGCGGCGACGCGCCAGACCGATCACGCCCAGGCCGGCCAGCAGCAGGGCCCACTCGGCAGGCTCCGGCACGGCGGGCACGCCACCGAAGGTGCCCGAGGTCCCGAAATCACTGTGCGCGGTGAAGCCGAAATCACAGCCCGGGGAACCGCCGCCGTAGTAGCCTGCCGGGCCCGGCGCACACACCGACCAGCTTCCGTCCGTCTGGGTCTGGAAGTGCAGGCCGTCACCAAAGACGACTTCAAAACGCTTCGGCCCCGGATTCGGCGTGATGCTTCCGGCTAGCCAGTAAATGAATGAATCCTGGTCGATAGTGATGGAGTTGACCAGGTTGGAGCCGCTGTAGGAGAACGACACGAAGTTGCTGGTGTCGATCGCATCACCCAGCGTGTAGTCCTGCAGCACCAGCGTGCCGGTGACGACATGGCTGGCCGAATTTCCGGTCGCCGTGCAGTCCGAGCAGATGCCTGACCATTCGAACGTGCTTTGTGTTGGCACCACCGCCTGCGCTTGCGCAAGCCACCCCAGCCCGCCGAAAAGACCCAGCGCAAGCAGTGCCGAACGCATCCATCTGATTGCCCGCATGTTGTTCCTCCCGGTTTGTCTGTCGCTCCACGGCGCAGCACACGGCGCCTAGGATAAGATTTTTGTTACAACTGGCGCGGGCTCGCAATAGTCCGTTCGGCCCTGCCGCGCTGTCGGAATCCCGTCACCATGGCCAGACCGGCCAGCAGCAGCGCCCAGTGCGCCGGCTCCGGCACCGGCGCGAGCGTGACGGTCAGGCCCAGGGCGCCTTGCAGGATCTGTGCGCCGGTGGCGCCGGTGATCTCGAAGCGGGCGCCGGAGAAGTCGCAGGCCATGGTGCAGGTCAGCAGTTCGCTGGACTCTCCCAGCCGCAGTTCGGTGCCCGGGCCGAGCGCCAGCCGGATCACGCTGCCGCTCAGGAAGGTCATGCGGTCCGCGATCATGTGGTCCCAGGCCAGGAAGCCGGCGCCATCCACCTCGGCCTGCAGCACCACCAGCGAGCGATCCCCGAAGGTCATGTCGCCATGGATCGTCAGTGTGCCGGGGCTGGAGCCCGGCGCCCAGCTGGCGACACCCACATCGCCTTGCGTGAAGCTGTGGCCGTTGATGATGCCGTTGCCGCTGATGACGCCGCCGGTGTGCGTCATCAGGCCCGGCACGTCCAGCGAGCCGTCGACGATCAGCACGCCGCCGGACTGGTCCACGAAACGGCTGGACACCGCGCCGTTGACCGGAATCTCCAGCACCCCCTGGTTGCCCAAGCGCCCGTTGGCACCGGTCACCTCGATCGTGCCGGCCGCGGTGGTCATGCCATCGGCGGACTGCGCGAACAGCGTGGTCTGCAGGTAGCCGCCGGCGTCGACCTGCAGCGTTGCGCTGTTGTCCAGCGAGTAGGGCTGGAAGGCCCCCTGCGAGCGGACGATCACCTGCGCGCTGCCCTGGTTGATGAAGTGGTTGCCGCCGTAGAGGCGCCCGCCGGCCAGGACCGTGAAGCTGCCTTCGTTGGTCAGCGCCTCCGCCTGGAATTCGCCGGTCTGGAACTGTCCCCCGCTACCGATGATCACCTGGCCGGGGCTCTGCGCGCTGCCATTCGAGAAGCGGCCATTGCCCCAGGTGGGCGGCTGCGCATAGGCCGGTGGTACCGGGTTGGGCACGTTGTAGAACCGGCCGTGGACGGTCAGCGTGCCCTGGTTCGTGAACTCCCCCTGGTTGGTCAGCGTCGTGTTCGCGTCCAACTGCAGTGTGCTGCCGCTGTAGTTGGTCCAGCGCGCTGGGCCGATCGCCTGCAGCACCGGATGGTGCGCGATCAGGATCTGCTGGGTGTAGGGCAGGCTGAACGGTGCCGGGAGCACCAGGGCCGTGTTGTTGGTGCTCAGGAAGCTGCCGTAGTTATCGACTGCACCGTACACCGTGGTGCTGCCGTAGTCCGTCCAGGCGCCCTCGTTGGCGAGCCGCCCGAGCACCTGCAGGCTTTCCACCGAGGCCAGGCCGGTTCCGTTGACCTGGGTCAACGTGCGCAGCGTGCCCGGGGCGGGCGCCGTCTGCAGGGAGGTGTTGACACGGTTCGTCCGCAGCACGCCGCTGACGGTGTTCTCGAGCAGGCTGCCCGCGCCGACCGCGGTGTAGCCGCTCTCCAGCTGGCCGTTGTTGGTCAGATGGTCGCCGCTGTCAAGCAGCAGCCCGCCCCCTTCCGTGTGCGACAGCAGGCTCATGGTGCCGTTGTTCGCGAAGCTGCTGCCCGGACTGAAGCCCGGGTTCAGGGG
>JAEUOX010000339.1 GCA_016790475.1 Rhodoferax sp. | reverse complement strand
CTGATCGGCGAGACGCTGCGCAACCTGCGCGAGATCGCCCCGACGGTGTACTTCAACGTGCCCACCGGCTTCGAGGCGATCGCCAACGCGATGCAGACCGACGCGGTACTGCGCCGCAACCTGCTGTCCCGCGTCAAGATGTTCTTCTATGCCGGCGCCTCGCTGGCCCAGCCGGTCTGGGACAGCCTGCACGCCACGCAGGAGGCCGAAATCGGCGAACGCATCGTGATGGGCACCGGCCTGGGCATGACCGAGTCCGGCCCGTTCGGCATCTTCGTCACCAGCCCGCACGTGCGGGCCGGGGATCTCGGCGTGCCGACGCCCGGCCTGGAGCTCAAGCTGCTGCCAGTCGACGGCAAGGTCGAGGTGCGCTACCGCGGGCCGAACATCACGCCCGGCTACTGGCGCGCGCCGGAGGAGACCGCCGCCCATTTCGATGAGGAAGGCTTCTTCTGCACCGGCGACGCCGTGCAGTGGATCGATCCGGCCGACATCCACCGCGGCCTGAAGTTCGACGGCCGCATCGCGGAGGACTTCAAGCTCGCGACCGGCACCTTCGTCAGCGTCGGCCCGCTGCGCGGCAAGATCATCGCGGCCGGCGCCCCCTACGTGCAGGATGCGGTGATCACCGGCCTGAACCTCAAGGAAGTCGGCGCGCTGATCTTCCCGACCGCCGCGGTCCGGCAACTCGCCGGCCTGCCGCCGACGGCCAGCCTGCGCGAGGTCGTGCAGAGCGCGCCGGTGCTGCAGCACTTCCAGCAGGTGCTGGACACGCTGGCGCGCAGCGCCACCGGCAGTGCCAACCGCATCGCCCGGCTGCATGTGCTGGCCGATCCCCCGTCGATCGACCTCGGCGAGGTGACCGACAAGGGCTCCATCAACCAGCGCGCGGTGCTCAAGCACCGCGAGGCCCTGGTCACCGCACTGCACGACGGCACCCTCCCCCATACCCTGCAACCCCGCTCCGGAGACACCCCCGCACCATGAACATCCAAGGACAAGCCGCCCTCGTCACCGGCGGCGCATCCGGCCTCGGTGAGGCCACCGCCCGCGAACTCGCCCGCCTGGGCGCCAAGGTCGCCGTGCTCGACGTCAATGCCGCGCTGGCCGAGCAGGTCGCCGCCGAGATCGGCGGCATCGCCTGCCCCTGCGACATCACCAGCACCGACAGCGTCGCCGCCGCACTGGCGCGCGCCGCGGCCGCCCACGGCCCGGCCCGCATCCTGATGAACATCGCCGGCATCGGCACCGCCAAGCGCGTCATCGGCAAGGACGGCACGGCCGCACCGCTGGAGGATTTCGCCCGCGTGATCCAGGTGAACCTGGTGGGCAGCTACAACATCAGCCGCCTGTTCGCCGCCGAGTGCGCGCGGCTACAGCCGCTGGACGGCGGCGAGCGCGGCGTGATGGTCTTCACCGCGTCGGTGGCGGCCTTCGACGGGCAGGTTGGCCAGCAGGCCTACAGCGCGTCCAAGGGCGGCCTGGTCGGCATGACGCTGCCGATGGCGCGCGATCTCGCGCAGCACGGCATCCGCGTCTGCACGATCGCGCCCGGGCTGTTCGCCACGCCGCTGCTGCGCTCGCTGCCCGAGCCGGTGCAGGCCTCGCTGGCGGCATCGATCCCGTTCCCGCCGCGCCTCGGCAAGCCCTCGGAGTTTGCCGAGCTGGCCTGCCACATCGTCACGAACGGCCACCTCAACGGCGAGGTGATTCGCCTTGATGGCGCCCTGCGCATGGCGCCCCGCTGACCCCAACCACCACCACCTCCGGGAGACAACCGTGACCACCCGTCGCCAGTTCACCCATGCCACCGCCAGCCTCGCCGCGCTCGGCGCCTTCGCACCGCTCATCGCCCGCGCCCAGGGCCTGGAGCAGGTCAAGATCATCAACGGCTTCCCGGCCGGCGGCACGGCCGACGCGACCAGCCGGCGCGTCGGCGACAAGCTCGGCGGCACGGCGTTCGCGAAGAACGGCGCAGTCGTCGAGAACAAGCCCGGCGCCGGGGGCCGCATCGCGGTCGAGTCGGTCAAGAACGCCGCACCGGACGGCGCCACGCTGCTGCTGACGCCCTTCTCCTGCACCTCGATCTACCCGCACATCTACCGCCGCCTGTCCTACGACCCGTTCAAGGACCTGGCGCCGGTGTCGATCGCCTCGGTGCTGCACCATGGCCTGGCCGTGGGCCCGATGGTGCCGGCCAGCGTCAAGTCCGTGAAGGACTATGTGGCCTGGGCCAAGGCGAACCCGGACAAGGCCAGCTATGGCTCGCCGGCCGCCGGCTCGATCCCGCACTTCCTGGGCGCGCTGCTGTCCGGCTTCACGAACACGCCGCTGACGCATGTGCCCTACCGCGGCTCCATCCCCGGCGTGGCCGACGTGATCGGCGGCCAGATCGCCTCGATGTTCACGCCGAGCGGCGACTTCCTGGCCAACTACAAGGCCGGCAAGCTGCGCATCCTGGCCACCTCCGGGCCGACGCGCAACCCGTTCTCGCCGGACGTGCCCACCTTCGCCGAGCAGGGCTTCCCGGACCTGACGGTCGAGGAGTGGTTCGGCTTCTACGCGCCGGCGCGCACGCCCGGCAACATCATCGACAACGCCAATGCCGCGATCAACGCCGCGCTGCAGGACAAGGCGGTGATCGCCTCGCTGGGCACCTTCGGCATGTCGCCGCGCGGCTCCAGCGTGCGCGAGATGGATCGCAGCCAGCGCCAGGAGTACTTCCGCTGGGGACCGCTGGTCAAGCAAATCGGCTTCTCGGACGATACCTGATCCCCCCGCCCGGAGCCTGCCCGCACGCCATGGACTACCAGCCGCGCACCGACGATATCGCCGCCCTGCTGTTCGGGGTACTGGACGCCCCGCAGCAGCTCGGTGCGCTGCCCGCCCATGCCGACACCGATGGCGCGCTGATGCGCCAGATCATCGACGAGGGGGGCCGCTTCGTCGCCGAACGCATCGCGCCGCTGCAGCGCACCGGTGACGAGACCGGCTGCCGCTTCGAGGCCGGTCAGGTCCAGTCGCCGCCGGGCTTCCGCGATGCCTACCAGGCCTACTGGCAGGCCGGCTGGCCCGCGCTGGCCTGCGCACCGGAGCACGGCGGCCAGGGCCTGCCGCTGGTGATGGAGGCGGTGCTCTATGAAATGCTGAGCGCCGCGAACCACGGCTGGACGATGGCGCCCGGTCTGCTGCACGGCGCCTACGACTGCCTGCGCCACCATGCCAGCGCGGAATTGCGCGAACGCTACCTGCCCCGCGTCGCCAGCGGCGAATGGCTGGCGACGATGTGCCTGACGGAATCCCACGCCGGCAGCGACCTGGGCCTGGTGCGCACCCGCGCGACGCCGCAGGCCGACGGCAGCTACCGCGTCGCCGGCACCAAGATCTTCATCTCCGGCGGCGAACACGACCTGACCGACAACATCGTGCACCTGGTGCTGGCGCGTCTGCCGGACGCGCCGGCCGGCCCGAAAGGGCTGTCCCTGGTGCTGGTGCCCAAGGTCCTGCCGGACGGCCGCCGCAACACCGTGGTCTGCGAGCGCATCGAGGAAAAGATGGGCCTGCACGGCAGCCCCACCTGCGTGATGCGCTTCGACGACGCCTGCGGCTGGCTGATCGGCGAGCCGCAGCGCGGCCTGGCCGCGATGTTCGTCATGATGAACGCGGCCCGCCTGCATGTGGCCTTGCAGGGCGTGGGCCTGCTGGAGGCCGCCTGGCAGAAAGCCGATGCCTATGCGCAGGAGCGCCGCCAGATGCGCGCGCCACGCACGGACGGATCCGCCGGCGCCGGGCCGGACCCGATCGCGCTGCACCCGGCCATGCGCCGCATCCTGGACACCCAGCGGGCCTGGATCGATGGCGGCCGGGTGCTGGCCTACCACACGGCCCTGGAACTCGACATCGCGCAGAGCCATCCGGACACGGCCCGGCGCGACGCCGCGCAGCGCTGGTGCGCCCTGGTCACGCCGGTGCTGAAGACGGCCTGCACACACCAGGCCTTCCACGGCGCCAGCGAATGCCTGCAGGTGTTCGGCGGCCATGGCTATGTGCGCGAATGGGGCATCGAGCAGATCGTCCGCGATTCCCGCGTCGCGATGATCTACGAGGGCACGAACGAGATCCAGGCGATCGACCTGCTGGTGCGCAAGGTGCTGCCGGACGGTGCGGCCGCCCTGTGCGCGCTGCTGGACACGATGGCCCAGGAGCCACCTCGGCAAAGCCGCGGGTTCACCGCGATGCACCAGCGCCTGGCACGGCTTCGCGCGCTGGCGCAGGATGTGGTGGCGGCCTGCCATCGCGACGGCACGCTGGCCTATTGGATCGCGGACGACTTCCTGCGGGCCGTCGCCATCGCCTGGCTGGACTGGGCCTGGGAGCAGATTGCCGCCGCGCCTGCCAGCGGGGGCGAGCGCTGGACCGCCCCGGCGCAGGCCCTGCAATCCTGGGTCCTGCCGGAATTCGACATGCGCCATGCGATCATCACGCAGCGCATGGGCCGGGCGGCGCAAGCCACCGGCACCCACGATGTCCGTTGACAAGGTCGATACCCGCTATCTCGAAACCCTGGTCGGTTACAACGCCCGGCGCGCGGCGCTGCGCATCATCGAGGCCTTCATCGCGCGCATGGCGGTGTTCGACCTGCGCCCGGTGGACTTCTCGGTGATGTCGCTGATCCACCACAACCCCGGCATCACCTCGCGCCAGCTGTGCGCGACGCTGGGCATCCTGCCGCCCAACCTGGTCGGCATGATCGGCGCGCTGGAAAAGCGCGGCCTGATCCAGCGCGAGCGCCACCGCATAGACGGCCGGGCGATGAGCCTGTATGCCACCCCGGAGGGCACAGCCCTGATGCAGCAGGCGGAGCACGAGGCCAGCGCGCTGGAGGTCGACCAGACCGGCCGCCTGACTGCCGCCGAGCGCCGCACGCTGATGCGCCTGCTGCAGAAGGTCTACCTGTAGCACGCCACCGCCGGCGGCCCGGGCCCCATGCATAATCACGGCGCCAGTGACCGCAGCAGCCCCGGGCCTGTTTCGGCGCAAGAACCCGAACCAGGCAGCAACGAGGAGTCGACACCATGACGGCGAAGGAGCCCGCGGCGCTGGGGCAGTTGCTGAGCCTGCTGGAGGCGCGTTACGCCTTGCGGGTGCTGTGGGCGCTGCGCGACGGGCATCCGCAGACCTTCCGGCTGCTGCAGGACAGCGTCGGCGGCGTCACCCCCAACACCCTGAACACCCGCATCAAGGAGCTGCGCGAGGCCGGCCTGATGGGCCACGGCGACGACGGCTACCTGCTGACCGCCGCCGGGGCAGACCTGCTCAAGCGGCTCTCTGATCTTCCTGCCTTCGCCACCCGCTGGGCCGCGGCCCAGGCCCGCAAGCGCCCCTGAACCCGACCCTGCCATGCACACCCTCCTGACGCCCGAACACCTCCTCCCGGAAGACCATGCCCAGGCGGTGCTGGTCGGCCGCATCTGGGTCGAGGGCGTCGGGCCGGTGCTGGTGCGCGTGACCGACCGCCACCTGTTCGACCTCAGCGGCGTCGCCGCCACCGCGTCCGAGCTGCTCGAGATGGCCGACCCGGCCGGCTCGGTGCGGGAATACGGCGGCGGCCCGATGGCCGACACCGCGCAGGTCCTGGCCAACTCGGCACAGGACCGGCGCGATCCGGCCGTGCCCTGGTTCCTGGCGCCCTGCGACCTGCAGGCGATCAAGGCCGCCGGCGTCACCTTCGTCGCGTCGATGCTGGAGCGCGTCATCGAGGAACAGGCTCGCGGCGACGCCGGCCGTGCCGAGGCAGTGCGCCGCTCGGTGGTGGCCGTGATCGGCGACAACCTGCGCAGCGTGCGGCCGGGCTCCGCCCAGGCCCGCCAGCTGCGCGAGGTGCTGATCGCCCAGGGCGTCTGGTCGCAGTACCTGGAGGTCGGCATCGGCGAGGACGCCGAGATCTTCACGAAGGCCCAGCCGCTGAGCGCGGTCGGCCTCGGTGCCGATGTGGGTCTGCACCCCGGCAGCGCCTGGAACAACCCGGAGCCGGAGATCGTGCTGGCCGTCAACAGCCGTGGCGAGACCCGCGGCTGCACACTGGGCAACGACGTCAACCTGCGCGACTTTGAGGGCCGCAGCGCACTGCTGCTGGGCAAGGCCAAGGACAACAACGCATCGGCGGCGATCGGCCCGTTCGTCCGGCTGTTCGACGACCACTTCACGATCGACGACGTGCGCCGCTGCGAGCTGTCGATGCAGGTCGAGAGTGCCGACGCCAGTTTCCGGATGGAGGGCCGCAGCAGCCTGGCGATGATCAGCCGCGACCCGCTGGAGCTGGTCGACCACGCGATGGGCCCGCCGGAGCGGCGCACGCACCAGTACCCGGACGGCTTCATGTTGTACCTGGGCACGATGTTCGCCCCCACGCAGGACCGCTTCGGCCCCGGCCAGGGCTTCACGCACGCGGTGGGCGACCGGGTCGCGATTGCCACGCCGCGCCTGGGCCGGCTGGTCAACCGGGTCGGCCTGTCCGATGCCGTTCCCCCCTGGACCTACGGCCTGCGCCACCTGATGCGCGATCTGGCGCGGCGGGGCCTGCTGGCATAATTTCCGGTTTCCTTCCCACCGGACCCATCCCCATGATCACCACCTCCAGCGGCCTGCAATACCTTGACACCACCGTGGGCGACGGCGCGGAGGCCACCCGCGGCCAGCGCGTCACCGTGCACTACACCGGCTGGCTGTACAACGACGGGGTGCAGGGTGCCAAGTTCGACTCCAGCAAGGACCGTCGCGACCCGTTCGTGTTCCCGCTGGGCGCCGGCATGGTGATCAAGGGCTGGGACGAAGGCGTGGCCGGCATGAAGGTCGGCGGCGCCCGCACGCTGATCATCCCGCCCGATCTGGGCTACGGCGCGCGCGGCGCCGGCGGCGTGATCCCGGGCAACGCGACACTGAAGTTCGACGTCGAACTGCTGGCCCTGGCCTGACCCGTTTCCGACGGGCCGGCCAGCCGCTCCGGCAGGCGGGCCGCGGCGTCTGCCGCCCTCGGCCGGCAATTCCCTGCAAGGGGCCTTGAAATTCGGCCCCCTGCCCTCAGGTCCCCTGCATCTTTTTCTGACCCCTCCCCTGCGCATGTCCGACAACCACCAACCCGACCCCGCCCAGGCCACCCCGGCCGCCGAACCGGGCAGCACCACCGAATCCCCCTCCCCCGTCGACCCCCTCGTCCAGGCCCAGGCGGAGCTGGCCACGCTGCAGGCCAAGAGCGCCGAGCTGGCCGACCAGTACCTGCGTGCCAAGGCCGAAGCCGAGAACGCCCGCCGCCGCGCCGAGGAAGAGATTGCCAAGACCCGCCGCTTCGCCGTCGAGAGCTTCGCCGAGGGCATGCTGCCGGTCGTCGACAGCCTGGAAACCGGCCTGGCCATCAAGGAAGCCACGCCGGAGCAGATCCGCGAGGGCGCCGAAGCCACGCTGCGCCAGCTGCTGGCGGCGCTGGAGCGCAACAAGGTCCTCGCGATCAACCCGGCCGCCGGCACCCGCTTCGACCCGCACCAGCACCAGGCGATCAGCGTCGTGCCCTCCGAGCAGGAGGCCAACACCGTGGTCACCGTGCTGCAGAAGGGCTACTTGATCGCCGAGCGGGTGCTGCGCCCGGCCCTGGTGACCGTCTCGGCACCGAAATAAACCTTGAAAAGCCTGCGGGAATCCGCACCTGCCCTTCAGGAACAATTTTTGAAACCAGCCCGGTGAGGCTCTCCAGCCAATCCGGGTGACCTTGGAGAAGAACATGGGAAGAATCATCGGTATCGACCTGGGCACCACCAACAGCTGCGTGGCCATCATGGAGGGCAATGTGCCCAAGGTCATCGAGAACTCGGAAGGTGCCCGGACCACGCCGTCCATCATTGCCTACCAGGAAGACGGTGAGGTGCTGGTCGGTGCCTCTGCCAAGCGCCAGGCCGTGACAAACCCGAAGAACACGCTGTACGCGGTCAAGCGCCTGATCGGGCGCAAGTTCGTCGAGAAGGAAGTGCAGAAGGACATCTCGCTGATGCCCTACAAGATCGTGGCCGCCGACAACGGCGACGCCTGGGTCGAGGTGCGCGGCAAGGCCATGGCGGCCCAGCAGGTCAGCGCCGACGTGCTGCGCAAGATGAAGAAGACCGCCGAGGACTACCTGGGCGAGACGGTGACCGAAGCCGTCATCACCGTGCCGGCCTACTTCAACGACGCCCAGCGCCAGGCCACCAAGGACGCCGGCCGCATCGCCGGCCTGGATGTCAAGCGCATCATCAACGAGCCGACCGCCGCCGCGCTGGCCTTCGGCCTGGACAAGAACGAAAAGGGCGACCGCAAGATCGCCGTCTATGACCTCGGCGGCGGCACCTTCGACGTGTCCATCATCGAGATCGCCGACGTCGATGGCGAGAAGCAGTTCGAGGTGCTGTCCACCAACGGCGACACCTTCCTCGGCGGCGAGGACTTCGACCAGCGCGTGATCGACTACATCATCTCCGAGTTCAAGAAGGAACAGGGTGTCGACCTCGGCAAGGACGTGCTCGCGCTGCAGCGCCTGAAGGAAGCCGCCGAGAAGGCGAAGATCGAGCTGTCCAACAGCTCGCAGACCGACATCAACCTGCCCTATGTGACGGCCGACGCGACCGGTCCGAAGCACCTGAACATCAAGCTCAGCCGGGCCAAGCTCGAGTCGCTCGTCGACGACCTGATCGAGCGCACGATCGCGCCCTGCCGCACCGCCATCAAGGACGCCGGCGTGTCGGTCAGCGACATCCATGACGTGATCCTGGTCGGCGGCATGACCCGCATGCCCAAGGTCCAGGAGAAGGTCAAGGAGTTCTTCGGCCGCGAGCCGCGCAAGGACGTCAACCCGGACGAAGCCGTGGCCGTCGGCGCCGCGATCCAGGGCCAGGTGCTGACCGGCGACCGCAAGGACGTCCTGCTGCTCGACGTGACCCCGCTGTCGCTGGGCATCGAGACGCTGGGCGGCGTCATGACCAAGATGATCAGCAAGAACACGACGATCCCGACCAAGTTCGCCCAGACCTTCTCGACCGCCGAGGACAACCAGCCGGCGGTGACGATCAAGGTGTTCCAGGGCGAGCGCGAGATCGCCGCCGGCAACAAGATGCTGGGCGAGTTCAACCTGGAAGGCATCCCGCCGGCCGCGCGCGGCACGCCGCAGATCGAGGTGTCCTTCGACATCGACGCCAACGGCATCCTGCATGTCGGCGCCAAGGACAAGGGCACCGGCAAGGAGAACAAGATCACCATCAAGGCGAACTCCGGCCTCAGCGAGGCCGAGATCCAGCAGATGGTGAAGGACGCCGAGCTCAACGCCGCCGAGGACAAGAAGAAGCTCGAGTTGGTGCAGGCCCGCAACCAGGGCGAAGCCAGCGTGCACAGCGTCAAGAAGAGCCTGACCGAGTACGGCGACAAGCTCGAAGCCGGCGAGAAGGACAAGATCGAGGCCGCCATCAAGGACCTGGAAGCCGCGCTGAAGGGCGACGACAAGGCCGCCATCGACGACAAGAACAACGCGCTGATGGCTGCCAGCCAGAAGCTCGGCGAGAAGATGTACGCCGACATGCAGGCCAAGCAGGCGGCCGATGCCGCCGGTGCGCAGGCCGATGCGGGTGCGGCGGCAGGCGGCGGCGCCTCCAAGCCGAAGGACGATGACGTGGTGGATGCCGAGGTGAAGGAAGTCAAGAAGGGCTGATCCTGCACCACCCCGCCGACCGCCGCGTGCGCAGGACCCCCGGGCCCCCTGCGCCGCGGCGCTCTGCATGGAGCGCGGCAACCCCCTGCCTACCGACCAACCCAACGATGGCGAGCTGACCGAGAACGACGATGGCCAAACGAGACTATTACGAAACGCTGGGCGTGCCGAAGAACGCGTCGGACGAGGAAATCAAGAAGTCCTACCGCAAGCTCGCGATGAAGTACCACCCGGACCGCAACCAGGGCGACAGCGCCAAGGCGGCCGAGGAGAAGTTCAAGGACGCCAAGGAAGCCTACGAGATGCTGTCCGACCCGCAGAAGCGGGCCGCGTACGACCAGTACGGCCATGCCGGCGTCGACCCGAACATGCGCGGGCCCGGCGGCCCCGGTGCCGAGGGCTTCGGCGGCTTCGCCGAGGCCTTCGGCGACATCTTTGGCGACATGTTCGGCCAGCAGCGCGGCCGCGGTGGGCGCCAGGTCTACCGCGGCGGGGACCTCAGCTACGCGATGGAGATCACGCTGGAGGAAGCCGCCCGCGGCAAGGACGCGCAGATCCGCATCCCCAGCTGGGAGAACTGCGACACCTGCCACGGCACCGGCGCCAAGCCCGGCACCCAGGTCAAGACCTGCGGCACCTGCAACGGCTCCGGCAGCGTGCAGATGCGCCAGGGATTCTTCAGCGTGCAGCAGACCTGCCCGACCTGCCGTGGCAACGGCAAGGTGATCCCGGAGCCCTGCACCGCGTGCCATGGCCAGGGCAAGCTCAAGAAGCAGAAGACGCTGGAGGTCAAGATCCCGGCGGGCATCGACGGCGGCATGCGCATCCGCAGCACCGGCAATGGGGAACCCGGCACGAATGGCGGGCCGGCGGGAGACCTGTACATCGAGATCCGCCTCAAGAAGCACGAGATCTTCGAGCGCGACGGCGACGACCTGCACTGCTCGGTGCCGATCAGCATGATCACCGCCGCGCTCGGCGGCGAGATTGACGTGCCCACGCTGTCCGGCAAGGCGGCCATCGACATCCCCGAGGGCACGCAGACCGGCAAGCAGTTCCGGCTGCGCGGCAAGGGCATCAAGGGCGTGCGCTCCAGCTACCCCGGCGACCTGTACTGCCATATCCTGGTCGAGACGCCGGTCAAGCTCAGCGAGCACCAGCGCAAGCTGCTGCGTGAGCTGGAGGACTCGCTGAAGAAGGGTGGCGGCAAGCACTCCCCGACCGGCGACAGCTGGACGGACCGGCTGAAGAGCTTCTTCAGCTGACGGAGGGAATCGGCTACTTGCCTGCCGGCGCCTTCGGCCGCACGAGCGCGAAGCGCGGCTGTACCCGGCCATCGACCTCGACGGTCTCGAAGAACATGGCGTACGGCCGCACCCAGGCGCCGGTGTCGTTGTAGAGCGGCGTGTAGAGCACCATCGGTTCGGTGCTCTCGCTGTGCCGCACGACGCCGAGCACCTCGTAGTCGCCACCCTTGTAGTGGCGGTAGTGGCCAAGGGTGATTTCCGGGAGGGGTGGGAGATCGTTCATGGCTTGCCTGATCCCGGCGTCACTGCGGAAGGTAGGGTCTGATCCTGCGCATGGCGTTCTGCACGTATTCCGCCTTCTCGCCGACGGGGGCCACATAGTGCAGCGCCGATTCGGCGGCTTCAACACCTTCCGTACGGGCGATGATCCAGGCCGCAAGATAGGGAGAGGCAAAGCAGCCGCCCGCCGTGGCCACATTGCCCCGGGCGTAGAACGGCTGGTCGAGCACGGCCACGCCAGCCTCCTCGACCCAGGGCTTGGTGGTCAGGTCGGTACAGGCCGGCATGCCGGTCACCAGGCCCAGCTTGGAAAGAACCAGGGTTCCGGAGCACTGCGCCGCGATGAGCTGGCGCTGCGGGTCGAGCGAGACACGCCCCAGCAGACCGGGATCCGCCACCACCTCACGCGTCTTGACGCCACTGCCGACGAGGACGGCGTCTGCCGATGCGGTCGCCTCCAGGCTGGACTGGGCACGTACCGTCACCCCGTTCATCGAGGTCACTTCCGGCTCGGGGCAGCAGATCGTGACGCGCCAATCCGGCCGCTTGATGCGTTGGAGCACGCCCAGGGCGATGAAGGAGTCCAGTTCATTGAAGCCCTGGAAGGTCAGGATGGCGATGTGCATGGCGCATTCTGCCTTGCGGGGAAGCTCGATGCTGTAGCTGGCCGATGCGCAGGGATCTCGCTTGTCCGCCTGTGCGCAAGACGCGACGAGGATCATGCCGAACGCAAGCAGGCGTTCTCGGATGACTTCCCGGGTTCGAGATGGTCGCTGCCTGGGCCTCACTGGCGGGGCATCGATGGCTACCCCCGGCGCAAGCGGCGCTGCCTGGTGGCAAAAATCACCAATGCGATGAAGGCGGCGAACGGACCGAGGAGTGCCCAACCGTAATAGTTTCCAGGTATGGCCAGGTACATGTAGTAGTGCACGGCGTCCATCGCAACACCGACGAGCGCCGCAATGCCCGCCCAGGCAACCCATGGCGCTTGCCACGCAGGCCGGGCAGCCATCGTGAATGCACCAACGGAACAGGCGAGCCCCGCAAAGCCGGCGAGTGAGGCGGGAAACGAAAAATGCCCGAAGAACAGCTGACCGAAGAGAAACCCTGAGACCGCGACGAAGCCGATCAGCACGCCGGCAACGGAAAGGGCAAGGGGCATAGGGCGTTGGATGCCTATGGTTGGAGCTGGACGGACCGCGCCGGGATGCGCTCAATCCGCAGGGCCGATGATAAGCAGCATCGCCGGGCCGCTTCATGACGCACCATCGCGCTTTGACGCTGAACCTGATCGGACCACAGCGGCGTGCAATGGTCCGAAGAATGGCGGGAACATGGCCAGCCGCTGTGGTTCCGTTCGGCGGACATGTTATCCCTGGATTCGACCCCACCCGGAATCAGCGGTGCTAGACTGACTCCCATGAAGGCCCGAGTAGACCACCTTCTGGACGAAGTTCTTGGCCTTCCGGCCGAGGAGCGCTCAGCCTTGGCAGTTGCACTTCTTGATAGTCTGGAGACGCCCGATGCGGCAAAGCTCTCCGACCTGTGGCGTGTCGAAGTAAACCGGCGCCGCAGTGAGTTGCGAGCCGGGCGAGTACAAGCTGCTCCCTGGGAAGAAGTTCGACAGCGCCTTGGCTCTCTGTGAATCGCTTCGAATTTGAAGTACTGCCCGATGTAGAGGCAGAGGGACGTGAAGCCTTCCTCTGTTATTTCGACAGAAGCCAAATGGCCGCAGAGAGTTTTCGGGGTGAGTTGTTTGACGCAATCGACGGATTGACCATCACAGCCAGGGATTGGCCCGAAGACGCAGATGGCACCCGGCACTATCACCTCAGGCATTTCCCATACACCGTCATGTATGAGGTCATTGGTCAGCATGTCGCGGTGCTTGCAATAGCGCATCAACGTAGGCGCCCTGGGTACTGGCAAGATCGCTGAGTCTGCATGCCCGGATTGGTTTCTGGATAACGCCGCGCTCAGCGGACGCCGAAGGCGGTCGATGGAGCGAAATGTTCTGCATCATTTGGGCGCTGAGTTGCTGAGCTTTTCAGCCATCCGCGTCTGCCATCCCGGCCCAGTGGCCCGCCAGCGTTGAATCACATCTTCGGTAAGCCGAATGGAAATCAGCCGCTTGGGGTTCGCGGCCCTTGGCCGACCTCCCTTGTTCACAACACCTCGCGCGAACATGTCGTCGGTGAGTTCGGGGAGTTCGTCGTATTCGGCAGGTTGAATGACATGCCGGTCGACGCGCTTGAGATCAGAGCCCAAGGATCGGGCCGATGCGCGTTTGCTCGCGGTCATTTGCTTTCCTCATGCTGAAAACGTGGCGATCCGCGCCACGCGGCGTGTAGCCAACCACAACGAGCCGGTCATTGAGCAGTCCAAAGCAGATGATCCGCCTCTCCCCGTAGTTTCGGCGCAGGTCTTCTGCCTCGAAGGTTGGCCCGGCAAACACGTATCTGGCATCCTCGAAATCGAGGCCCCGCTCCGTCAACGTGATCTCGCGCTTGGCTGGGTCGTAGGTGACTCGCACAACTTTAATGTAGCTACAAAAACAAGGGTCAGCAAGTGCCGGTCACCATGATGTAGAACGCAGAGGCCAGCGGCCGCCGAAGGCGGTCGGATGCAGCGGCCTGTTAACCAGCAACCAGGCAAGCAGTTTTCATGCATACAACACCTCTACCTTGCCCGGCGTGGGCGTACTGAACTGCTCAGCGAACGCAATCACTTCTTCGACGGTCTCGCCAATGTGGGAGGTGGTAGTGATGTGGTGTGTGCCTTCGCTGGCCGCCCCAACACACAACCAATCTAGAGCATCTTCCCACGCTTGAGCGTCTTCACCCACCACACAGAACAACTCAATCCTGGCGTCGAGCAGCGCTTGCAGAAGCCCGTTATCCCGATCCGCAAGGTAGCCCGTAGTTGAAACGACAACGACCTTTGGCGAGTACATGCCGGTTAACGCCCAAGCCAAGAGGCGCCGAAGGCGTCCGACTTGGGCGCAGTGTTAAACCGCGGGTCGCTAGACATGTTTGACCCACACTTCACCGAAATAGCCAATGAATGCAAAGGCTGCCGTGACCATGGCCGCTTGCACCATGGTCGGATTTGTCAGAACCTGTGCCAAGAGATAGCCAAGCCCAGCAAACAAACTGGCATGGAGTAGGCGACGAAATGGAAATTTCTCAGTAATGAAAACCACGCCTGCCCAGACGCCAAACAAAAACAAAATACCGAACATTGGCAACACTCGCTCCCACACAACAGGAGTGCCAGACATCAGTTCAAGTGCGCCATACAACATTCCAGCGCAACCGAAGACTGCCAACCAACCCAGAGTGCTCCTGAACTTGGAGAACTTCATAGAGGAACCTTGCATGCGGTTTAACGTTTGAGCTGAGCGGACGCCGCCGGTATGGCGCCGCGAGGCGGATGATTGACAGAGAGAGCCTCGCGGCGCCATGCCGGTGGAGGTCCGCGCCTCGAGCGAAGGGTTAGGCCGCACTGTGCCCAAGCTGCTTGAGCCCAGCAAGGTTGTCCCACTCAGCCCAAGCCTCGACGATGCGCCCACTGTTAAAGCGATAAATTGCCAGGTAAGTGGCTTCGAGGACCTTGCCAGACGGCGGAAACTGCCCCATGGCACCAAGCTGCGTGCCACGAAAGAGATGGCGTGCCGCAACCTTCTCACCCTCTGCCACGAGGTCCAACAGTGTTTCGTGGGCGTCTGGGAACGTTGCGTACTCTGCCAACAGGAATGCAATGAGTTCTTCCGCCGAGCGAACGCCGGGTTTCCCAGCTGCGACGCTGTGGCGCTTGAAGTCTGGGGCGAGGACAGAGCGAAGGCGAGCCCAGTCTTTCGCATTGATTGCGTCAACGAAGCCGCGAACGATCGACTTGTTGTCTTCCTGCATAGGTGCGCTGGACGTGGGTTGTGCGGCCTAACGCCG
>JAEUOX010000329.1 GCA_016790475.1 Rhodoferax sp. | reverse complement strand
TGCAGCCCCCGCAGCCGGGGCAGGCGCAGGCTCACCGCCACCTGCTGCACGAAGGCCGCCTTCTTGGCCACGGTGTCGACGCAGGTCACCGCCATGTCCGGGCAGCACACCGCGATCACGACGCCGGGCAACCCGGCCCCCGAGCCGACATCCAGCACCCGCAACGCCGGCTGGCCAAGCGCCTCGGCATGCCGGCGCAGCGGCGGGATCACGGCCAGGCTGTCCAGCAGATGGTGGGTCAGCATCTCCGCCGGCTCCCGAACCGCCGTCAGGTTGTAGACCCGGCCCCACTTCTGCAGCAGCGCGAGGTAGGCGAGCAATTGGGCCACCTGGGCGTCGGACAGCGACAGGCCCAGGGCGTGCGCCCCGTCCCGCAGGCTGGATTCGAGGGCGGCCGGCGTCACGCGGCCAACTTGTCCGGGGACGGGCCGCCGTCTGCCGTGGCACGGGCACGCTTCTTCTTCAGATGCACCAGCAACAGCGACAAGGTCGCCGGCGTGATGCCGCTGATGCGCGAGGCCATGCCCAGGGTCTCCGGCCGGTGGCGGGCCAGGATCTGGCGCGCCTCGAAGCTCAGCGCCGTCACCTCCTGGTAGTCCAGGTCGGCCGGCAGGCGCAATGTCTCGAAGTGCGCCAGGCGGTCGATCTCGTCGCGCTGGCGCTCGATGTAGCCGGCGTACTTGGCCGTGGTCTCCACCTGCTCGACCACCGATGCGATGAACAGCGCCTGCGCGTCGTCGGGCGTTGTTTCACGTGAAACGTCGATCGCCAGCTCCGGCGCGGCAAACTGCCCACCGTTGAGCGACATCAGGCCGGCATAGTCCACACCCGGGCGGCGCAGCAGATCCGCCAGACAGTATTCATGGTCGATTTCCTTGCCCAGCACCCGGACGGCCTCCTCGGCCGGCAGGTTGCGCGGGTTGACCCAGACCGCGCGCAGCCGCTCTGTTTCACGTGAAACAGCGTCCCGCTTGCGGCTGAAGGCGTCCCAGCGCGCATCGTCGACCAGGCCCAGGCGGCGGCCGGTCTCGGTCAGGCGCATGTCGGCGTTGTCCTCGCGCAGCTGCAGGCGGAACTCCGCCCGACTCGTGAACATCCGGTAGGGCTCGGTCACACCCTTGGTGATCAGGTCATCCACCAGCACGCCGAGGTAGGCCTGCTCCCGCCCGGGCACCCAGGGATCCTCGCCCCGGCACTGCAGCGCCGCGTTCGCGCCGGCAAACAGGCCCTGGGCCGCCGCCTCCTCGTAGCCAGTCGTGCCGTTGATCTGCCCGGCAAAGAACAGGCCGCCGATCGCCCGGGTCTCGAAGCTGCTGCGCAGCGCCCGCGGATCGAAGTAGTCGTACTCGATCGCATAACCGGGCCGGAGGATGTGCGCGTTCTCCAGTCCCGGGATCGAGCGCACCAGCGCGTACTGCACGTCAAAGGGCAGGCTGGTCGAGATGCCGTTCGGGTAGAACTCCTGTGTCGTCAGGCCTTCCGGCTCCAGGAAGATCTGGTGGCTCTGCTTGTCGGAAAAGCGGTGGATCTTGTCCTCGACGCTGGGGCAGTAGCGCGGGCCGACGCCCTCGATCTTGCCAGTGAACATCGGGCTGCGGTCCAGCCCGCTGCGGATGATGTCGTGTGTCTGCGCCGTGGTGTGGGTGATCCAGCAGGGCAACTGGCGCGGATGCTGGTCCGCCCGGCCGAGAAAGCTGAACACCGGCATCCGGCTGCTCTCCCCACCCGGCATGCCGTCACCCGGCTGCTCGGTGCAGCGGCTGAAGTCGATGCTGCGGCC
>JAEUOX010000318.1 GCA_016790475.1 Rhodoferax sp. | reverse complement strand
GCGCCGACAGACCATGACGACCTACCGCCAACTGCAGCTCGGCGAGCCCGCCCCCTGGTTTCACCAGCGCAATACCAGCAACCCGCGCTATGCCTTCGACACCGTGGCCGGGCGCTACATCGTGCTGTGCTTCTTTGCCACCGCCGAGGACGCGGTCGGGCAGGCCGCGCTGGCCCTGGTGGACGCGCACCACGCGATGTTCGACGAGACGCGCTTCGCATTCTTCGGCGTCAGCAACGATCCGGCGGACGAGCACAGCGGGCGCGTGGTCCAGCGCATCCCCGGTGTGCGGCACTTCTGGGATTTCGATGGCACGGTTGCCCGGCTGTATGGCGCGTTGCCAGAGGGTACCGACACCCGGCTGACCAGTGTGCGGCGCCAGTGGGTTGTGCTGGACCCGGCGCTGCAGGTGGTGGGCATCATCCACTTCCGGCCGGACGGCACGGACCGCGCCACGCTGCTGGGCTTCCTGCGCAGCCTGCCGCCGGTGTCGCATTACGGCGGCGTGGAGATGCATGCGCCGGTCATCCTGCAGCCCCACGTCTTCGAGCCGGCACTGTGTGCGCACCTGATCCGGCTGTACGAGGCCGACGGCGGCGAGGAGTCCGGCTTCATGCGCGACGAGGCCGGCAAGACGGTGGGCGTCTACGACCATGGCCACAAGTCCCGCCAGGATCTGGTCCTCGGCGACACCGCGCTGTGCCGGCAGTTGCAGCGGCGGATCTTCCAGAAGGTCGTGCCGACGATCCTGCGGGTGCACAGCTTTGCCGTCACGCGCATGGAGCGCCACCTGGTGGGCTGCTACGACAGCGCCCGCGGCGGGCATTTCCGGCCGCACCGCGACAACACGACGCTGGGCACGGCCCACCGGCGCTTTGCGGTGTCGATCAACCTGAATGCCGACTTCGAAGGCGGCGAGCTGGTCTTCCCGGAATACGGGCCACGTCGCTTCAAGCTGCCGCCGGGCGCCGCGCTGGTGTTCTCCGGTGCGCTGCTGCACATGGTGACGCCGGTCACGCGGGGCCGGCGCTTCGCGTTCCTGCCGTTCCTGTATGACGAAGCGGCTGCGGCGCTTCGGGAGCGCAATAGCCCGCATCTGGCCGAGGGGGTGGGCAGTACAGGGCCTGACGGGCACCTGCGATCAATGCGCTGATGGACGACGCAGCCGTCCCCGGCCACCCCCAGCGGTCGCACCGGCCAGAGCGCCGAGGTCCGCTGTCTCCAGCGTCTGCAGGATCGGGCAGTCCGGCCGGTCGTCGCCCTGGCAGCAATGCACCAGGTGTTCC
>JAEUOX010000316.1 GCA_016790475.1 Rhodoferax sp. | reverse complement strand
TTCAAGGCCACGATGCACGAGGCCAACTTCGAGCTGATCGAGATCCCGCACGTGCGCCAGTCCGGCAAGAACTCGGCCGACATCCGCATGGTCGTGGACGCGCTGGACCTGTGCTACACCAAGGCGCACGTCAACACCTTCGTCATCATCAGCGGCGACTCGGACTTCTCGCCGCTGGTCTCCAAGCTGCGCGAGAACGCCAAGAAGGTGATCGGCGTGGGCGTCAAGCAGTCCACCTCCGACCTGCTGGTGGCCAACTGCGACGAGTTCATCTTCTACGATGATCTGGTGCGCGAGAACCAGCGGGCGACCTCCCGGCGCCAGCAGCAGCAAGGGCAGGCGCCGCAGGGTGCGCCGCGCCGCTCCAGCGACGAGGAGCGCCAGCGCCGCGACGAGATCGACCAGCGGCGCACGCAGGCCATCGAAATGGCGGTCGAAACCTTCGACGCGCTGGTCGCCGAACGCGGCGACAGCGGCAAGATCTGGGCCTCGGTGCTCAAGGAGGCCATCAAGCGCCGCAAGCCGGACTTCAACGAAACCTGGTATGGCTTTCGCGCCTTCGGCAACCTGCTGGAGGAGGCGCAGGCGCGCGGCCTGCTTGAATTCGGGCGGGACGAGAAGTCCGGCGCCTATGTGTACCGCCAGGGCGGCCTGGCCGCGGCGCCGACGCAGCCGGTCGAGCCTGCTGTGAGCCAGGCGGACGCGCCGGCCGAGGGTCTGCCCCGCGAGGCCCCGGTGGCGGGCGACGCCCAGGAGCCGCGCCGCGAGTCCCGGCGCAGGGGGCGCGGATCGCGCCGCTCCGGCACGGCGGCCGGGCCGGAGGCCGTGGAACGCACCGAGGCCGCGCCGGCACCGCCGGAACCCGCCGCCATCGCGCCGATGCCCGCCGAGACGCCGGCGATGGAAGCGGCAGCCGCACCCGCACACGTTGCGTCCGCGGAGCCGGAGGCCGAAGCCGCGGCGCCCAAATCCCGTGGGCGCCGACCGCGCAAGGCCGCCACCGGCGCCAAGAAGGACGCCTGACGGCAGGGCGCGCTCAGCGCCCCTGGAACTGCGGGCGCCGCCGGGCCAGGAAGGCCGCCCGGCCCTCTGCGAAATCGGCGCTGGCCGCCGTAAGCGCCTCGCGGGCGCGCATCGCCGGCAGGTCCATGCGGCCGCCGGCGATCTCGTCCAGGGACTGCTTGGTCGCCTGCACCGCCAGCGGTGCCAGCTGCGCGACATCCGCCACCAGATGCTCCAGCGCCTGCTCGAAGGCCTGCCCATCGGGCGCGAGCGCTTCCAGGCAGCCCATGTGCAGCAGTTGCTCCGCCGCGAAGGGCCGCGCCGTCAGGAAGGCGCGCTTGGCCCCATTGATACCCAGGCGCGCGACATAACGCTGCAGCCCGCTGGGGTAGTAGTGCAGCCCCAGCGCCGTGGCCGGCATGCGCAGCTCGGTGCCGGCCAGGCCGATGCGCAGGTCGCAGGCCAGTACCAGATCGGTGGCGCCGCCGTACACGCTGCCGTTCAGTGCGCAGATCGTCACCGGCCGCAGCGCGGCCAGTGCGTCCGGGATCTTCTCGAACAGCTGCGGGTCATGGTCCGCCCCGTCGAAGCCGCCGATGTGGTAGCCGGCACTGAACACCGGCCGCGGCTGGCCCGCGGTGTGGGCCCGCAGCACCAGCACCCGTACCGCCGGGTCGGCGTCGAGCTGCGCGAAGGTCTGCAGCAGGAAACGCAGGTCTTCATCTTCCAGGCGGTTGCGGTGCGCGGGCCGATTCAGCGTGAGGGTGGCCACGCCATCGGCAAGGCGCAGCAACGGAGTGGAAGAAGCGGTGTCGGACATGCGCCGATTGTGCCGCGCAGGCGGGCCGCATCTAGGTGCCGGCGGCAGCAGGCTCCTGTACTGACAGCGCGGCCCGCCGCAGCAGGGCCGCGTAGCGCTGCTGCATCGGGCGCACCCGCTCCAGCGCACCGCCGAGCCCGAACACCACCGGCTGCTCGTGGATCGTGACCGGCAGCAGCGTGCAGACCGTTGCGCCACCCAACAGCGGGATGTTCTCCGCATAGACGGTCGACTGCCCGCGCAAGGCGGCGACACGGTCCACCATCTCGTTCACCTTGACGCGCTCAGCCGGCCGCGTGATCGCGATGTTGGCGCGGCGCACCAGCCGTTCGACCTCCTCGTCCGGGCGGGTGGACATCAGCAGCCAGCCCAGGCTGGACTGCACCAGCGGGCGCATGCTGCCTTCCTCGGTGTAGAACCGCAGTGCA
>JAEUOX010000299.1 GCA_016790475.1 Rhodoferax sp. | reverse complement strand
GCCTGCCCGTCCTGCAGCAGGGCCTCGGCCTGGTGCGGATCGATGATCAGACCGACCGCCATCACCGGCATGCCGGTGGCCTGGCGGATCGCACCGGCCATGTCGGCCCGGAAGTCCAGACCGCGCGGCACATGCTTGCCGACGGCCGGGTAGCCGGAGATGCCGCCGCCGGACGAGCAGTCCAGCACGTCGACGCCGCGGCTGTGCAATGCACGGGCGAAGGCGATGTTCTCTTCGAGCGCGAAGCCGCCGTCGGCCGGGTCGGCCAGCGTGTGGCGCCAGAACAGCGGCAGATGATCCGGCCACTCGCGGCGCACCGCCTCCGCCACTTCCAGCGCGTAGGTCCAGCGCTGCTGACCGTAGCGGTCCTCGCGCTGGTTCGAGACCGGGTGCAGGAACTGGTGCACCAGGTAGCCATGGGCGCCGTGGATCTCCAGCGCCTCGAAGCCGGCCTCGCGGGCGCGGCGTGCGGCGGTGGCCCAGGCCTGCACCGTCTGCGCCACGCCGGCGGTATCCGGCGCCTCGGGCAGCCGGTAGTTGTCGGCGACGCGCAGCGGGCTGGGGCCGATCACCGGCCAGGCTGCCTCACCGCGCGCAGCATCCTTGTCGGTGAGCGGGCCATGGCCTTCCCACCATTTCTGCAGGCCGGCCTTGCGGCCGCAATGGCCCAGCTGGATACCGGCCACCGCGCCACTGCGCCGCAGCGCGCGGGCGACCCGGGCCAGTGGCTCGATCTGGCGGTCGTTCCACAGGCCGAGGTCGCCGTGCGTGTTGCGCCCGCGCTCCTCGACCGCCGTGGATCCGACAAACACGATGCCGGCCCCGCCCATGGCGAACCGGGCCAGGTGGGTCAGATGCCAGTCGTTGGCCTCCCCGTGCGCAGCCGAGTACTGCTGCATCGGCGAGATGGCCACGCGGTTGCGGGCCACCACGCGGCGCAGCTGCCACGGCGTGAAGAGCAGGGAGGTGGACGGCATGTCGGCGAAGGACTTACTTCTTGACGAAGTCGCAGCCGCCTTCGGCGATCGGGCGGAAGATCTGCTCCGGAGGAATCGCGGCGCCGAGCTTGTAGTAGTCGTACTTGGACTTGGACTCCGACGCCGGCTTCACCACCACCGGGTACAGCGGCCGCATGACCTGACCGTCCTCACGGATGGAGACATTCTTCATGAACGCATCGCTGATGCGGGTGCTCTTCATCTTGGCCATCACCGCCGGGCCGGCATCCGTGCCAGCCGCCTGCACCGCTTTCAGGTAGTGCGTCATCGCGCTGTAGACGCCCATCATGATGTAGGTCGGAACGACACCGTTATTGCGGTCCATGAAGCGCTTGGACCAGGCGCGCGACTCGTCGTCCTTGTCCCAATAGGAGGGCACGGTGATGTTCAGGCCGGCCGCCACGTCCTGGCCCATGGCCGTGACGCTGTTGATCGTCATGCCGAACACCGAGACGGCTTGACCGCCCTTGGCGATCTTGAACTCCGCGGCCTGCTTCAGTGCATTGGACAGGTCGGAGCCGGCGTTCAGGATCACGATCGCCTTGGCGCCGCTGGACTGCGCCTGCAGCAGGTAGGAGGAGTAGTCGGTCGCGCCCAGCGGGTGCTTGACCGAGCCGACGACCTTGCCGCCAGCGGCCTCGATGAACTTCGTGGCTTCGGTCTGCAGCGCGGCGCCGAAGGCATAGTCGACAGTGACGAAGAAGAAGGTCTTGGCACCCGAGTTGATCAGGCCCTGCACGCCGGCCTTGGGCAGTGCATAGGTGTCGACCAGGAACTGCACGGCCATCGGCGAACAGGCCTTGCCGGTGAGGTCGGAACTCACGGTGCCGGCGATCAGGTAGGGCTTCTGCTTCTCCTTCATCAGGGTCTGCACGCCCAGCGCGATCGACGAGGCCGAGCCGCCGATGATCGCGTCGACCTTGTCGCTGTCGAGCCACTTGCGTGCGGCGTTCAGGCCGACGTCCGGCTTGTTCTGGTCGTCATTGATGACGATCTCGATGGCCTTGCCGTTGACCTTGCCGCCAAAGTCCTCGACCGCCATGCGAGCCGCCAGCACCGAGCCGGGGCCGCCGTTGCCGGAGTACGGGCCGCTCATGTCGCCCTGGATGCCGACGCGCACGACATCGTCGGAGATCTGCGCCGATGCAGGGCCGGCGCCCAGCGCCAGCAGGGCCGCCAGCGCGGTGGCGCCGAGCTTGCAGTAGTTGGAAGAGGTGGTACGCATGTCATGTCTCCTTGGAGAGAGGTTGGTGGTGGAAAGGGAACGCGGGAAATACACCTGTCATGCCTTGTCGCCCGCCCAGGACGGCAAGGCCAGGATCTGCTTGGCCAGGATGTTGCGCTGGATCTCGTTGGAGCCGCTGTAGATCGCCGGCGCACGGGAGTCCAGGTACTGGTTCATCACGTCGACCTGGATGCCGTCGATCGACACGTCATCCATCTGGCTGCCGTGGTCGCCGGCCAGCTGCACCAGCGCGTCGGTGATGCGCTGGTAGGTCTCGGTGCCCCAGACCTTCAGGTAGGACACCTCGGAGCCGAGCTCCTCGCCGGCGCGCAGCCGGCCGACAAAGCTCTCGAACGCGGACTTCAGATCCCGCACGTCCAGCACCAGGCTGGCGTATTGCGCGCGGAAGCCGCCGTCAGCCAGCGCGTTCGTGGCCTGCGCCAGTCGGTCCAGCTGGCCCAGCGCGTATTCGCTCTGGCGCGGCGTGCCGAAGAAGATGCGCTCGCTGCGCAGCAGCGAGTTCGCGACGGACCAGCCCTGGTCGATCTCGCCCACGACATTGGTCACCGGCACGCGCACGTTGTCGAAGAAAACCTCGAAGTACTCGCCCTCGCCCTTCAGGTTGACGATCGGGCGGATCGTGACGCCCGGCGAGCGCAGGTCGATCAGCAGGAAGGTGATGCCGGCCTGGCGGCTGCGCCCGGAGGCGGTGGTGCGCACCAGCGCGAACATCCAGTTGGCGCCACCGGCCAGCGTCGTCCAGATCTTCTGGCCGTTGACGACCAGGTCATCACCATCCCGCTCGGCACGGGTGCGCAGGCTGGCCAGGTCGGAGCCGGCGTTCGGTTCGGAGTAGCCCTGGCACCACATGTGCTCACCGCTGAGCACCCGGGGCAGGTGGAAGTCACGTTGCGCGGGGGTGCCGTGGTGGATCAGGAGAATGCCCATCACCAGCCCGTGGTCCGGGATCCGGGCGCAGCCGAAGCGCGACATCTCCTCGTAGTAGATCACCTGCTTGGCGGCATTCAGCCCCATGCCGCCGTATTCCTTCGGCCAGGCCGGCGCCAGCCAGCCCTTGCGCGACAGGGCCTGGTACCAGTCGGCGATGTCGTTGTAGAACGCGCGCTTCTTCATGAAGCGCTTGTGCGCTGGGTAGTTGGCGGCGATCCAGCGCGCCAGGCGCTGGCGGAATTCCTCGTCCGGCAGCGATGCCATGTCGACGTCGCTGTCGTCCGGTGCAGCGGCACTGGCGGCGAGCGGCTCCTCGGCGACACGCCCCTGCTGCAGCAGCAGGTCCAGGTAGCGCGCCCGCTGGAACTCCGCGTGGCCCAGCCAGGCGGACAGCACCAGGCAGCGCTTCAGGCACAGGCCCACGTTGGTGGCGTCGGCAATGCCCATCGCGCCATGCAGATGGATCGCCCCCTTGCCGACCAGCAGACCGGCACTGGCGGCACGGGCTTTCGCGGCACTGACGGCCAGCGCGACGGCCTCGGGCGCGGCCTGCGTGCACAGCAGTTCCAGCGCGCTGTCGGCGGCCGAGCGGGCCAGCTGCCCCTGCATCCACATGTCGACCATGCGGTGCTGCAGCACCTGGTAGGTGGCGATTGGCCGGCCGAACTGCACCCGCTGCTTGGTGTAGGTGAGCGTCGATTCCAGCGCGCGCTCCAGCACGCCGATCAGCTCGAAGGCGCTCATCAGCCGCGCCAGGTCCAGCGCCTGGGCGAGCGCCACGCCAACGGCCGGACCTCTGGCGAGCAGTGCGCCGGCGGGCAGCACGACGTCCTCGAATTGCAGCGTGCCGGTGCTCTGGCCATCCACCGTCCGGCTGGTGTCGATCCGCAAGCCCGCGGTCTGCGCATCCACCCAGACCAGGGCCGGGCCTGCCGGGCCGGTGGCGCTGACGACGAAGCCGTCCGCCGCACTGGCCAGCGGCACCAGGCACTTCCGGGCGCCGCGCAGGCGCAGGCTGGTGCCCTCCTGCTGCAGCGCGAGGTCCGGTGCCGCCGCGTCGTAGCGGCCGGCGGCCTCCTGCCAGGCGAGCGCGACCCGCGTGCGGCCTTCGACCAGCGCGGCCAGCAGATCACGGATGGCAGCGCTGTCAGCCGCCAGCGGTACCAGCGCGGCCGTCGGGAACAAGGCGCAGGCGACAAAAGGTTCGGGCGCCAGGCCGCGGCCGAGCTCCAGCGCGATCAGCGCCGCCTCGGCCGGCCCCAGACCGACGCCGCCCAGGGCCTCCGGCACCAGCACACCGGCCCAGCCGGCGTCGCAGATCTCGCGCCAGACGGCACCGTCCAGGTGCGGTGCCTGCGCGCGCACGGCACGCAGGCGCTCCGGCCCGGAGGCGCGTTCGTTGAAGGCCTGCACGCTGGCGCGCAGCAGGGTCTGGGTCGAATCGAAGTGGGTCATGCCGGATCGGTGGGAAGACGGTGGTTTCGGAAGCGCTCCCGCAGTTGCAGCTTCTGCAGCTTGCCGGTGGCGGTGTGCGGCAGGGCGTCGACCAGCACGACGTCGTCGGGCAGGCACCATTTGGCGACCTTGCCTTCCATGAAGGCCAGCAGCTCGGCGGCGGTGGGCTGCTGCCCGGCCTTGGGCACGATCAGCAGCAGCGGGCGCTCCTGCCAGCGGCTGTGCGCGACGCCGATCACCGCGGCCTCCTGCACCGCCGGGTGGCCCATCGCGACGTTCTCGAGTTCGATCGACGAGATCCATTCGCCCCCGGACTTGATGACGTCCTTCGAGCGGTCGGTGATCTGCACGAAGCCGTCCGGGTCCAGCGTCGCGACGTCGCCGGTCGGGAACCAGCCGTCGGCGTCCAGCACGCTGCCGCCCTCGGCGCGGTAGTAACCGGCCGCCACCCAGGGGCCGCGGGCCTTCAGGTCGCCGAAGGCGACCCCATCGTGCGGCAGCGGCTGGCCATCGGCGCCGAAGATCTCGATGTCGACGCCGAAGATCGCGCGGCCCTGCTTGACCTGCAGGTCGAAGCGCTGCTGCAGCGGCAGGTCCTGGTGCTTGTCGAGCAGCGTGCCGATGCTGGCCAGCGGGCTGGTCTCGGACATGCCCCAGGCATGGATCAGGTAGGCGCCGAACAGCGACTCGAACTTCTCGATCATCGCGCGCGGCGCCGCGGAGCCGCCGACGACGACGCGCTGCAGCCGGATTTCGGACAGGTCCAGGCTGGCCCGGTTGCGCTCGATTTAGTCGAACAGGCCCAGCCAGACGGTCGGCACGCCGAGCGAGAAGTTGCAGCGCTCGTCGCGCAGCAGCCGGTAGATGTTGTCGCCGGCCAAGCCCGGGCCGGGCAGCACCAGCTTGGCGCCGCACATCGCGCCGGCATACGGCACGCCCCAGGCATTCACATGGAACAGCGGCACGACCAGCAGCACGCTGTCGCGCGCGGACAGCGCCAGGCCGTCGGCGGCGCAGGCCGTCCAGGAATGCAGCAGCGTCGAGCGGTGGCTGTACAGCACGCCCTTCGGGTTGCCGGTGGTGCCCGAGGTGTAGCACAGCGAAGAGGCGGTGTTCTCGTCGAAGCTGGGCCAGCGGTAGACCGGCGACGCGGCTTCGACCAGTTCCTCGAAGCACAGCAGGTTCGGCAAGTCCACGTCGGGCATCTGCGCGCGGGTGCACATCGCCACATAACCCTTCACGCCGGGCAGCTTGGGCGCGACCGACTGCACCAGCGCGGCGAAGCTGGTGTCGAAGAACACATAGCCGTCCTCGGCGTGGTTGATGATGTAGGTGACCTGCTCCGGGAACAGCCGCGGGTTCACGGTGTGCAGCACCGCGCCCATGCCGGAGACCGCGAAGTACATCTCCAGATGGCGGTGGGTGTTCCAGGCCAGCGTGGCGACGCGGTCCCCGGGCTGCACGCCCAGCGCCTGCAGCGCATTGGCCAGCCGGCAGGCGCGCTCGCGCACCGTGGCCCAGTTGCTGCGGTGGGTGCTGCCGTCCACCAGGTGCGAGACGATCTCGCGGCTGCCGTGGTAGGCCGC
>JAEUOX010000291.1 GCA_016790475.1 Rhodoferax sp. | reverse complement strand
CTCGGCCGGCACGCCGGTCAGCGCGTACTGCAGCATGTGCTGGCCGACCAGGAACACATTGTTCTCGTACAGCGCGGACTGCACCTCCTGCCCCCGGCCGGTGACGCCGCGCTGGATCAGCGCGCCCAGGATGCCGATCGCACCGAACATGCCGCCCATGATGTCGTTGACGCTGGTGCCGGCCCGCAGCGGGTCCCCCGGGCGGCCGGTCATGTAGGCCAGGCCACCCATCATCTGCACCACCTCGTCGAGCGCGGTGCGGTGTTCGTAGGGGCCCGGCAGGAAACCCTTGAGGCTGGCATAGATGATCCGCGGGTCGGCGGCCGACAGGCTGGCGTAGTCCAGGCCGTACTTGGCCATCGTGCCGGGCTTGAAGTTCTCGGCGACGACATCGGCGCTGGCGCAAAGGCGCCGGGCCACCGCCGCGCCCTGCGGCTGCTGCAGGTTGATCCGGATGCTCTTCTTGTTGCGGTTGAACATCGGGAAGAAGCCCGCGCCCGAGCCCAGCAGATGGCGCGTGCGGTCCCCGTCGATCGGCTCGACCTTGATCACCTCCGCGCCCATGTCGGCCAGCACCATGCCGCAGGTCGGGCCCATGACCATGTGCGTGAATTCGACGACCCGCAGGCCCTCCAGCGGCAGGCGGCGTGGCGTGTGGTCGCCCATCAGGCCGCCTCCGCCACCTGCATCGACTTCGGCAGGCCCGCCCGATGGATCGCGCCGTGCAGCGTCTCGCCCTGCAGCCAGCCGGCCACCTGCGTGCGCAGCGCCTGCAGGCGCTCGAAGTCGATGCCGGTCGCGATGCCCATGCTGCGGAACAGATAGGCCAGGTCCTCGGTCGCGACATTGCCGCTGGCGCCAGGCGCGTGCGGGCAACCGCCGATGCCGGCCAGACAGGCGTCGAAGCGGGTCTCCCCGGCCTGCAGCGCGGCCATCACGTTGGCCATGCCCAGCCCGCGGGTGTCATGGAAATGACCGCAGGCGAGGCGGTCGCCCGCGATCGCCCGGACGGCGCCGAACAGCTCGGCGGTCTGCCGGGGATCGGCATAACCGACGGTGTCGGCCAGCCCGATGCGGTCCACACCCAGATCCAGCACCGCGCGGGCCAGCCGCAGGACCTCCTCCGGCTCCACCCGGCCCTGCAGCGTGCAGCCGAACGCGGTGCTCAGACCCACCTCCAGCCGGATCGCGGCGTTGCGCTCGCGACGCCGGGCAACGATGGCGGCGATCTCCTCGACCACCGCGTCCGGCGTCTTGCGCAGATTGGCCAGGCTGTGCGCATGGCTGATCGACAGCGGCAGCAGCATCCAGTGGGCGCCGCTGTCCATCGCACGCTCCGCGCCTTTCAGGTTGGGCACCAGCACCGAGACTGTCAGGCCGGGCAGCCGGACCGCGGCATCCACCAGCTCGGCGGTGTCTGCCAGCTGCGGCAGCAGCCGGGCCGGCACGAAGGAGCCGACCTCCATCTCGCGCAGGCCGGCCTCCCAGGCGCCGCGGATCCAGGCCAGCTTCTGGGCGGTCGGCAGCACGCGTGCGATGCTCTGCAGGCCGTCGCGCAGTCCGACTTCGCGCAAGGTCACGGAGGAGGGCCAGGGGAACGGGGGCATCAGGGGTCTCCACGTCAAAAGGGGGAAGTCGGCGAGTTTAGATGTTCCTTGGGGGCTTCGGAATGGCATCGCGGAAGCCTGAGTGTTCCGAAATAGAATAACTCGAATGCGAGATCTGGATCTGACCAGCCTGCGGCTGTTTGTGGCGGTGTGCGACAGCGGCAGCATGAGCCGCGCCGCCGAGCAGTCCAACCTGGTCGCGTCCGCGGTCAGCAAGCGGCTCGCGCAGCTGGAGGAAACCGTTGGGGCCCCGCTGCTGGTGCGCAAGCGCCACGGCGTCGCACCGACGGCGCCTGGCGAGACGCTGCTGGAGCATGCCCGCAGCATGCTGCAATCGGCCAGCCGCATCGCGCAGGACATGGCCAACCATGCGGCCGGCATCCAGGGCCGGGTGCATGTGCTGGCCACCGCGTCCGTCATGGCGGAGTCGCTGGCGGACCAGATCGCGGCCTTCCTGCAGCAGCCGGCGCACCGCAACATCCAGATCGATCTGGAGGAGCGCATCAGCCCGGCCGTGGTGCGCGGCATCCGCGAAGGCGTGGCGGCGATCGGCATCTGCTGGGACGCCGCCGAGACCGGCCTGCTGCACACCCGCACCTATGCCTACGACCACCTGTGCCTGGCCGTGCCGGTGGCGCACCCGCTGGCCGCGCGCAGCAGCGTGCGCTTCGTCGAGACGCTGGACCATGAACATGTGGTGATGCCGATCAACTCCGCCGTCGAGCTGATGCTGCAGCGCGAGGCCGGGCGGCTTGGCCGGCGCATGGTCTACCGGGTGGTCGTGACCAATTTCGACGCGGCGCTGCGCGTCGTGCGCGCCGGCCTGGCGATCGCGCTGGTCCCGCGCGAGGTGGTCGGCACGACCGACCGGCAGCAGGGCATCCGGATCCTGCCGCTCGACGAACCCTGGACCCGGCGCCGCTTCGTGTTGTGCCACCGCGGCGAGGAGGTGCTGGCCCCGGCCGCGCGCCTGCTGCTCGACAGCCTGACCCACCCGGAACCCGCACCATGAACCCGCCAGCCTCCACCTGCCGACTGCTCTACCTGAGCCAGGACGCCCGCCTGATCCGCCGCCAGCTGGCCGGCGAGGTGCTGACACGGGCGCAGGCCGGCCCGCTGCGCGACGATGTGTCGACCGACGAGATCACGCCGGTAGCGATCCTCGGGCACTACGACGACCGGCTGGGCGATTTCGCCCACACCGGCCTGCGCTGCGGCGAGGACACGCCGATCGGCCCCGGCGTGCTGCGCCGCCAGGCCGTGCAGGTGATCGTCGCCGGCAGCCGCTACGGCAAGGGCTCCTCGCGCGAGCACAGCCCGACCGCGGAGCGGCTGGCCGGCGTGCGCCTGGTGATCGCGCAGAGCTTCGAGCGGCTGTACCGGCAGAACGCCGACAACATCGGCCTGCTGACCTCCACCGACCTGTCGCTGGCCGATCGCATCGCGCAGGGCGACATGCCGGATCTGGAGGCCTTGCTGGCGGGCCGCGAACCGCTGGCAGCCGCGATCCTGCGCGCCGGCGGCCTGCTGCGCTGGGGGCAGGGGCCGCTGCGTGCTGCGCGCCCGCGGCCGGTGCCGGCGCAGACGGCTCCCCGCACGCTGGTGCAGAAGATCCTGGAGCGCCATCTGCTGGACGTGGCCGGCACGCCGGCCCGGCCGCAGCCCGGTGAGGGTGTCTTCGTGCGGGCGGATTGGCGCTTCATCCATGAGTACTACACCGGCATGGCCGACACGCTGCTGGGCCAGGCGCTGGGGCCGGACTACCGGCTGCAGGACAGCGCCAGCGTGCTGGTGTTCGAGGACCATACCTCCTATGTGCGCGAAAGCCCGGCCCACCTGCGCGCTGGTCTGGTGCCGCTGATCGATGCGCTGTGCCACGCGCAGCGCGGCTTCGTCGCGCGCCACGACCTGCACTGCTACCGGACGCTCCCGGAGGCCGAGGCCGCGCTGGCGCCGGACGGCGTGCCGGCCGGCATCTCGCACGCCGTGATGGCGGAGCAGCATGCGCTGCCCGGGCAGGTGGTCGTGGGCACCGATTCGCATACCCCGCACAGCGGCGCGCTGGGCTGCCTGGCCTTCGGCGTGGGCACCAGCGACATGGCCAGCGCGATGGTCACCGGCGCGGTGCGGGTGCCGTGGCCGCAGACGGTGCTCGTGGAGCTCACCGGCCGGCTGCCCGAGAGCGTGACGGCCAAGGATCTGGTGCTGCACCTGCTGGCGCTGCCCTTCATCCGCGGCGGCGGCGGGATCGGGCAGGTGTTCGAGTTCGCGGGGGAGGCAATCGGCTCCCTGTCGGTGGACGAGCGCGCGACGCTGACCAACATGACGGCCGAGCTCGGCGGGCTGAGCGGCATCGTCGCGCCGGACGAGCGCACCGTGCGATTCCTGCGGGAGCGGCGGGGCATCGACATCGTGCTGGAGGACTGGATGCAGTCCGACCCGGACGCGCCGGTGGCGCATCGCCTGCCGGTGGATCTGTCTGCGCTGACCCCGATGCTGGCGCGCCCCGGCGACCCGGGACAGGGACTGGCGCTGGACCGCCTGGAGGCGCCGGTGCGCATCGACATCGCCTACGGAGGATCCTGCACGGCCGGCAAGCGGGAGGACTTCGACCACTACCATGCGGTGCTGGCCTGGGGCCTGGCGCAGGGCCTGCGCGTGCCGGCCCATGTGCAGGTGTTCCTGCAGTACGGGACCACCGCGGTGCGCGACTACTGCCGGGAGCGCGGTTACGAGCGCACCTTCGACGCGCTGGGCGTGCGCATCCTGCAGCCCTCCTGCGGCGCCTGCGCCAACGGCGGCCCGGGTGTGTCGACCGACGCCTCCCAGGTGACCGTCAGCGCGATCAACCGCAACTTTCCCGGCCGCTCCGGCCCCGGCCAGGTCTGGCTGGCCAGCCCGCCCACCGTGATGGCCAGCGCGCTGGCTGGCGAGCTGCTGTCCTGGGCGCAGCTGCAGGCACGGGTTCAGTCGGCGCCCTGACGCAGCAGCACGTCGCCGACCGGGTAGGCGACGCAGGGCAGCACGCAGCCCTGCTGCTTTTCCTCGGCACTCAGGCCGGGCCATTCGATCGCGTAGCGGACCTGGCCCTCGACGAGCTGGCCGATGCAGGTGCGGCAGGTGCCATTGCGGCAGGAGCTCGGCCAGTCCAGGCCACCCATCTCCAGCGACAGCAGCAGCGGTTCATGCGACCAGGCGTCGCATTGGCCGTCGCCCGGGGTCACGCGGGCGGTGAACAGCTGGGGGGTGTCCGGCTCCATCGGGATCATCCTTCGGCAGGGGGGTCTGTGCCGGCTACGGCAACACGCGTTCGAACTGCACGCGGAAGCAGGCGGGCGGTCCGGGGTCGATGTGCAGCTCGCCGCCCAGCTGCCCGGCGAGATCGCAGGCCAGCTGCAGGCCCAGCCCCTGCTGCCGACGCACCTCCCAGTCCGGCGGCAGGCCGATGCCGTCATCGCTGACCTGCAGCTGGAACCGCCCGGTGTCGGCCTGGCGCGTCAGTGCGACCTGCAAGGTACCGCCGCGTTGACCGGCAAAGCCATGCTGCAGGCTGTTGCCGACCAGCTCGTTGACGAGCAGTCCGCAGGCGGTGGCCTGGTCCATGTCGACCTGCACCGGATCGAGCGCCAGCTGCAGCTGGACCGCCGCGCCGGTGGGGCGCGCCTGCAGCGTGCGCGTCAGCAGCTGGCGCAGATAGGCGGGCAGGTCGACCTGCGCGACCGCGCCGGACCGGAACAAGGTCTCATGCAGCTGGGCCATCGCGCGGATGCGGCCCTGCATGTCCTGCAGCACCGCACGGGTCGGCTCCTCGCCGGCGCGCCGGTGCTCCATGCGCAGCAGGCTGTCGATGACCTGCAGGTTGTTCTTGACCCGGTGGTGCACCTCGTGCAGCAGCGCCTCCTGGTTGTGCAACGCGGTCTGCAGCCGCTCCTTGTCGCGGGTGTGCGTCGAAATGTCGCGCGCCAGCACGATGAAGCGCTGCACCTGTCCGCCAGGCGCATCCTTGCGCGCGACCGACAGCTCGAACCAGTGGCGCCCGCTCGGCAGGTCCAGCATGATCTGGGCGCCCGCGGAATGGCCGTCCGCCTGGGCCTGCCGGATCGCCTCCAGGCTGGTGCGGGCCGCCTCCGGCGGCAGCACGTCGGACAGCAGGCGCCCGACCAGCTGCCCGGACGTGCTGGCCGCCAGTTCATCATTCGGCGCATGCACCGCCAGATAGCGGCCCTGCGCATCGGTCTCGAACAGCCAGTCCGGGATCGCATGCAGGGTCGCGCGCAACTGGGCCTCGCTGGCGAGCAGCGCGCGCTGGGCCCGCTTTCGGCCGGAGATGTCGCGCATCGTGATCTGCACCGCCGGCGCGCCGTCGAAGTCGACGCGTGCGCCACGGACCGCGACGTCGATGACCGAGCCATCCGCCCGGCCGATCTGGACCTCGACGACCTCCCAGCCGTCGCGCGACGTGAACAGCTCGCGGGTCAGCCGGCCGATCTCGTCGCGGCTCTCCACCGGGGTGAAATCCAGCACCCGCCGCCCGAGCGCCAGCTCGGCGCTGGCAACGCCGGCCATGCGCAGCGCGGCCGGGTTGGCATACAGGATACGGCCGGAGCGGTGCACGACGATCGCGTCCGGAGCCTGCTCGATCATCGAACGGTAGCGCGCTTCACTCTCCCGCAGGGCCTGGTCCATCTGCTGGCGCTCGGTCACATCGCGCGAGATGCCGAACATGCCGACGATCCGGTCGCCGGCATCCCGCAATGGCGCCTTCACGGCCAGGAATACCCGTGTTCCCTGTGGCCCACGCACGGTGTGCTCGAACTGGACCGTCTCCCCCTGATGCAGGACCGGCATCTCGTTGTCGCGCACCCGCTGTGCGACCTCCGCCGGATAAAGTGCCGCATCGGTCTGCCCCAGCACCTGCGCCTCGGTCTTGCCGAGCACCTGCAGCGCATGGCGGTTCATCAGCAGGTAGCGGCCTTCCAGATCCTTCGCGAAGATCGCATCGCTGGAATTGCCAATGATCGCCTGCAGCAGCTGCTCGGTGTGCCGATGACGCTCGAGCGCCCGGGCATGGTCTTGTGCCACGGCGGCCGATCGCCGCAGATCGCGGCGCAGCTTCAGCACCAGCAGCACCGCGGGCAGGCCTGCGACCAGAGCCCCGGCCAGCAGGCTGGTCAGGTGCAGCCCTTCCATCACGGCCATGCTCAGGCCTCGACGGCCTCGAGACGCGCGCTCAAGTCCAGCCAGCGGTCTTCCAGCTGCTGCAGTTCCTGCTGGACCTGCTGCAGCTGCACACCGACCTCGGCGATGTCCGCCGGTCGCGCGGCGGCGCCCAGCCGGGCCTCCAGTTCGGTGCCCTGGCCCTGCAGCGTCTGCATGCGGGCCTCGACGCGCTGCAGTTCGCTGCGCAGCGGGGCGGCAGAGCGGGATTCCGTACGGACCACCGGGGCCGGCGGCGGCGAGGCCACGACGGCCTGTGCCGCCTGGCGCACCAGCTCGCGTTGCCGGCGCGCCTCGTCCAGCAGGTAGCGCTGGTAGTCGTCCAGATCGCCGTCGAACGGCGCGACACCGCCACGCGACACCATCCAGAACTCGTCGCAAACCGAACGCAACAGCGCGCGGTCGTGGCTGACCAGCATCACGGTGCCCTCGAACTCGTTGAGCGCCATCGCCAGCGCCTCGCGGGTCGCCAGATCCAGATGGTTGGTCGGCTCGTCCAGGAGCAGCAGGTTGGGCCGCTGCCAGACGATCATGCACAGCACCAGCCGGGCCTTCTCGCCGCCGCTCATGCTGCCCACTGCCTGCTTGACCATGTCTCCGCTGAAGTTGAAGGTGCCCAGGAAGCTGCGCAGGTCCTGCTCGCGCGTGGCCTGCCCGGCGAGACGGCCGGCGGCAGTCAGCGTGCGCACCAGCGCGATCATGTGTTCCAGCGGGCTGTCGGCCGGGCGCAGCACGTCGAGCTCCTGTTGCGCGAAGTAGCCGATGTTCAGGCCGCGGCCCTCGACGATCTCGCCCTCGATCGGTGCCAGCGTGCGCGCAATCGTCTTGACGAGCGTCGACTTGCCCTGGCCGTTGGCGCCCAGGATGCCGATGCGCTGGCCGGCCAGCACCGAGCGGCTGATCCGGCGCACGATCACCGCCGGGCCGGCCGTGCTGCCTTCGGGGGCCGGGTAGCCGACGCTGATGTCCTGCATCGACAGCATCGGATTGGGCAGGTTGGCGGGCTCGCTGAACGCGAAGCTGAACTCCGCCTCGGCCAGCAGCGGCGCGATCTTCTCCATGCGGTCCAGCGCCTTGACGCGGCTCTGCGCCTGCCGCGCCTTGCTGGCCTTGGCCTTGAAGCGCGCGATGAACTTCTGCAGGTGGGCGATCTTCTCCTGCTGGCGCGCGTAGGCGTTCTGCTGCAGCTCCATCTGCTCGGCGCGCATGTCCTCGAAGCGGCTGTAGTTGCCGCCGTAGCGCACCAGCCGCGCCTGGTCGATGTGCAGCGTGACCTGCGTCACCGCGTCCAGGAACTCCCGGTCGTGGCTGATCACCAGCAGCGTGCCCTCGAAACGCTTGAGCCAGGCTTCCAGCCAGACCAGCGCATCCAGGTCCAGGTGGTTCGTCGGTTCGTCCAGCAGCAGCAGGTCGGACGGGCACATCAGCGCGCGGGCCAGTTGCAGCCGCATGCGCCACCCGCCGGAGAAGCTGTTGACCGGGCGGTCGAGCTCGGTCGTCTGGAAGCCCAGCCCCAGGATCAGCGCCTGCGCGCGGGCCGCCGCGTCATGGGCGCCGGCGTCGTGCAGCTCCATGTAGGCATGGGCCATCCGGTCGCCGTCGTCGCTGGCCTCGGCCGCGGTGACCTCGGCCTGCGCGGCCACCAGGCGGGTGTCGCCCTGGATCACGAAATCGGTGGCTCCCAGGTCCGTCTCCGGCATGTCCTGCGCGACCTGGCCCATGCGCCATTGGGCCGGCACGCTGAATTCGCCGGAATCCTCGTGCAGCGAGCCGTCCAGCAGTGCGAACAGCGAGGACTTGCCCGCTCCGTTGCGGCCGACAAGGCCGACCTTCTCGCCCGGATTCAGCGTCACCGAGGCGTTGTCGAGCAGGACCTTCGCGCCGCGGCGCAAGGTCACGTTTTTCAGCGTGATCATGGGGCGCGATTGTGCCCTGCGACGTCGGCGTGCAGTGTCTGCAGTGTCGCGTGGGTCAGCACGCAGACCTGGTCCGCGCCGGCGCTGGTGTCCTGCCACAGCGCCTCCAGGCGCGGGAAGGCCGCCTCGAAATGCGCGCGTTCGTGCCCGATCTCCAGCACCAGCACCGCTGCCGGCGCCATGAAGCGGGGGATCTCGCGCAGCAGGCGACGCACGAAATCCATGCCGTCGGCACCGCCGGCCAGCGCCAGTTCCGGTTCGGCGCGGTACTCGGCCGGCAGGGCCTGCATGCTGCGGGCATTCACGTAGGGCGGGTTGCACAGCACCAGGTCGTAGGTCTCCTGCAGCGGGGCACAGCCGTCGCCCTGCAGCAGCCGCAGGCGCTGCGCCAGACCGTACCGTTGCACGTTGATGCCGGCCACCGCCAGCGCGTCGGTGGACAGGTCCGACGCATCCACCGCCGCATCAGGCCAGCGCATCGCGGCATGGATCGCCAGGCTGGCGCCACCGGTGCACAGGTCCAGGATCCGCTGCGGGGCGCCATCCCACCAGGCGTCCAGCGCGCCCGAGACGATCAGCTCTGCAATCAGGCTGCGCGGCACGATCGCGCGCGGGTCACAGTGGAAGGCCAGCCCCTGCAGCCAGGCTTCACCGGTCAGGTAGGCCGCCGGCTGCCGCGTTGCGATGCGCTGCGCCACCAGCGCCCGTACTGCCGCCTGGGCCTCCGGTGCGACCGGGGTGTCGTCCAGCGCGGTGTCCAGCGGCAGGCCCAGGCGCCACAGCACCAGCCAGGCCGCCTCGTCCCAGGCCTCGGTCGTGCCATGCCCGAAGGACACGCCGGCCTTTTCCAGCGCGTCGGCCGCCCATTCCACCAGGTCGGTCCGCGTCATGCGGCCCCGGCGCCGTGCAGGTTCTCCAGGATGCGCCGGTAGATGTTCTTCAACACCTCGACATCCTCGCGCCGCACATGCTCATCGATCTGGTGGATCGAGGCGTTGGGCGGGCCGAGCTCGACGACCTGGGGGCAGATCCGCGCCAGGAAGCGCGCATCGCTGGTGCCGCCGGTCGTCGACAGCCGGGTGTCCAGACCGGTCTCGGCCCGGATCGCCGCGCGCACGGCCTCGACGAGCGAACCCGGCTCGGTGACGAACGGCTCGGCGCCGAGCGTCCAGACCAGCTCGCCGGGGACGTCATAGCGCCGCAGGATGTCCTGCACCCGCTGCTGCAGCGCGTCCGGCGTGGAGGCGGTCGAAAACCGGAAGTTGAAGTCCAGCACCGCGGTGCCGGGCACCACATTGCCCGCGCCGGTGCCGGCGCTCAGGTTGCTGACCTGCAGCGTTGTCGGCGGGAAGAACGGGGTGCCAGCGTCCCAGTGGGTCGCCACCAGCTCGGCCAGTGCCGGCGCCAGCAGGTGGACCGCATTGCGCGCGAGCTGCGGGTAGGCCACATGGCCCTGCAGCCCGGCCACCGTCAGGCGGCCGCTGAGGCTGCCGCGGCGGCCGTTCTTGATCATGTCGCCGACCTGCTCGACCGAGGTCGGCTCGCCGACGACGCAGTAGTCGATCTGCTCGCCACGCTGCTGGAGCAATTCACAGACCCGCACCGTGCCGTCGCGGGCCGGGCCTTCCTCGTCGCTGGTCAGCAGGAAGCCGATCGACAGCGGCGAGCGGGGCTGCTCGGCCAGGAACTCCTCGGTCGCGACGACGAAGGCGGCCAGTGAAGTCTTCATGTCGCTGGCGCCGCGCCCGTAGAGGCGCCCGTCGCGGTAGGTGGGGGTGAACGGGTCGCTGTGCCACTGGGCCAGCGGGCCGGTCGGCACCACATCGGTGTGGCCGGCAAACACCAGCAGCCGGCTGCGTCCGCCGGCCGGCGGCTGGCCGGCCCGACGGGCCCACAGGTTGCTGACCTGCGCGTCCGGCGGGCCGAAGGGCAGGGCTTCGCATTCGAAGCCCAGCGGTGCCAGCCGGCGCGCGATGATGTCCTGGCAGCCTGCATCGGCCGGGGTGACCGACGCGCGGGCCACCAGCTGCTCGACCAGATGCAGCGTGCGCGACATCAGTGCTTCACGTCCAGCGTGATCTCGGTGAAGGAGGGTTCGTCGTCCGGATCGTCCTGCGGGGCGGGCTGGGCGGCCTTCGAGAAGTCGTTCTGCATGCGCCACATCAGGTTCGTCGGCGAGTCGGCATTCGCCAGGCCTTCCTTGCGATCGACGGTGCCCTCCATGATCAGCCGGGCGATGTCGGCCTCGAAGCTCTGCGAGCCCTCGGCCATCGCCTGCTCCATGGCTTCCTTGACGCCCGAAAAGTCGCCTTTCTCGATCAGCTCCGAGATCAGCTTGGTGTTCAGCAGGATCTCGACCGACGGGGTCCGGGTGCCATTGACGGTGCGCAGCAGGCGCTGCGAGATGACCGCCTTCAGCGCGGAGGCCAGGTCGCCGAGCATGGTCTGGCGCACCTCGACCGGGTAGAAGCTCAGGATCCGATTCAGGGCCTGGTAGCTGTTGTTCGCGTGCATCGTGGCCAGGCACAGGTGGCCCGATTGCGCATAGGCCAGCGCCGCGGACATGGTCTCGCGGTCCCGGATCTCGCCGATCAGGATCACGTCCGGCGCCTGGCGCAGGGCATTGCGCAGCGCGGTGTCCAGCGATTCGGTGTCGGTGCCGATCTCGCGCTGGTTCACGACGGCACGCTTGTTCTTGAACAGGAACTCGATCGGGTCCTCGATCGTCAGGATGTGGCCCGAAAGCGCCTCGTTGCGGGAGTCGATCATCGAGGCCAGCGTCGTGCTCTTGCCCGAACCGGTCGCGCCGACCATCAGCAGCAGGCCGCGCTTCTCCATGATGAGCTCGCCCAGCACCGCCGGCAGGCCCAGGTTGCCCAGCGGCGGGATCTCCACCGCGATGTAGCGGATGACCGCCGCGATCGAGCCGCGCTGGCGCATCGCGCTGACGCGGAAGCGGCCCACGCCGGAGATCGGAAAGCCCATGTTCAGCTCGCCGGTGCGCTCCAGCTCGGCCATGCGCTCCGCCGGCACGACCTCGGCCAGCAGGTTGCGCGGCGCGTCCGGAGGCAGCACCTGGTTGTTGATCGGAATGCACAGACCGTTGATCTTGATGAGCGCCGGTGAGTGGGCCGACAGGTAGACGTCGGACGCCTTCTTGTCGCTCATCAGGCGCAGGATGCGCTCCATCGTGCCGGGTGCGGTCGTGGTTGCCATGGGCGTGCCTCGGATGTCAGTCGCGCAGCAGTTCGTTCAGGCTGGTCTTGGCGCGGGTCTGCGCATCCACGCGCTTGACGATCACCGCGCAGTACAGGCTGTACTTGCCGTCGGCGCTGGGCAGGTTGCCCGACACGACGACCGAGCCGGCCGGCACGCGGCCGTAGCTGACGGTGCCGGTGGCGCGGTCGTAGATCTTGGTGCTCTGGCCGATGTAGACGCCCATCGAGATCACCGAGTTCTCCTCGACGATGACGCCCTCGACGATCTCGGAGCGCGCGCCGATGAAGCAGTTGTCCTCGATGATGGTCGGATTGGCTTGCAGCGGTTCGAGCACGCCGCCGATGCCCACGCCGCCGGAGAGGTGCACGTTCTTGCCGATCTGGGCGCACGATCCCACCGTCGCCCAGGTGTCCACCATCGTGCCTTCGTCGACATAGGCGCCGATGTTGGTGTAAGAGGGCATCAGCACGACATTCTTGGCGATGAAGGCGCCGCGCCGCACGGCCGCCGGCGGCACCACGCGAAACCCGCC
>JAEUOX010000232.1 GCA_016790475.1 Rhodoferax sp. | reverse complement strand
GTGGCCTCGATGCCGTTCGGGTCCACGACGCCGGCGATCATCCAGGCATTGCCCTTGGCCAGGCGCAGCGTGCGGCGGAACGAATAGGCCACCGCATTGGCCGTGACCGGCGTGCCATCCTGGAAGCGCGCGGCGGTATTGAGCTTGAAGACGTACTCGAGGCCGTTCGGCGAGACCGTCCAGGAGGCGGCCAGATGGGGCACCACCTTCGGCGGGTTGCCCTCCACGCGGACCAGGCCGTCATAGGTATTGCGCAGCAGCATCGAGGCCGAATAGCCGGTGGCCACATGCGGGTCGAAGTTCGGGATGTCCTGCCCGCTGGCGATCACCAGGATTTTCTTTCCCTGCTGCGCCCGGGCCAGACCGGACAGACCGACGGTGGATGCGGCCAGCGCCGATCCTGCGACACCCTTGAGAAGACTGCGACGTTCCATGGTGAACTCCTATGAATGAACAACAAACCAACCAACAAAAGAATCAGGACGCGGCCGCGGTCGCCGCGACACCCGCCGGCACCGACTGCGCTGCCGCTGCCTCGGCCTGGCCGTAATCCCGCACAGCCCCCTGCGGCGTGATCCAGCCCATGGCCACATCATGGGCTACCGCCGAGGGGGAGCGCGCCGCCGGATCTCCGTAGCCGGATCCGGCCGCCAGCGTCAGCGCCACGAACTCGTCGGTGCGCCGCAGCGTGACCAGTTCGCCGGCACCGCAATCGTGCACGACCTGGCCCTGCGCATCCTCGACGACGCCACGCGCCGCCAGGCCGGCACGCCCGCCGTGCAGCCCAGCAATATGCAGGCCAACGCCTTCGGGGTAGACCGACACCAGCATCGGCAGACCGTCCGCATCGCGCTTGCGCAGGCGCACGCGCTGCGCCAGTCCACCGCGGTACTCGCCGGCGCCGCCGGAGTCCGGCACGAAGGCCTTCTCCATCACGATGATCGGCGCGCGGGTCTCGATCATCTCGATCGAGGTGTTGGCGGCCGAGGTCGGGTACAGCAGCCCGGACTTGCCATCCGCACCGGCATGGGCGCCCTGCCCGCCGCCGCTGAACAGCATGTCGGAGTAGGTGGCACCGCTGGCGTCCTTGCCGTAGACCGTCATCGCGACCGGCAGGCCGGTGAAGGCCTGCACCTGGCCCGGCGCGGCCGTGGCCAGCGCCTGGAAGATGTTGGGCGCGATGTACCAGCCGGTCCGCGTGCGAATGGCCACCGAGGCCGGGTACTCGCAGTTCAGGATCGAGCCGGGCGGCGCCTTCACCGAGAACGGCCGGTAGCAGCCGGCGTTGCCACGCACGTCGGGCGTCAGCATGCACTTCAGCGGGTAGGTGGCATGCGCCTCGGTGTAGTTCATCGTCGAGTTCAGGCCGCCCTGCGCCAGCTGCGGCGGCGCACCGTCGAAGTCGATCTCGATACGGTCGCCGTCCACCGTGAGCTTCATCGGGAAGCGCATCGGCTCGCCGAGCGGGTTGCTCCACATCACCGACTCGTAGACGCCGTCGGGCACCTTGCGGATCGCCTCGCGCATCGCGCGCTCCGACCTCGACTGCACCACCTCGGCCAGCGCGGTGAGGTCCTGCATGCCGTAGTCGCGCATGAAGGACAGCAGCCGTTCCCCGCCCATCGCGTTCGCGGTCAGGAAGGAATGGATGTCGCCCAGCACCTGCTCGCCGTTGCGCACGTTCTGCCGCAGCAGCGTGACCAGCGTCTCGTTGATGCGGCCGCCCTCGGCAAACTTCATCGGCGGGATCTGCAGGCCTTCCTCGTAGATCTCGCGGGCATGCAGCGCGTCCTTCGTGCCGCCGATGTCCGACACATGGCCCACCGTGCCGAGCAGACCGACGACGCGGCCGTCCAGGAACACCGGCGTCACGATCGCGATGTCGAACAGGTGCCCGGCGCACAGCCAGGGGTCGTTCGTGATCAGCACGTCACCGGGCTGCATCGACGCAGCGGGGAAGCGCTCCAGCAGCGCCTTGACGGCCCGCGGCAGCGTCAGGTTGAACACCGGCATCGCGCGCGGCGAGTGGGCCAGCGTCTCGCCCTCGGGGCTGAGGATCTCGCAGGCGAAGTCCTGCGCCTCGGAGATGACCAGCGAGAACGCGGTGCGGCAGACCGTCAGCCACATCTCCTCGACGACGTTGACCAGGCGGCTCCACATGATCTCCAGCGCGATCGGGTCGGCCTCGATGCGGGCGATCGCCTCCTGCAGCGGCGTCTCGTGCGTCACCGTCACGGCGCGTGCCGCGGGCGCGCCGACCGCGACCCGCAGGTTCAGCGTGGCGTCGATCTGTACCGTGTCCAGCGGGCCGACGACAGTCGTGGCCTCGCGCTCCTCGATGATGCAGGGGCCCTGCAGCCGGGTGCCGGGCTGCAGCGCGTCGCGGTCATAGACCGGCGTGTCCAGGAAGCCGTCGCCGAACCAGGCCTGGCGGCTGCCCTTGCGCGCCTCGCGCGCTGCGCCACTGGCCAGCGCGCCGGAGATCGCCAGTTCCGGTACCGGCCCGACGCAGTTGACGCGGAAGTTGATCGCCTCGAAGCGGGCCGACGGCGGCACCGCGGTGTAACGGGTCCGGTAGGCCTGCACGAACAGCGCGCGCATCTCCGGCACCTGGGCCGGACCGATCGCACCGGACGGCAGCGCCACCCGGATGTCGTGCATCTGCCCGACCAGGCGCATGTCGGCCCAGCGGGTGACCGTGATCTCGTCGTCCGGCACACCGGCCGCGCGCAACTGCTCGCGGCCCTGCGCCTCTAGCTGACCGAGCACCGCATTCACCGGGGCACCGTCCTGCAGGTTCGACAGCTCGACCGGCATCGACTGCACCTGTTCGAAGGACAGCGGCGCGGCCAGGAAGCCGAAGGCGGAGGCCGCGCCGGAAGCCGGCGGAATGATGACTTCGCGCACGCCCAGCGCCCGCGCGACATCCACCGCATGGGCCGGGCCGGCACCGCCGAATCCGACCATACTGAAGGAACGCGGGTCCTTGCCGTGCTCGACCAGGTGCACGCGCGCTGCCGCCGCCATGCTGTCGACGACGAGCGCATGAATGCCCCAGGCAGCCTGCGGCACGCTCAGGCCCAGCGGCTCGGCGACCTTGCGCATTGCGCGCTCGGCGGCGGACAGGTCCAGCGTCATCGTGCCGCCCAGGAAGAAGCCCGGGTCGTAGTAGCCCAGCAGCAGGCAGGCGTCGGTGACCGTCGGGTCGGTGCCGCCCAGACCGTAGCAGGCCGGGCCGGGCGCGGAGCCGGCGGAATGTGGCCCGACCTTCAGCAGGCCGAGCGCATCGATCGCGGCAATCGAGCCGCCGCCGGCGCCGATCTCGATCATGTCGATGACCGGCGTCTTGATCGGCAGGCCGGAGCCCTTCGTGAAGCGGTGCACCCGCGCCGCCTCCAGCATCGGCATGACCTCGAACTGCCCGTCCTCGATCAGCGCGGCCTTCGCGGTGGTGCCGCCCATGTCGAAGGAGATGACGTCCTGGTGGCCGGCCAGCCGGCCGAACCAGGCGGTGGCCAGGCCGCCGCCGGCCGGGCCGGACTCCAGCAGCCGAATCGGGAAGGCACAGGCGGTCTGCGGCGACATCAGGCCGCCGGCGGAATGCATGAGCCGCAGCGCGCCGGCGAAGCCGCGCAGCGCCAGCTCGCGCTGCAGCTTCTCCAGGTAGGCGCTCATCAGCGGCTGCACGAACGCGTTGGCCGCGGTCGTCACGGCCCGTTGGTACTCCGAGATCTCCGGCACGACGGCACTGGACAGCGACAGCGCCAGCTGCGGAAACTCGCGCGCGGCCAGTGCCGCGACCTGCTGCTCGTGCACCGGATTGCGGTAGGCATGCAGGAAGCAGACCGCCACCGCATTGACGCCGGCAGCCACCAGCTGCGCCAGGCCCGCGCGTACCTGGGCCAGGTCCAGCGGCTGCACGACGCGGCCCCGGCTGTCCAGACGCTCGCTGACCTCCAGCCGGCGGTCCCGCGGCACCAGCGGCTCCGGGAACTGCAGGAACAGGTCGTAGATGTCGTAGCGCTGCTCGGTGCCCATCTCCAGGATGTCCCGGAAGCCGGCCGTCGTCAGCAGGCCCAGCCGCGCCCCGCCCTTGCGCTCGATGATCGCGTTGGTCACGAGCGTGGTGCCGTGCACGATGTCGCCAACGTCGGCCAGCGCGATGCCGGCCTTCCGCATCAGCTCCTCCAGCCCCAGCAGCGCGGAGCGGGACGGATCGTCGGCGGAGGTCAGGCGCTTGTGCAGGTGCACGCGGCCTTCCTGGCGGTCGAACAGCACGAAATCGGTGAAAGTGCCACCGATGTCGAAGCCGACGCGCCAGCGACGGGGGGAGTGGGTGTCAGCGCTCATGCGGGTACCTCATGATGTCGGCGCGCGCCTGGAGCAGCGCGTCGGCCAGGGATTGCAACTCCACCGCGTCGACGGTGGCTTCGGGATAGGTGATGCAGAAGCTCAGGGTCTCGGCGGTGCGCTCGTCCTGCACGGCCACCGCCAGCGCCCCGACGCCACGGCCGGCCTCGTGGTGCGATTCGGCATAGCCGCGCTGGCGGACCAGCGCGATGCGCTCGAACAGTTCGTCGATGGACTGCGGCGACTGCGGCGTCGCACGCGAGACCTGGCCGCCCAGCAAGGCCCGCACCGCGTCGTCGTCCATCGTGGCCAGCAGCGCGCGCCCGGTGGCGCAGGCGTCCACATGCAGCCGCTGCCCGCCCAGGAACACGCCGACCTGCAGCGGATTGCGCCCGGCATGGTGCGTCAGCCCGACCATGTAAGCACCCACCCGCGCCGAGACGAAGCCGGCATGGCCAGACTGCTCCGACAACCGCGTCACGGCGGCATGCGCGCGCAGGCCCAGGCTGCGCCCGGCACTGGC
>JAEUOX010000230.1 GCA_016790475.1 Rhodoferax sp. | reverse complement strand
AACTTCGACAAGATCGTCATCAATTTCTCGCTGGACTACATCTACGCGCGCAAGAACGGCGCAAATTTCGAACTGAGCATCTACGCCCACGCGCTGACCAGCGACATCGACCCTGGCGCCGTGGATCAGGTGGGCATGATCATCCTGAAGGACGCGTTCACCGGGTCGATCAATGACCGCATTTCCCGGATCGAAGGCCCCAACGGCTTCTATTTCGAGGCGATCACGACGCCGGTGGCGGACCTGTTCGGCCATGTCGCGATCTACAAGTCGCACTTCATCGATGGCATCACGTACCAGTACGACGAGTCCTACAACGACATCAACGACAACGAGACCCAGTACGTCAAGGTGTTCAATGACGGCACCGCCCGCGTCGAGTACTACGACGTGGACAACACCCAGCCCTGGAACCATATCGACCTGCTGTACAGCGCCTACGGCACCGGCGGCCAGACGCTGACGCGCCAGGAACAGTACAACGACAACGGCATCGTCAGCGTGACGGTGCCCGGCAGCGCCGGGGCGGACTCGATCCAGGGCAATACCGGCAACGACAGCCTGAGCGGGCTGGGCGCCAACGACACCATCGAGGGCCTGGACGGCAACGACCTGCTCAACGGTGGCGACGGCAACGACACGCTGCGGGGTGGCAATGACGTCGACAGCCTGGTCGGCGGCAACGGGGACGACCGGCTTGTCAGCGGCGCCGGCAACGACGGGCTGCTGAACGGCGGCGCCGGGCAGGATACGGTGGCCTACGACGAGTACCTGTCCAACGCCGCCGATGGCGGTTATGCCTTCAACTACAGCCTGCAGGGCCCCAACGGCTATTCCAGCATCCAGATCTCCGGGCGCGGTGTGAACACCGGCTATTTCGAGCAGGACAACGGGGTGCTGGACATCGAGCAGATCAACGGCACCGCCGGCAACGACGTGATGCGCGACCTCGGCGCGGACCGCGAGATCTACTTCCAGGGCGGGCGCGGCAACGACAGCCTGGTGGGCAGCGCGTTCGACGGGTTCATCGACTACGCGATGTACAACGATCTGGGCAACGGCCTGCACATCGAGGTGGATCTGGACTGGCAGACGGAGTACCAGATCGGCGCGCCCGGCAGCCAGTTCTTCGGCAACCTGGCGGTGGTCAGCGGCAACACGATCGCCAACGGCGGCAGCGTCACCGAGGTGGACCACCTGCAGGGCATCGGCGGCATCTTCGGCTCCAGCGGCAACGACCTGATCCTGGGATCCGCGCGGCCCACCGAGTACTACCGCCCCGCCCAGGGCAACGACACGGTGGACGGCCGCGGCGGCTTCGACATCGTGGACTACGGCAACGCGAATCGCGGCGTGATCATCACGCTGGCGGCGGCCGGGCAGACCACGACCGTCAACGACGACGGCTACGGCAGCGCCGGGCAGGGCGGCGTCGACCAGCTGAGCAACATCGAGGCCATCTACGGCAGCAACCAGGCTGACCTGCTGACCGGCAATGCCTCGGACAACCGGCTGCGCGGCCGCGGCGGCAACGATGCGCTGGACGGCGGCGACGGCTTCGACCTGGCGGACTACCGCAGTGCCAACACGGCGGTGAGCATCACACTGGCCACCGCCGGCACCACCACCTCCAACGTGAACGACGGCCAAGGGGGCCTGGACTCGCTGGTCAACATCGAGGCCCTGCGGGGCAGCCTGTTCAACGACACGCTGACCGGCAACAACGTGGCCAACCTGCTGCAGGGCCTGGACGGCGACGACACGCTGTCCGGCGGCCTGGGCAACGACACGCTGGACGGCCAGGACGGCTTCGACACCATCAGCTACACCTATCTGACCGATGCCAACGGCTATGCACTGACCTTCAACCGCTCGCTCGGCACGCTGGCGGTGGCCGGAACCGGTGGCAATTCCGCCTATGTCGAGACCGACACGGTGAACTCCGTCGACGTGATCCGCGGCACGGCCGCCGGCGACACGCTGACCGATGCCGTCGCAGGCCGCAACATGTACTTCATGGGTGACCTGGGCAACGACACGATCAACGGCAACGCGGGCGACTATGACTTCGCCCTCTACAGCGAGCGTGACGCCACCTACACCGTCACCGCCAACCTGGGCACGAACCAGGTCACGATCACGAAGAGCGGCAGCCCCACCGAGACCGACACGCTGAGCAACATCCGCGGCATCTGGGGCGGGGCCGGTGCCGACGCGCTGACCGGCGGTGCCGCCGACGAGTTCTTCCGCGGCAATGGCGGCAACGACACGATCGACGGCGGCGCCGGCATGGACATTGCCGACTACCGGTTCAACAACACCAACCAGGGCATCACGGTGACGCTGGCCGCCAGCGGCGACACGCTGGTGATCGACCAGGCCGGCGGCACCGACACGCTGCGCAACATCGAGGGCATCTCCGGCTCCAACAACAACGACCAGATCACCGGCAATGCCGCCAACAACTGGCTGCGCGGGCGCGGCGGCAATGACACGATCAACGGCGGCGACGGTATCGACACGCTATCGCACACGACGGCGAATGCCGGCATCTCGGTGGACCTCGGCACCGGCGTCGTGGCCGACGGCGAAGGCGGCATCGACACCGTGTCCAACATCGAGAACGTGACCGGCGGCGACTATGCCGACGTGATCTATGGCTCGTCGGTAGCCAACCTGCTCAATGGCGGCGCCGGCGACGACACGCTGATGGGCCGCGAAGGCAACGACACGCTGGACGGCGGCAGCGGCTTCAACTACGCCGACTACGACTACCTGGCCCACACCAGCGGCTACACCTTCGCGATCGGCAGCGCGGTCGTGGTCACCGGCAAGGGCGGTAACGCCGGCTACACCGAGACCGACGCGTTCAGCAACATCAGCGCGTTCTACGGTTCGGACTTCAACGACACGATGACGGACTCCGTCGCCGGACGGCAGACCTACCTGCTGGGCGGCACCGGCAACGACACGCTGACCGGCAACATCGAGGACACCGACATCGCGGCCTACTGGAACCGCAGCAGTACCGTGTCGGTGAACGTGCACCTCGGCACCGGCGTGGCCACCGTGACCGACTCCGCGAATCCCGGCCTGAGCGAGGTGGACACGCTGGTCAACATGAACGGCGTGATGTTCGGCACCGCCAGCGGGGCCGACACGATCACCGGCAACGGCCTCAACAACTACCTGCGCGGCGGTGGCGGCAACGACACGATCGACGGGGGCGCCGGCTTCGATACCGCCGGCTACAACAATTCCGTGCAGGCGATCGAGGTCCACATGGCCGAGGCCGGCATCGCCTTCAACGTGGCGGACGGCCTCGGCGGCACCGACTCGCTGGTCAACATCGAGGGCATCGACGCGACGAACTACGATGACTACCTGGTCGGCAACAGCGCGGACAACTACCTGCGCGGGCGCATCGGCTTCGACTACCTGGACGGCGGCGCCGGCACCGACTGGGCCGATTACGCGGGCGGCGAGGTAGCGGTGAACATCACGCTGCAACTCAGCACGCTGGAGACCATCGTCACGAACGACGGATTCGGCTCGGGCGACATCCTGATCCGCATCGAGGGCCTGTATGGCACGGCCCATGCCGATACGTTGACCGGCAATGCCGAGAACAACGTGTTCCGCGGCAATGAAGGCAACGACACCATCGACGGCCTGGGCGGCGTGGACACCGTACGCTACAGCAACTCCTTCACCGGGGTGACGATCACGCTGGCAGGCGCCAGCGTGGACACGCTGGCGACGGACGGCATGGGGGGCACCGACACGCTGCGCAACATCGAAAACCTGGACGGCTCCAACTTCGGCGACGTGCTGACCGGCAACGAGGTGGCCAACCAGTTGCGCGGCAATCTGGGCAACGACTCGCTGGCCGGCGGCGAAGGCAACGACAGCCTGTACGGTGGCGCCGGCGTGGACACGCTGAACGGCGGCAATGGCTTCGACACCGCCGATTACAGCACGGCGACCTCCGGGGTCACGGCTGAACTCTGGCGCGCCTATGCTCTGAACGATGGCCAGGGCGGCCAGGATGCACTGACCAGCATCGAACGCCTGGTGGGCTCCGCGTTCAATGACCTGCTGGCCGGGGGCGACGCCAACGAAGCCTTTGTCGGCGGCGCCGGCGATGACGGGATCTACGCCGGCAACGGCCAGGACACGCTGGCCGGCGGCGCCGGCAATGACACGCTGGACGGCGGGGGCGGCACGGCGGACACCGCGGACTACAGCGGTGCCACCGGCCCGGTCACCGCCGAGCTGTGGCGTTCCTACGCGCTGGTCGACGGCCAGGGCGGGCAGGACGCGCTGTGGAACATCGAGGGATTGATCGGCTCGGCCTTCAACGACCTGCTGGCCGGCGGCAACGGCGCGGA
>JAEUOX010000188.1 GCA_016790475.1 Rhodoferax sp. | reverse complement strand
CCCGTGGCGCACGTTGTCGCCGTCCAGCAGGTAGGTGGCCAGACCCTCCGCATGCAGCCGCTTCTCCAGCAGGTTGGCGATCGTCGACTTGCCCGAACCGGACAAGCCGGTGAACCAGATGCAGCGCGGCGTCTGGCGCAGCAGGCCGGCACGCGCCGCCTGGTTCACCTCGACCGCCTGCCAGTGGATGTTGGACGCCCGGCGCAACGCGAACGACAACATGCCGGCGCCCACCGTCTCGAAGCTCAGCCGGTCGATCAGGATGAAGCCGCCCAGCGTGCGATTCACGGCGTAGGGCTCGAACACCACCGGCCGCGACAGCGCAAGCTTCACGACAGCGATGCCGTTCATCGACAGCTCGCGGGATGCCAGGTGTGCGCCGGTGTCCACATCCTCCCGGTATTTGATATCGGTGACCGTGGCCACCACCTCCCGGGTGTGCAGCTTGAGCAGGTAGGCCCGCCCGGCCAGCAGCGGCCGTTCGCCCATCCACAGCAGACGGGCCTCGAACTGGTCCGCCACTTCGGGCGGCGCGTCGCCCGCCACGATCACGTCGCCGCGGCCCACATCCACGTCTTCCGCCAGCGTCAGCGTGACAGCATCGCCTGCCGAGGCGCTGGCGGCCTCCCCCTGCCAGACGACGATCGAACGCACGCGCGTCGCGACGCCGGAGGGCAACACCCGCACCGCATCGCCCGGGCGCACCTGCCCCTGGGCCAGCGTGCCGCAGAAGCCGCGGAAGTCCGCGTTGGGCCGGTTCACCCACTGCACCGGCATGCGCAGCGGTGCCTCTGCCAGCCCATCCGGGGCCAGGTCGACGGTGTCCAGGTACTCCATCAGCGTCGGACCCTGGTACCAGGGCATGCGCGAGCTGCGCACCAGCATGTTGTCGCCGTCCAGTGCGCACAGCGGGATGGACGTGATGGCGTCGAAGCCCAGGCCGGCGGCAAAGGCGCGGTACTGCGCATCGATCGCGTCGAAGACCGCCTGCGAGCCATCGACCAGGTCCATCTTGTTGACCGCCAGCACCACCTGCCGGATGCCCATCATGGCGACGATGCGCGAATGCCGCCGGGTCTGCGTCAGCAGGCCGCGGCGGGCATCCACCAGCAGCACCGCCAGCTGCGCCGTCGAGGCGCCGGTGGCCATGTTGCGCGTGTACTGCTCATGGCCCGGCGTGTCCGCCACGACGAAGCGCCGGCGGGCCGTTGCGAAGAAGCGGTAGGCCACATCGATCGTGATGCCCTGCTCGCGCTCGGCCTGCAGGCCGTCGACCAGCAGCGCAAAGTCCAGCTGGGTGCCCTGCGTGCCGTGGCGCCGGGAGTCGCCTTCCAGTGCCTGGAGCTGGTCGTCGAAGACATTCTTCGATTCGTGCAGCAGCCGGCCGATCAGCGTGGACTTGCCGTCGTCCACGCTGCCGCAGGTGATGAAGCGCAGTGTCGGCAGCGGAGATGCCGCGTCCATCAGAAGTAGCCCTCCTGCTTCTTCTTCTCCATCGAGCCGGGCTGGTCACTGTCGATGAGCCGCCCCTGGCGCTCGGAGGCGCGGGCCTGCAGCGTCTCGGCAATGATGGCTGGCAGGGAATCCGCCGTGCTCTCGATGGCGCCACTCAGCGGATAGCAGCCCAGCGTGCGGAAGCGCACCTGGCGCATCTGCGGCTGCTCGCCGGGCGCCAATGGCAGCCGCTCGTCGTCTCGCAGGATCAGCGTGCCGGCGCGTTCGACCACCGGGCGGTGCTTGGCAAAGTACAGCGGCACGATCGGAATCGCCTCCCGGGCAATGTACTGCCACACGTCCAGTTCGGTCCAGTTCGAGATCGGGAACACCCGGATCGTCTCGCCGGGCCGCACATGGGTGTTGTACAGGCTCCAGAGCTCGGGCCGCTGCGCCTTCGGATCCCAGCGGTGGCCGGGTGCGCGGAAGGAGAACACGCGCTCCTTGGCGCGCGACTTCTCCTCGTCGCGGCGGGCCCCGCCGAGCACCACGTCGAAGCCGTGCGCGTCCAGCGCCTGGCGCAGCGCCTGCGTCTTCATGACGTCGGTGTAGTAGCCGGATCCGTGGGTGAACGGGGTCACCCCGGCGCGCAGCCCCTCCTGATTGGTGTGCACGATCAGCTCCATGCCGGCCTCGGCCGCGGTGCGGTCGCGGTGCGCGATCATCTCCCGGAACTTCCAGGTGGTGTCGATGTGCAGCAGCGGGAACGGCGGCGGCGCCGGGTAGAAGGCCTTGCGCGCCAGATGCAGCATCACCGAGGAGTCCTTGCCGATGGAGTACATCATCACCGGCTTGCGGGCACCGGCCACGGCCTCGCGCAGGATGTCGATGGCTTCCGATTCGAGGGGGTGCAGGGCGGCGGGGGGAACGGTCATCGCGGCCCGGAGTGTAGCGAACCGGTGCCGGGCCCGGCCTCAGGCCAGTGGCTCGCCGCCGACCGTGATCACGCGCCGGATGCTGTCCGCCCGAAAGCCGATCGCCGACGGCCGCACGATGCCCGGCAGCACCGCCACGTCGTAAAGCTCCTGCACCACGCCGCTGAAGCGCACCCAGTGCACCGCGTCGCCAGTGCGCAGGTCGATCACCAGCAGCGCACAGCGCGCCTCGGCGCCGCGCTGCTGCAGTGCGCCATCCAGCGCCAGCCCGCTGAAGGTGCGGTTGCCGCGCGACAGCGACAGCCCCACCACCGCATGGTGGCCGGTAAAGGCCAGGCCGCGCAGATAGCCGGGGCAGAACGCGACCGGCACGAAACGCCCGGCCTGCCGATCCACCCAGCCGAACTCGCCGGTGCCGGAGTTGTGCAGCCACAATTTGCCGCCGTGCAGGCGCGGCGAGTGCGGCATGGACAGGCCGCCCACCACGACTTCCCCGCTGGCGATGTCGATCAGACAGCCTCCGGCAGCGCGGTGATCGCGCCAGCCATCAGCCACGTCGCTGCGGCCCACGACCGTCACATACCGCGGCACACCAGCCTCCACCGCCAGTCCGTTGAGATGGCAGCGGTCCTCCGCCGCCAGGCGGCTGATGAAGCGCGGCTTCCACAGGGGCACGAAGCTGTGCGTGTCCGACACCGTCGCCACACAGCTGAACAGCGTGTTCGCGAACACCGGGCGGCCGTCCGGCAGCAGGTCGAGGTCATGCACGTCCAGATCGCCGGTGACCCAGCCCAGCCGCGGCGCATACAGCGCATCGTACCCCTCGTGCAGCACGCCGGGCTCCAGCACGTTCACGAAGCGCCAGATCTGGTAGAGCGTGGCCACATGCAGCGCCTGCGCCGATGCCATCAGGCCCATGCAGCGCTCCAGCGTGCGCTCGAACACGCTCAGCCGCCCGTCCGGCTGCAGACCCAGCAGAAACAGCTTGCCGGCCTGGTAGGTGGTGAAGGCCAGGCTCAGCTGCTGCTCGGCGAGGAACCGGGGGAATTGGCGCGACGCGGCCAGTTCGAACACCGGACTGTCTGTAGGCGCTGAGGCGGCATCGGCTGGCATGGCCGCACTATAGCCCCGGCTCCGCGGTCCGCCGGAATCAGGTATCGTTCCTGCATCCCCCGCGACTGCCCTGCCACCCCATGCCCACCGATACCGCCCCCCCCAGCACACCGCGCCTCGTGACCGGCGCCGGCTTCAAGGCCCTGGTCGATCCGGAGATCCTGCTGCAGACGAGCCGGGGCGACGTGCTGCTGCAACTCAACACGGCCGCCGCGCCCGCGACCGTCGCCAACATGCTGGCCTATGCCCGCGACGGCTTCTACACCGACACCCTGTTCCACCGGGTGATCGCCGGCTTCATGGCCCAGGGCGGCGGCCTGACCACCGGGATGGTCGTCAAGACGCCCACCTATGACCCGATTCCGCTGGAATCGAACAACGGCCAGCTGAACCTGCGCGGCACGATCGCGATGGCCCGCACGAACGTCGCCGACAGCGCGACCGCGCAGTTCTTCATCAATCTGGTCGACAACGCCTTCCTGAACTACGCCAGTGCCGGCAGCCCGGGCTATGCGGTGTTCGGCGCCGTCGTCACCGGCATGGGGGTGATCGACAACATCGCCACCACCGCGACCACGACGGTCGGCGCCTACGCGGACGTGCCGGTGGCCGACATCCTGATCACCGGCGCGATGCAGACGGTGGTCGGCAGCAGCCTCTCCACGACCGGCGTGTTTTCGCTGGCCGGCCTGGAAGTCGGCGGGCGTTTCGACTACAGCCTGGACGGCGGGCAGCAGTGGCTGGCTGGCACCGGCAGCAGCTTCACGGTTCCGGCGGGCAGCTACGCCGCGGGCGCGATCCGCGTACGCCAGTTCGACGCCGCAGGCAACCAGAACCTGCAGGACGCCCAGTTCGCCGACGCACTGACCGTCAATCCCAGTGCCAACGTCACAGCCAACCAGGCGCCCACCGGCGTGCTGCGCGTCACCGGCACCGCCACGCTGGGCCAGACCGTGCTGGCGGATACCAGCACGCTGGCCGACGCGAACGGCGCCGGCAACCTGGCCACGCCGGCGTTCCAGTGGCTGCGCAACGGGGAATTCATTCCCGGCGCCACAGGCAGCAGCTACGTGCTGGGTGCGCAGGACGTCGGAGCCGCCCTCGGCGTTCGGCTGACCTACACCGACGGGCTGGGCCGGGTGGAAAAGCTGCTGTCGGGCGGCAACACGCTGGCCGGCGACAGCCTGGGGAACCTGCTCACCGGCTCCGACTACGCGGACCTGCTCACCGGCCTGGACGGCAACGACACGCTGGCCGGCAGCTTCGGACCGGACACGCTGCAAGGCGGCCCGGGCGCCGATACGCTGGACGGCGGCGCCGGTGCGGATTCGCTGGTCGGCGGTACCGGCGACGATGTCTACCTGGTGGACAGCCTGTCCGACGTGGTCGTCGAGGCGCAGGATGGCGGCATCGACGAAGTCCGCACCGCGCTCAGCTACCCGCAGTATGTGAACAGCAGCAGCGCGCTCGGCGCCCACATCGAGCGGCTGACGCTCACCGGCAGCGGCAATGTCTATGGCCTGGGCAACGATCTGGCCAACCGGCTCACCGGCAATGCCGGCGCCAACACCCTGCTGGGCGCGGCCGGCCACGACACCTTGCTGGGTGGCGAGGGCAACGACGTGCTCGAGGGGGGAAGCGGCAACGACGTGCTCGACGGCGGTGGCGGGCTGGACATCGCCGACTACAGCCTGTCACCGGCGCCGGTCACGGCGGAGCTCTGGCGTGGCGCCGCGCTGCAGGATGGCCTGGGCGGGCAGGACACGCTCACCGGCATCGAGATCCTGGTCGGCTCCGGCTTCAACGATCTGCTGGCCGGCGGCGCCTCGGCAGACACGCTGAGCGGGGGCGCCGGCAACGACGGGCTCTATGCGGCCGGCGGCAATGATCGCCTGATCGGTGGCGCAGGCAACGACACGATGGACGGCGGGCCGGGTTTCGACGTCGTGAGCTACAGCGGTGCCGGCAGCAGCGTCACGGCGGAGATCTGGCGCTCCTATGCGCTGAACGACGGCCAGGGCGGGCAGGACGCGCTGTGGAACATCGAGGCCCTGATCGGCTCGAACTTCGCCGACCTGCTGGCCGGCGGCGCGGGCAACGACTCGCTCGCGGGCGGCGGAAGCAACGACGGCCTGTACGCGGCTGGCGGCGACGACACGCTGGTCGGCGGCGGCGGGCTGGACACGCTCGATGGCGGGCCCGGCTTCGACCTGGCGGACTACAGTGCGGCCACCGCACCGGTCACCGCCGAGCTGTGGCGCTCCTACGCGCTGAACGACGGCCAGGGCAGCCAGGACGCGCTGTGGAACATCGAGGCCCTGCTGGGCTCCGCGTTCAACGACCTGCTGGCCGGCGGCGCCGCGAACGAGTCGCTCAGCGGGGGGAGTGGCAACGACGGTCTGTACGCTGCCGGCGGCCAGGATACGCTGGTCGGTGGCGCCGGCAACGACACGCTGGACGGCGGCGCCGGCAACGACCTGGCCGACTACAGCGCCGCCACCGGCGCGGTGACGGCCGAACTGTGGCGCTCGTTCGCACTGAACGACGGCCAAGGCGGGCAGGACGCGCTGTGGAACATCGAGCACCTGATCGGTTCCGCCCAGGGTGACCTGCTGGCCGGAACCACCGGCGACAACCAGCTCACCGGCCTGGCCGGCAACGACCAGATCTATGCGGCCGCCGGCAACGATACGCTGGCGGGCGGGCTCGGTCTCGATACCCTGAACGGTGGTGCCGGCCAGGACATCTTCCTGTTCGACACCACACCGTCGGCCGGCAACCTCGACACCGTGCAGGACTTCAGCGTCGTCGACGACACGTTGCAGCTCTCCGGTCTGGTCTTCACCGCGCTCGGCGCGGCCGGCCCGCTCGCAGCCGGGTTGCTGCGCGCGGGAGCCGGCGTCAGCGCCGCAGCCGACGCGGACGATTTCCTGCTCTACAACAGCAGCACCGGCCTGTTGTCCTACGACCCGGATGCACAGGGCGCCGCGCCGCCGGTGCCGGTGGCCCTGCTCGGGGCCGGTCTGGCCCTGGGCATCGCCGACTTCCTGGTCGTCTGACCCGCCCGGACGGCCGGATGCCTGCTGCCCCCGCCCCGGGCGCCCCCGCGGTTCGCATCACCGGGTCCCCCGGCCTGCCCGGCTGGCTGGCCCGCCACGGCCTGAGCTTGGCCTTCAGCACGTACCAGACGAACCGCCTGTTCCTGGTGGGCGTGGCGAGCTCCGGCCGTCTGGCCGTCAACGAACGCCTGTTCGACAAGCCGATGGGCCTGTGCCTGCAGGA
>JAEUOX010000132.1 GCA_016790475.1 Rhodoferax sp. | reverse complement strand
AGCTCGATGTCCTGCGGCAGGTAGCCGATGTGCGGGCCGAGTTCGTCCTTGTTCCAGCGGTACAGGTCCGCGCCGTCCAGCCGCACCGTGCCGGCCATGGCCGGCCACACGCCGACCAGCAGCCGGGCCAGCGTGGACTTGCCGGCACCACTGGGGCCGATGACGGCGATGCACTCGCCGGCGGCGATCGAGAAACTCAGGTTGCGCACGATGGCGGTGGTGCTGCCGGGCGCCGCGGTGGACACGCCCTCGAGGCGGATCGCCCCGGTGGGCGCCGGCAGCGCCATGCCGAACTGCCGCGCCGGGTGGCTGGCCAGCAGTTCGCGCAGTCGCGCATAGGCGGCCCGGCCGGTGATGACCTGCTTCCAGTTGCCCACCAGCAGCTCCACCGGCGCCAGTGCCCGGCTGACCAGGACCGAGGCAGCGATCATGCTGCCGGGCGACATGCGCCCCTCCAGCACCAGCAGCGCGCCGAAGCCCAGCGACAGCGACTGCATCGTGATGCGAACGAACTTGGTCAGTGCGCCCATCACTGCCGCCTGGTCGCTGGCCACGGCCTGCAGCTGCAGCTGCCGGCGGTGCAGGCCATGCCAGCGGCCACGCACCTGCGGCAGCATGCCCATGGCCTCGATCACCTCGGCATTGCGCAGGTGGTTGTTCATCGCCAACTGGGACTGCGCGTTGAGCCTCTGGGCTTCGTCCAGCCGCGGCTTGGAGACCCGCTCGTTGACCACGGCCAGCACGGCCAGCAGCAGCGCACCACCCAGCGCAAACAGACCCAGCTCGGGCGACATCAGCGCGATCACCACCAGATAGACCGGCAGCCAGGGGGCATCGAACAGGGCCAGCAGCGCGGTGCCGGTCAGCGTCTGGCGCACGGTGTTGAGGTCGTGCATCGGCTGCGCGGCATTGCTGCCGGCCAGCCGCAGGCTGCGCTCGAACGAGGCATTGAACACGCGGGTGTTGAGCGCCGCGTCGAAGCGGGCCCCGACACGCACCAGCACCCAGGTGCGGATCGTCTCCAGCACGCCCATGAACACATACACCCCCAGCACCAGCAGCGTCAGCACCCACAGCGTGGTCTCGTTGCGGCTGCCGAGCACGCGGTCATAGACCTGCAGCATGTACAGCGCCGGCGACAGCATCAGGATGTTGAGGAACCCGGTGAACACCGCCACGGTGATCAAGGCATTGCGCAGCGTGCGCAGGGCCTGCTGCAGTTCGTCTTGCGCGGGGCGGGTGGGGCGGGACATCAGGAGGACGGTGAGTGCAGGTAGCGAGCGGCGCGAGGCTGCGCGGATTCTACGGGGCTGGCGAAGGCGCCAAGCGTGCGTCCAACCCGGATCTGCCGCCAAGCATCCACCACAACGACCGGGTCGCGGCTTGCTGCCCGCCCAGTCAAACCGCCACCAGATCCGCCACCGTCAACCCCAGCCCGGCGCCCAGCAGCGCAAACTGCACGGGTGCGGCGCCGACTCCGCTGCCATCCGCGTCGTAGTAGAGCGCCCCGGTGCTGCTGTTGTACAGGATGAAGTCGTCGCCATCGGCCGCCGTGCTCACCCCAGCGCCAGCCCGCAGTTGCCCCGCCCCCAGCGGCCCGTTCGCCACCAGCGCCGTGAAAACCGCGTTCTCCAGCCAGACCGTGTCATCCACCACCGCAAAGTCCTGCACGATGTCGATGTTCCCCGCCCCCAGCGCGGCATTGAACAGGAACACATCCAGCCCCGCACCGCCGTTGAGCGTGTCGTTGCCCGGCCCACCGACCAGCGTGTCGTTGCCCGCCGCTGCGAACAACTGATCCGCTCCGCCGCGCCCGTCCAGGTAGTTGTCCCCCGTGGTGCCGGCCAACAGGTCGTTGAAACCCGAGCCCAGCAGGAACTCGACATTCCACAGCGCATCCTGCCCGCCCTGGCCGTCGTTCGTCGCGAAGGAGCGCCACAGTTCCGCCGTGACCGGCCCGGTGGCCGCGCCGTACTCCACCGCATCGATGCCCGGCCCGCCATCCATCGTGTCGTTGCCCGCACCGCCCATCAGCGTGTCGATGCCACCGGCACCGTACAGGCCGTCATTGCCGGCGCCCCCCACCAACACCTCGTTGTTCGCTCCGCCGGCCAGCAGGTCGCTGAAGGGCGAGCCCAGCACGCCCTCGATGTTCCACAGCGCATCCTGCCCGCCCTGGCCGTCGTTGAGCGCATAGGAGCGCCACAGCTCGGCGGTGACTGGTCCGCTGGCGCCGCCGTAGTCCGCGATGTCGATGCCCGGGCCGCCATCCATCGTGTCGTTGCCGGTGCCGCCCACCAGCGTGTCGTTGCCTGCCGCAGCGTACAGGCCGTCGTTGCCGCCGCTGCCGATCAGGATGTCGTTGGCCGCGCCGCCGGCCAGCAGGTCATTGAAGGCCGAGCCGGTCAGGCCCTCGATGTTCCACAGCGCGTCCTGGCCGCCCTGGCCGTCGTTGAGCGCGTAGGAGCGCCACAGCTCGGCGGTCACCGGGCCGGTGGCCGCACCGTAGTGCGCGATGTCGATGCCGGCCCCGCCGTCCAGCGTGTCGTTGCCGGCGCCACCGATCAGCGTATCCAGCCCGCCGGCGGCGTACAAGCCATCGTTGCCGGCACCGCCGTTGAACAGCTCGTTGCCATCGCTGCCGGCCAGCAGGTCGTTGTGGCTGGAGCCGGTCAGGCCCTCCAGATTCAGCAGGCTGTCCTGGGCGCCGTCACCGTCGTTCAGGGCAAAGCTGCGCCACAGTTCGGCCACGACGCCGGTGGCGGCCAGGCTGTAATTCGCCACATCGAAGCCGTTGCCGCCGTCCAGCGTGTCGACACCGCCACCCCCTGTCAGGCTGTCATTGCCGCCGCCGCCCGAGAGCCGGTTCGCCTGTCCGTTGCCCGTGAGGGTGTCATTGAAGGCACTGCCCAGCAGGTTCTCGATGCTGATCAGGATGTCCAGCCACTGGCCGGCGCTGACGAACTGGGTGCCTGCCACGTTCAGGTCCACCGTCACCGGCTCGGCCGCATCCTC
>JAEUOX010000109.1 GCA_016790475.1 Rhodoferax sp. | reverse complement strand
TTCGGTGCCGGCATGAGCAACCCGCACTACGAGCAGACGCTGATGATCGAGAAGGACAACATGCTGTTTGTCGAGGGCACCGAGAACTACACCAAGAACGGCCGCCAGATCAGCGTGCCCTATGCCGGCGTCGTCGAGTTCGAGGGCGACAAAATCATTGCCTGGCGCGACTACTTCGACCTGAAGTCGCTCGAGAAGCAGCTGGCCGGCTGAGCGCGGACCCCGCCATGCCCAGCAAAAGCGAGATCTACCAGGAGTCGCTGGCCGCGTTCTGCCGGGGCGACTTCGAGGCCGCCACCGCCTGTTATGCCGACGACATCGTCGCCTACCCGAACCGCGCGATGCGCCCGATGCTGGGGCGGGCGACGATGCAGGCCTTCATGCAGAAGTTCGGCGCCGGCATGGAGGACGCCCGCTACACCCCGAGCCTGATGGTCGAGAGCGGCGACTTCCTGTTCGTCGAGGGCACCGAGACCTACCGCAAGAACGGGCGCAGCGTCACCATACCGTACGCCGGCGTCATGGAATTCCGCGGCGACAAGATCATCGGCTGGCGCGACTACTTCGATTTGAAATCCCTCGAGAAGCAGCTCGCGGCCTGAGCCGCGGCCCTCCGGCATGTCAGTCGCGCAGCTTCTCGCGCTTGACCAGGATGCCGGCGGCGTCGCGGTCCCAGGTGTCGGGCGTCACGCCCTCGCGGCGCAGCTCGGCCTTCTGGATCTTGTTCGTAGGCGTCTTGGGCAGCGCCGGCACGATGCGCACATAACGCGGCACCATGAAGTGGGCCATGCGCGGAATCAGGAAGCGCAGCAGCTCGGCCGGATCGATCACGGTGCCGGGCTTCGGCGCCACGACCACCATCACGTCGTCCTCGCCACCCGGGTTGGCGGCCGGAATCGCACCGACCTCCTGCACCGCCGGATGGGCCAGCACCTCGCGCTCCACCTCCAGCGACGAGATGTTCTCGCCGCGGCGCCGGATCGCGTCCTTCGCGCGGTCGACGTAGTAGAAGTTGTTGTCCGCATCGCGCCGGAACACATCACCGGTATGGAACCAGCCGTTGCGCCAGGCCTTGGCCGTCGCCTCCGGCATGCCGTTGTAGCCGGTCGTCATCGACCAGGGCAGGGCGGAGCGCAGGATCAGCTCGCCGGTCTGCCCCACCGGCACCTCGATGTCGTTCTCGTCGACCAGCCGGCATTCGATGCCGGCGCGCGGCTTGCCGCAGCTGCCGAAGGCCCGGGTGTTGAGCTCGGCCACCAGCGGCACCGAGACCTCGGTCATGTTGAAGCCGGTCATGTAGCTGAAGCCGTAGCGCTCCGCCAGCACCACAGTCTGCGGTGTGACCGGGCCCAGCGTGACGATCTTCAGCGGGTTGTCGCGCTCGCCCTCGGCCGGCGGTGCCTTGGACAGGAACTCCGTCATCGCGCCGATCAGCCCGGAGGTGGTCGTGCAGCGGTACTTGCGGATCTGCTCCCAGAAGGTGCGGCTGTCGAAGCTGTCCACCAGGTAGAAGGACGCACCGCGCACCAGCGCCGTGAAGATCGAGTTCGTGCCACCGACATGGAACATCGGCAGGTTCACCAGGATGCGGTCCTCCGGGCCCATGTAGCCGTAGGACAACACGCCGGAGGCATACAGCTGCAGGTAGGAGCACAACACGCCCTTGGACGGGCCGGTCGTGCCGGACGTGTAGATGATGCCGTAGGAGTCCCAGGGCTGCACCTGCGGCACGGCGCCCAGCGCCGCGGCATCGCCGTCCAGCGCGGAGGCGCCGAGCACGCGGCGCCCGCCTGGTGGCGGCCCGTCGTAGGCACCGATGCAGACCAGCGTCTCGACCTGGGCCAGGTCGATGTCCTGCAGCCGCTCCATCAGCCGCGCATGGCACAGCAGCACCTTCGGGCCGGCATTTCGCACGACATGGGCCAGCAGGTTGCCGCGGAACGAGGTGTTGAACGGGCAGTACAGCGCGCCGAGGTAGTTGGCCGCGAACCAGGCCAGGAACATCGTCTTGCCGTTGGGCAGCCAGACACCGACGGAGTCGCCCTGCCGCACGCCCAGGGCCTGCAGCGCCTGCGCGGTGGCGCGCACACGGGTGTGCGTCTCGCGCCAGGTCCACTGCTCGCCGTCCTCGAACACCGCGAACACGCTGTCCGGCGTGGTCCGGGCCCAGTGGTCCAGCAGCGGCGCGACCACGCAGCGCTCGCGCGGCGGCATCGCCGGGTTGAACCAGGGGGGATTGAAATCACCTTCGACGAACATGGCAGTCTCCTGGGACCGTCGCGCTCCGGGCCGTGTGCCGGATTCCGCGCCCTGGTCTGCGGCAAATTATGGGGGACCGCCCCCGCGCCCGGGTGGCGCCAACATGACAGTTCCGCCTCTCCTTTTTCAACGCTCTGAAAGCAGCTTCACATGAACCTCCAGCAACTGCGCAAGATCATGGTCTTCTACGGCCGCTTCACGCCCAGCTACACGCAGATCGGCTACCGCGCGCGCAGCCTGCTGTGGCGCAACCCGAAGGCCGACTTCAGCGGCCAGCACTGGGTGGTCACCGGCGCATCCGGCGGCCTGGGCCGCTTCATCGCGCTGGAGGCGGCCCGGCTGGGCGCCACCGTCACGGCCGTCGCGCGCAGCCAGGCCAAGCTCGACCAGGTGGTGGCCGACGGCCGGGCCCAGGGCCACCAGCGGATCGACACCGCGCTGTGCGACTTCTCGCTGCAGACCGATACGCAGCGCCTGGTGCGGGACCTGGCCGCGCGCGGGCGCCCGATCGACGTGCTGGTCAACAACGTCGGCCTGCTGAACCACGCGCATGTGATCACCGCCGAGGGCCGCGAGCACAGCTACACGACGAACCTGCTGAGCCACTATGTGCTGACCGAGGGCCTGATCCGGGCCGGCGCGTTCCGCAAGGAGCGTCCGCTGGTCATCAACATGACCTCCGGTGGCGGCTACAACGTCGCACTGAGCACGCGCGCGCTGAACACGCTGGATCCGAAGAAGTTCAACGGCACGCTGGCCTACGGCTGGCACAAGCGCGCGCAGATGGTGCTGAACCAGCACTGGCGCGACACCTACGGCCCGAAGGGCTTCACGTTCTATGTGATGCACCCGGGCTGGGCGGACACCGATGGCGTCAAGACCTCGCTGCCGCGCTTCCGCGAGGTGCTGAAGTCGGTCCTGCGCGATGCACGCTCCGGCACCGACACCGCGCTGTGGCTGGCCGCGGTGCGCCCGCCGCAGCGCGAGGAGGAAAGCGTCTGGTTCGACCGCAAGCAGCGGGCGGCCCATGTCTACCCGCACACCCGCACCAGCAAGGACACGCCACAGACACTGGTTGCCTACCTGGACGCGGACGTCGCCCGCGTCGCGGACGCCGGCTGATGCGGCCCGGTCAGGTGCTGCGGCAGGCCGGCCCGCTGCTGTCGTACTCCTGGCTGGGTTACCGCGCGCGGCGGCTCTTCTGGCGCCCGCTGGCGCTCGACTTCTCCGGGCAGCACTGGGTCGTGACCGGTGCTGCCCGGGGCCTGGGGCAGGCGCTGACGCTGCAGGCGCTGCGGGCCGGTGCCCGTGTCAGTGCGGTGGGGCGCAACCTGGCGTCGCTGCAGCAACTGCAGGACGCGGCCCGGGCCCAGGGTACGCCGCAGTTGCAGGCCGAGGTCTGCGACTGTGCGCTGCAGTCGGCGGTCGAGGGCCTGGTGCGCCGCCTGGCCGGTGGCCCGGCGCCGGTCGACGTGTTGGTCCACAACGCCGGGCAACTGCAGCACCGGTTGACGCTGACCGCGGAAGGGCGCGAGGCCAGCTTTGCCACCAACCTGCTGGCGCCCTGGCTGCTGACCGAAGGCCTGGCGCAGGCGGGCGCCCTGACCGCACATCGGCCGCTGGTGCTGTGCATGGCCTCCGAGGGCGGTACCCGCCAGCCGCTGGACCTGGCCCGGCTGCACATCCGCGATCCGGCGCGCTACCGCGGCCTGCAGGCCTACGGGCAGCACAAGCGTGCGCAGATCGCACTGGCCGGCCACTGGCGGCAACGCCTGCAGGGGCAGGGGGGCGACGCCTATGCGCTGCACCCCGGCTGGGTGGACACGGCGCTGCTGCGCACCGCGCTGCCGGGCTTCCATGCCGCCCGGCGCCTCTGGCTGCGGGACACGGCGGCCGGCATCGATACCGCACTGTGGCTGGCCGCGACGCGGCCGCCGCAGCCGGCGGGCCCATGGATCTGGTTCGACCGCCGGGCGCGGCCGCTGGACCCCGGCGCCGGGGCAGGCCCGGACGGGGCGGCCCTGCGGGCCTGGCTGCAGCGCGAGGCCGGATCGCGCTGACGGCCGGGCAGACGCCTACTGCGGCTCGATACCGACCTTCTTGACGAGCGCGGCGTAACGCGCCAGCTCGCTCTGGAACACGCGCTGCGCCTGCTCCGGGCTGCTGATCGCGATCGTGTTGCCCTGCTTGGCCATCGTGTCCTTGACCGTCGCGTCGTTGAACGCCGCGACCACGCTGTCATGGATGCGCTTCACGTCGGCAGGCGCCATACCCTTGGGGCCGATCACCGCGAACCAGGCCTCCATGACATAGTCGGTCAGGCCCTGCTCGACAAAGGTCGGGATGTCCGGCACCGCCGCGATGCGCTTGTCGCCGCACATGCCGATCGCGCGCAGCGCACCGGTCTTGATGTGCTGCTGCACGCTGGGCAGCGCAACGACGCCGAAGTCGATCTGCCCGCCCAGCAGGTCGGTCACCATCGGGCCGACGCCCTTGTAGGGGATGTGCTTGGCCGACACCTTGGCCACGTCCAGGAACATCTCGGCCGCCAGGTGCAGGATCGTGCCGGTGCCGCCGGAGCCGAAGTTCAGGCTGTCCGGGCGGGCCTTGAGCGCGGCGATGAAATCCCGGCTGTTCGTGGCCGGCACCTTCTGCGGGTTGACGACCAGCACCATCGGCGTGCTGCCGATCACCGCGATCGGCGTGAAGTCGCCCGGCATGTTGAACGGCAGGCTCTTCATCACGCTGGGGAAGATCACGACATTGTTCGACACGACCGACAGCGTGAAGCCGTCCGGCGGGTTCTTCGTCAGCGCCTGCAGCCCGATCACGCCGCTGGCGCCGGCCTGGTTGTCGACGACCACCGCATGGCCCAGCGACTTGGCCAGCGCCGGCGCCGCCGCCCGCGTGATCGCATCGACGCCGGAGCCGGTGGCGTTTGGCAGGATGAACTTGACGGTGCGGTCCGACTGGGCCCGGGCCGGGTGGACCCAGGGCAGGGCGGCGGTGGCGGCGAGGCAGGCCAGGGTCTGGCGGCGGGTGGGCTGGGTGATCATGGTGTGTGTCTCTCTCTCTGGATAGGGTGGAACGGTGGAACTATAGGCGGGCCGGCGTGCGCGGCCCTCAGGCATTACCCGGGGCGGGTCACGGCGCCGGCGGCTTCATGCAACCGCCTGCGCCGCGCGCAGCGCCGCAATGTCGGCCGGCGACAGCCCGAGCGCGGTCAGCAGTGCGTCGGTGTGCTCGCCCTGCACCGGCGGGTCGCTGCGCAC
>JAEUOX010000039.1 GCA_016790475.1 Rhodoferax sp. | reverse complement strand
TGGGCGCCTGGCCCTCGGTGGCGGCCTGCCGCGAAACGGTGCTGCACCGTTTCGGGCTCGCATCGGATGTCTGCCTGGCGGTCGGCGTGGACCGCTTCGATTACACCAAGGGCATCCTGGAGCGGCTGCACGCGGTGGAGCGGCTGCTGGAGAAGCGCCCGGAGTGGGTCGGCCGCTTCGTGCTGATCCAGGTCGCCGCGCCGACCCGCAGCGCGCTGGAGGAGTACCGCAGCTTCCACGAGCGCATTGAGCGGGTCACGCAGCGCATCAACAGCCGCTTCGGCCGCCCGGGCTACCTGCCGGTCCTGCTGCTGGCGCGGCACCATGAACCGGACGCGGTGAACGAGCTGTTCCGCGCGGCGGACCTGTGCGTGGTGACCAGCCTGCACGACGGCATGAACCTGGTGTGCAAGGAGTTCGTCGCCGCGCGGGATGACGAGCGCGGTGTGCTGATCCTGAGCCGCTTCGCCGGCGCGGCCCGCGAGATGACCGAGGCACTGATCGTGAACCCCTACCACGTCGAGGAGACGGCCGACGCGCTGCACCGCGCCGCGAGCATGCCGGTGGCCGAGCAGCGCGAACGCATGGCCAGCCTGCGCATGGGCGTGCGCGAGTTCAACGTGTTCCGCTGGGCTGGGCAGATGCTGGCCGACGCCGGGCGCGCGCGGCTGCGCCAGCGCATCGGCGAGCGGGTGCAACGCCATGGAGCGGGCTGACATGCAGCACCTGTTCTCCGCCCCGGGTCTGGCCGCGCTGCGCGACACGCTGGCACGCCGCCCGCTGCTGGCCTTCGATTTCGATGGCACGCTGGCGCCGATCGTGGCGCGCCATGCGGACGCACGCATGCCGCTGCCGGTGGCGCGCCGGCTGCGCGCGCTGGCGCAGGCGCTGCCGGTGGCCATCGTCTCTGGCCGCTCGGTGGCGGACATCGAGTCGCGCCTGGATTTCGCACCGCGCTACATCGTCGGCAACCACGGTGCGGAGCACCCGTTCGCGGTGCGGGATCCGGGGGCGTCGGAAGCGCTGGAGCCGGTGCGCGAGCGACTGCGCACCCATGCCCGGGCGCTGGTGCTGGCCGGCGTCAGCGTCGAGGACAAGCAGCATTCGATCGCGCTGCATTACCGGCTGGCGCCGGACCGCGAGGCGGCCTACCGGCAGATCACCGCGCTGATGCAGGGCCTGCCCTCCGACGTGCGGGTTTTCGGCGGCAAGATGGTGGTCAACCTGGCGGCTGCCCGGGCGCCGGACAAGGCCCAGGCCGTGCTGGCGCTGGTGCAGCAGGCCGGGGCCGCGGCGGCGGTGTTTGTCGGCGACGACCTGAATGACGAGCCGGTGTTCGTCAGCGCCCCGGCGAGCTGGCTCACGGTCCGCGTCGGGCGCGACGACGCCAGCTCGCAGGCGATGTTCGGCCTGGACCATTTCCAGGAGGTGGCCGGCATGCTGGACCATATGCTGGCGCTCGTGCGGGGCTGAGCCAGTCGCACGGCACGGCGCGTTCAGGCCTTGAGCACCACCGACGCGCCGTAGGCACCCAGTCCCGACCCTTCAGAGCGAGAGGATGTCGCGGGTCTCGCGGAAATACAGGGTTCCGCTGGCCACGTCCTCGACACGAACCTGATGGCGCACGTAGCGGCGCTCGCGCTTGATGAACTTGTCGATGGCGCGCGTGGTGATGCGTACGGTGGCGCCCACCGGGATCGGCGCAAGGATTTCCGAATCATGGTAGGTGTGGATCGAACCGACGGCGAAGGGCCTGGTGTGGTCGAACTGCACCGAGAGCACGAAATGCGACACCAGCAGCGGCGGCACGACCGCGCCGCCGAACGGCGATTCGCCCGGGATGTGCCAGGTGTTCATGCGCCATCCCTCGTACCAGGGGTTGAAGTCCTCCACGGCGTCGGCGTAGAGGATCACCAGTTCGGGCGTGATGTGCAGCTCACGCGACAGCTCGTCGCCGATGGCGACCATGTCCCAATAGGGTTCGGACACCGAGGCAAGGCTGTCGATGTAGTCGCGTGTCTGGCGGATCTGGATCTCCGTCATCGGACGCAGGCTGTCGGTCGCGGGCAGGGGGGTGTTCATCGGGTCTTCCTTCATGCGGTGGATGGGGGTGGGGTTCGGCATTTCAGACGCCGACATCGACCTCGATCCAGCCGACGGTCTTCTTCTCGCCCGCCTCGTTGTCGGCCCAGATGTCGACCGTGAATCGGTAGCCGTGCCCCTTGGGCGTCTTCTCGCGGACCACGCCATGGGTGGTGATGACCTCGTTGGCCAGCGTGGATGCGACATATTTGCATACCACCCGGGCATTGCGGAAGAAGTCGGCACCAAAGTGGTTGACGCACATCTCCGCGATGTAGGCGGAGGACATCTCGCCGGTCTGGATCGGCGCCTTCAGACCGGTCTGCGCCGCATAGACCGGATCCCAGTGGTTGGGGTTGAATCGGCCCCACAGGCGCGAGCCCATGAGCTGGATGGCGGCCTTCTTGCGGACACCGGTCAGCCGATGGCCCACAGGCGTGTCAGGCGTGATGCGGTAGGGATCGGCCGCGAGGTCCGCGGGGGATGAGGTGTTCATGGTGTTCCTGTCAAGATGATGGATTGAAGGGTTCAGCGCCGAGGTCCCCCGCGCAGCGTCGGCCGGTCATGTGCCTGGCGCCCGCTGCCGACCGAGTGCCTGCATCGCCATCTCGACGAGCAGGAACTTGCGTGCGCGCCCGGAGGGGGTGGCGGGGATGTCGTCGGCGCGGATGGGCATCACATGCCGGGGTACCTTGAAGCGCGCCAGCTGTCCGGCGCAGAACGCGATCAGTTCGGCTGCCGTGGTGGCCGGCTGATCGCGCAGCACGACATAGGCGACACCCACCTCCCCCATGCGCTCATCGGGTACCGGCACGACATGCGCCTGCAGGACGGCCGGATGGGTCACGAGCAGGTCTTCGATCTCCGAGGGCAGCACCTGCTCGCCGCCGCAGCGGTACGACTCCTTGCGACGGCCCGCCAGCGTGAGATAGCCGTCGGCATCGATGCGACCCAGATCGCCGGTGTACAGCCATCCCTCGGCATCGAAGGCTGCGGCGGTGGCCTCCGGCTTGTTGTAGTAGCCGCGCGTGACGCCCAGGCCGCGGGCCATCAGTTCGCCAATCTCTCCGGGTGCGACCTCCCGGCCGGTGTCGGGGTCGACGACCCGGTAGCGCACCAGCAGGCCACCGTTTGACGGGTCGCCGGCCGGACCGACATCGCGCAGGCGGCCGTTGGTGGTGCGCAGCCGCTCGACCGGGTCGTCCGGGCGGGTCACGGTGGTGGACGCGGTGACCTCGGTCATGCCGTAGCCGGAGGTCAGCTCGCGGGGGCGCATCCGCGTGAAGATCTGCTCCCAGATGCCGGCCGGCGAACGGCCGCCGGAAGAGATCATCGCGTGCAAGGTGGAGAGGTCGTAGGGCGCGCGATCCAGCTCGTCGAGCAGCGCCAGCGTCATCGTCGGGATCAGCAGCACGTCGGTGCAGGCGTGCTGCCCGATGGCGCGCAGCGTGTCGGCCGCGTCGAAGCGCAACTGCGGCACGATCGAGCCGGCGACGAACAGCGCCGCCAGCAGGCCCTCGACATAGCCGTACACGTGGTACATCGGCAGCGAGAACAGGATGCGCCGTCCGTCTTCGAAGGCCCGGCCATAGGTGCTGCCGAAGGCCGCGCGCAGCAACTGGTCGTGCGTCAGCATCACGCCCTTCGGCGAGCCAGTCGTGCCGGAGGTGTAGATGATGTCGCTGTTGGCGTCCGGGCCGGGGTGCGCGATCGGCTGCCAGGGCGGTGCGCCGTCGATGAACCGCGCCAGCGGCGTCGCTCCGGCGCGCACCGGCGTCCCGGAGGCCGGGAACACGACCACCTGGCGCAGCCGCGGGAAGCGCGCGCCGCCACCCGCCTGCTCCCAGCCCGGTGCCAGCTCATCCAGGAACTGCAGGTAGTCCAGATTGCGGAACTGGTCCATCGTGATCAGCAGCACCGCATCGGACTGGGCCAGCACATAGCCGAGTTCGTCCCGCCGGTTCAGAAAGTTGACGGGCACCGCGACGGCGCCGGCCCGGGCGATGCCGAACTTGACGGTGACGAACTCCGGGTAGTTGGCCATCAGCAGAGCGACATGGTCCCCGGGGCGAACGCCCGCGGCCACCAGCGCGGCGGCAACGCGTTCGGAACCCTGCTGCACCGCCTGGTAGGTCCAGGCGACTTTGTCGGTGACCACGTACGGGCGCCGCGGAAACGCGCTGGCGATGGTGTCGAGTGTCTGGTCCAGCGTGCGCGGCTGCCAGCGGGGGAAGCGCTCGCTCAGCGCCTGCTGGCGCTCGGCGATGCTCCCGAACGGGGCGGGGGTGGTCCGGCCGGCGGCCGACGGGGGCGGGTTGGCACAGAGGGTCATGCGGATCCTTCTGGAAAGAAGTTTGTCTCAGACGTTGGAGAATGATACTACTGAACAGTACCAATGCGTACCTTTGAATAATTCATGATATATAAGGGTAAAGTGTTCAGAAAACGGAAGAAGATTGTCAAAAAAAATCTTTAACGTCCATTGCAAAATACTTAAGAGTAGTGTAAAATACTTTCAAGCACGAAATCGGATCAGTTGGTAGGCGGACTTCATCACTGCGCGCATCGGGCGCATCCGCCGGCGCCAACGCACTTTCTGGAGACACCCATGGAGCCCTTGGACGCAGTCATCATCGGAGCGGGATTCGCTGGATTGCGCGCGCTGCACACATTGCGTGGCATGGGCAAGCGGGTGCGGGTTCTGGAGGCCAGTGACGGCGTGGGTGGCGTCTGGTACCACAACGCCTACCCGGGCGCCCGCTGCGACGTCGAGAGCTATGACTACTCCTACAGCTTCTCCAGCGAACTGGAGCAGGAGTGGCGGTGGAGCGAGCGCTACGCCACGCAACCGGAAATCCTGCGCTACATCAACCATGTGGCCGATCGCTTCGACCTGCGCCGTGACATCAGCCTGAACACCCGCATGGCCAGCGCCGTGTATGACGAGGCATCGGCACGCTGGGCCATCCATGCCGAGGACGGTCGCACCTGGTCTGCGCAATTCCTGGTCATGTGCGTCGGTCAGCTGTCGACGACCAAGCGCCCGTCCTATCCAGGCCAGGACCAGTTCCAGGGCGAGATCATCCACAGCGGCGTCTGGCCCAAGCACAAGGTGGAGTTCACCGGCAAGCGCGTGGCGATCATCGGTACCGGTTCGTCCGGCATGCAGATGACGCCGGTGATCGCCCGCGAGGCGCAGCACCTCACGGTGTTCCAGCGCACGGCCAACTACAGCATCCCGGCGGCGAATGCGCCGGTCACCGACGAGGAAGACCGCCAGGTCAAGGCGAACTACAAGACCCGCCGGGAGCAGGCCTGGAACTCGCCGACCGGGCTGGGTTTCATGCCGAACCGCCAGTCGGCGCTGGACGTCAGCCCGGAGGAGCGCGAGAAGGTCTACGAGGCCGCCTGGAACCGCTACGGCTTCGGATTCGCACTGGCCTACCACGACATCCTGCTGTCCAAGCCGGCCAATGACACCGCGGCGGACTTCATTCGCCGCAAGATCGCCGCCGTGATCGACGATCCGGTGGTGCGTGAAAAGCTGGTGCCGAAGGGCCACGCGTTCGCGGCGCGCCGGCCCTCGGTCGACAGCGGCTACTTCCAGGCGTTCAATCGCCCCAATGTCGAGCTCGCCGACGTACGCGAGTCGCCGATCGTCGAATTCACGCCGGAGGGCATCCGCACCACGGCCAAGGAACACCGCTTCGACATCATCATCTTCGCGACAGGATTCGACGCCTTCACCGGCTCGCTGCTGCGCCCGGAGATCGTCGGCCGCAGCGGCCAGACGCTGAAGGCGAAGTGGGCCGCCGGCCCGGTGACGCAGCTCGGTGTGTCGGTGGCGGGCTTCCCGAACATGCTGATCGTAGTCGGCCCGGGCAGCCCCTCGCTGCTGAGCAACGTGATGGTCTCCACCGAGGAGCAGATCGACTGGCTGGCCGCGCTGATCCGCAGGATGGACGCCGAGCAGATCGTCGAGTTCGAGGCCGACCCGCAGGCCGAGCAGGAATGGGTGCGCCATGTCAATGAGCGCGCCAAGGAGACGCTCTACCTGACGGCTGATTCTTACTACAACGGCGCCGAGGTGGCCGGCAAGCCGCGGGTGTTCATGCCCTATTCTGGCGGCGTGCGCGGCTATCGGCGCATCCTCCAGAAGTGCGCTGCCGAGGGCTACACCGGTTTCCATCTGCGTGCCCGGCCTGCGGCGCGGCAGGCCTGATGCAAGGCGCCCGCCCATGAACTTCGCAGGCCGATCCGCGATCGTCACCGGTGCCGGCAGCGGCATCGGTCGGGCAGTGTCGCTGGCGCTCGCCCGGGCCGGGGCCCGGGTGCAGGTGGTCGATCTTTCGCGCGAAGGCGGTGAGGAAACCGTCGCGCTGGTGCAGCAGCAGGGCGGCCAGGCGCGCTTCACCCAGGCCGACGTCAGCCGCGCCGAGGACGTGGCCCGCTATGTGGCTGACGCGCAGGCCGCCTGGGGTCGCATCGACGTGTTCATGAACAACGCCGCGTGGCAGGGTCTGGTCGCCGCCGTCGTGGATTATCCGGACGATGCCTTCGACCGGCTGATGGCGATCAACGTGCGTGGCGTATTTCTCGGCCTGAAGCACGTGCTGCCGGTCATGCTGGCGCAGCGCAGTGGTGCCGTGGTGAACACCGCATCGCTGGGGGCGTTCATCGGAGCGCGCCACCTGGCGCCGTACGTGGCCAGCAAGCATGCTGTCCTGGGTCTGACACGCAGCGTAGCACTGGAGGTTGCCCGCAAGGGGATCCGCGTCAACGCCGTCTGCCCGGGCCCGGTGGACACCCCGATGCTGCGCGACATCGAGGCGGAACAGGCGCCCGAGGACGGCGCCCGCCTGCGGGCG
>JAEUOX010000036.1 GCA_016790475.1 Rhodoferax sp. | reverse complement strand
TGTGCGCGCCTGGTGCGATGCGCGCGGCATCGCGCTGGTGGAAGACTGCGCGCACTGCTACTTCGGCCAGGCCGGCGATCGACCGATCGGCGCCTGGGGCGACTACAGCACCGCCAGCCTCTCCAAGTTTTTCCCGGTCCCGGAATGCGGTGTCCTCGCGTCCGCCAGCCACCCGATCCAGCGGCTGCAACTGACGGCCCAGTCGATCAAGGCAGAGGTGAAGGGGTGCATCGATGTCCTGGAGGTCGCAGCGCGCCATCGGCGCCTGCCCGGCCTGAATGGCCTGTTGCGTTTCGGGTTCTCGCTGAAGCAGCGACTGGCCCGGCCGGCACCGGCCTCCGCAGGCCCTGCGCCGGCCCCTGCCGACGCCATGATGGCGATCTCGGACATGGGCCGCATTGCGCGTCGCCCGCTGGGCGCGTCGCTGGCGATCCGCCGCATCCTGCCGCGCGGGCGGGTGATTGCCCGGCGGCAGCGCAATTTCGCCATCTACCTGGAGCTCTTTGCCGGCCTGCCGGGAACCCGCCCGATCGTCATGGCGCCCGGCGAGCCGGTGGCACCTTATGTGTTCCCGCTGTGGGTCGACAATGCCGACGTGATCTACCACGCGATGCGTCTGGAAGGGCTCCCTGTTTTCCGCTGGGACCGACTGTGGCCCGGCGTGCCCGTGCTGCCCGACGACACCGGGCCCCTGTGGAGCCGCCACCTGATCCAGTTCCTGTGCCATCAGGATCTCTCGGAGGACGATATCCGCCGCACGGCCGGGCGCCTGATCGAGATGCTCCAGCCCGGCTTCGCGCACCCGCCCGCACCCCCCTCCGACCAAGGCCACCCACCATGACCGCCCTGACCTGGCAAGAATTGCCCGCATCGACGCTGGCGACCGATGCCGACCTCCGACAGCACTGGGACCGCCTGAACAGTCAGCGCGGAGACCTTCCATTCCTCTGCGCCGACACGATGGTGCTCGCGCTCGCGGTTTTTGGGCAATCCCGCGAACGCCTGTTCGTCGGCAGCCGGAATGGCAGCGTCAGCGCGATGGTGATTGCCCACGACATCGGGAAGCTGCGCTGGGAAACCTTCCAGCCCTCGCAGATTCCGCTGGGTGCCTGGGTCGCGGCCAGCGACCTGACGGCGGAAGAAGTCGCGCGCAGCGCGCTCCACGACGGCCCGCTCAAGCTGAGCCTGAGCCTCTCGCTGACGCAGGTGGACCCGCTGTTCGCTCCCCAGCAGGAAGACGCCGGCGACAGCCGGCACGATGCCTACATCGACACCGCCTGGGTCGACGTGCAGGGCAGCTTCGACGACTACTGGGCCGCACGTGGCAAGAACCTGCGCCAGAACATGCGCAAGCAGCGCAACAAGCTGCAGGCGGAAGGCATCCAGGTCACGATGCGCACCTGGCAGGACGCCGCCGACATGCTGGACCTGATTGCCCGCTACGGCGCGCTGGAAGGCCGCAGCTGGAAGGCCCAGGAGGGCACGGCCATCACGCCGGACAATGACCAGGGCCGCTTCTACACCGCCCTGCTGCAGCAGGCCGCCGGCCGGGGGGAGGCTGTCGTCTACGAGGGCCTGTTCGACGCGCAGACCGTCGCCGTGAACCTGTGCGTGCGCCGGGGCACGACCCTGACCATCCTCAAGACCACCTACGACGAATCGATCAAGGCCTACTCGCCGGCCTTCCTGCTGCACGAGGACATCGTCCAGGCGATCTTC
>JAEUOX010000032.1 GCA_016790475.1 Rhodoferax sp. | reverse complement strand
CATCGAATCAGGCATGCTGACGGTGCATTTCGAGGACGCCACCGGCAAGATCCGCCTGGCGGCGGTCGGTGCGGGCTCGGTGGTCGGCGAGGGCGGTTTCTTTTCCTACATGGCGCGCAGCGCGACGGTGCAGGCCGGCAGTGCCTGCAAGCTCTGGGCGCTGACGCCGATGCGCTTCTCCGAGCTGTCCAACCGCCACCCGAATGTCGCGCTGGCCTTGGCGATGGCCCTGGGTGCGATCATGGCCAAACGGGTCGTCAGCAACCGCCGCCGCATCGCCGTCACTTGATGCAGGCCGTGCCGGGCGGCGTGCTTCAGTGCCCGGCGAAATCCACCAGCGTGTACAGCGGCAGCCCGCTGGCGCGCAGCTTCGCGGACCCGCCGAGCTCCGGCAAGTCCACGATCGCAGCACCTTCCATGACGGTCGCGCCGAGCTTCTCCAGCAGCTTCTTGCCGGCCATCATCGTGCCGCCCGTGGCGATCAGGTCATCCATCAGCAGCACGCGGCTGCCGCGGGCCACGGCGTCGGTGTGCAGTTCGACGGTCGCACTGCCGTACTCCAGCTCGTAGGTCTCCTCGACCGTCGTGAACGGCAGCTTGCCCTTCTTGCGGATCGGCACGAAACCGACGTTGAGCTCGTAGGCCACCACAGCGCCGAGGATGAACCCGCGGGCATCCAGCCCGGCCACGACGTCCGGACGCTTGTCGGCGTCCATGTAGCGGTGCACGAAGGCGTCGATCAGCACGCGGAACACCTTGGCGTCCTGCAGCAGCGGCGTGATGTCGCGGAACTGCACGCCCGGCGCCGGCCAGTCTGGCACGGTGCGGATATGGTTGCGAAGGTACTGGTTGACACTCAGGTTCTGCATCGGATGTCCAGGTTCGGGCCGGGCCGGGCGATCATTGTGCCCGGATCAGCTTCTGCTCGGCGATCGCCAGGTTCTCCGGGATGCCGGACAGCACCATGGTGTCGCCCTTCTCCAGGATGGTCTGCTCGTCCGGCTGCACCGGCTTGCCGTCGCCGCGGCGCAGGCTCACGACCCGCACGCCCATCGCGTGCAGCGCCAGGTCGTCCAGGCGCCGGCCCACGGACCGCGCGCCCAGCGGCAGCTGGAACGTGGACAGGCGCACATGGTGCATCTCGTCGACGGTGTCGTCGTCGGCACCGTGGAAGTAGCCCCGCAGCAGGTTGTAGCGTGCATCACGCTGGTCCTGCACGATGCGGATCACGCGGCGCATCGGCACGCCCACCAGCGCCAGCGCGTGGCTGGCCAGCATCAGCGAGCCCTCGATGGCCTCCGGCACGACCTCGGCCGCGCCGGCAGCCTGGAGCTTCTCGAGATCATGGTCGTCGCGCGTGCGCACGATCACCGGCACCTGGGGCGCGTGGTTGCGGGTGTGGTCCAGCACCTTGAGCGCGCTTTGCAGTTCGACATAGGTCACCACCACCGCACTCGCGCGGGCCAGGCCGGCCGCCATCAGCGCCTGCAGCCGCGCGGCATCGCCGAACACCACCGAATGCCCGGCCGCGGCGGCCTGCCGGACCCGGTCCGGGTCCAGATCGAGCGCCATGTACGGGATGCCCTCGCCCTCGAGCATGCGCGCCAGGTTCTGGCCGCTGCGGCCGTAGCCGCAGATGATCACGTGCTTGTTGGCGCTGATCGACTTGCGGGCGATCGTCGTCATCTGCAGCGATTGCTGCAGCCACTCGCCGGCGACCAGCTTCATGACGATGCGGTTGCTGTACTGGATGATGAAGGGCGTGGCCAGCATCGACAGCACCATGCTGGCCAGGATGGGGTTGAGCAGCGCCGGCGGCACCAGCGCGTTCTTCTGGGCCAGTGTCAGCAGCACGAAGCCGAACTCGCCAGCCTGCGCTAGGTACAAGCCGGTACGGATCGCGACGCCCCAGGTGCTGCCAAGCCCGCGGGTCAGCAGTGCCACCAGCACCAGCTTGAACAGCACCGGCAGTGTCATCAACAGCACCACCAGCGGCCAGCGCTCGAGCACCAGCCGCCAGTCCAGCAGCATGCCGATGCTGATGAAGAACAGGCCGAGCAGCACATCATGGAAGGGCCGGATGTCGGTCTCCACCTGGTGCTTGTATTCGGTCTCGGAGATCAGCATGCCGGCAATGAAGGCGCCCAGGGCCAGACTGAGCCCGGCGAGTTCGGTCAGCCAGGCCAGGCTCAATGTGATCAGCAGCAGGTTCAGCACGAACAGCTCTTCGCTCTTGCGCCGTGCCACGATCGTCAGCCACCAGCGCATCACGTGCTGCCCACCGACCAGCAGCACGGTGATCAGTACGGTCGCCTTCAGCGCGGCGAGCGCGAGCGCGCCGAACAGTGCTTCGCCCGATGCGCCGAGGGCCGGGATCAGCACCAGCAGCGGCACCACGGCCAGATCCTGGAACAGCAGCACCCCCATGACCCGCTTGCCGTGCTCGGACTCCAGTTCCAGCCGCTCCACCATCAGCTTCACGACGATCGCGGTGCTGCTCATGGCCAGCGCGCTGGACAGCGCCAGGGCCGTCTGCCAGCCCAGCGCCCAGGACGCGGGCGCAAACAACGCGACCAGCACCGTGACGAGCGTAGCCGCCAGCATCGTGATGGCCACCTGCAGCAGACCGAGCCCGAACACATGACTGCGCATCGCCCGCAGCTTGCTCAGGTTGAACTCCAGCCCGATCACGAACATCAGGAAGACGACCCCGAATTCCCCCAGGTGTCGTACGCCCTCAGAGTTCTGCGCCAGCGCCAGCGCATGCGGGCCGATCACCACCCCGACGGCCAGATAGCCGAGCATCGGAGGCAGCTTCAGCGAGCGGCAGACCACGACACCGGTGACCGCCGCCAGCAGATACACCAGGGTGAGTTCGAGTGCCGACATGCCGACATCCTAGCAAGAGCGCCCGACAGGGCCGCTTATAGAATCGTCCGCATGCTTCCTCCCGCCCCGCTGCAGCGCACTCTCGATGGCTTCCGGGCGCTGCACCGGGTGCGGCAGACCTCGCCATGACATGCACCATCGTCGGTGGCCCCGACAGTGATGGCGCGATGCGCACAATGGTCCTCTGATGGCACCGGCCGCACTGCATTTCCCCGCGGAACTCCTGCTCAAGGCGCAGGGGGTGCGGGCGGTGTTCCTGGACGTGGACGGTGTCCTGACCGACGGGGGTCTCTATTTCTCGGAACAGGGCGAGTCGATCAAGCGCTTTCATGTGCTCGACGGGCACGGCCTGCGCTTGCTCCAGGAAGCGGGGATCCATGTCGTCGTGATTGCCGGGCGCGACTCCGCGGCCCTGCGCGCCCGTTTGCAGGCGCTGGATGTGCGGCATGCCTGTTTTGGCGTCACCGACAAGGCCCAGGTCGCGCGCACGGTGATTGCAGAACTGGCGCTGGACTGGCCGGACTGCGCCGTCATCGGTGATGACTGGCCGGATCTGCCGCTGGTCACCCGGTGCGCGTTCAGTGCCGCGCCGCCGCAGGCCCACGCAGAAGTGCTGGCGCGCGTCGACTACATCTGCCAGCGTGCCGGCGGGCAGGGTGCCGTGCGGGAGTTCTGCGACCTGCTGCTCGTCGCGGCAGGTCGCTACCAGCGGCTGTTGCAGGGAGCACTGGCCTGATGCGCGCGCTGCTTGCCCTGTGGGACCGGCTTTCGTTGTACCTGCCGATCACGCTGATGGGTCTCCTGGCCCTGGGTACCTACTGGCTGGTGGAGAGCACCCCGGCCACCCGGGCGCCGGTGGTCGAAGGCGCGGCGCGCCATGAGCCGGATTACTTCATGAAGAACTTTTCCGTGCGCACCTTCGTCGAGGCCGGTCGCATCAAGAGCGAGGTCTTCGGCGCGGCGGCCCGCCACTATCCGGACACCGACACGATCGAGATCGACACCGTGCGCATCCGCTCCTTCGACGAGCGGGGCCGTCTGACGACCGCAACGGCCAACCGTGCGCTGACCAATCGGGATGGCTCCGAGGTGCAGTTGTTCGGCCGTGCGCAGATCGTGCGCGAGGCGCAGCAGGGCCAGGGCGGGCAGGCGACGCCACGCATCGAGTTCCGCGGGGAGTTCCTGCATGCCTATCTGAAGACCGACCGCGTGGTGTCGAATCGCCCGGTGGAGATCCGTCGGGGCAAGGATCTTTTCCTGGCGGATTCGATGGACTATGACGACGGGCAGCGCACGATGCAGATGCAGGGCCGTGTGCGCGGCACGCTGGTGCCGCCGTCGGCCCGCTAGCCTGGGCGTGCGGCCGTGGCCCGATTGCTGTTTCTCACCGGTGCGTCCAGTGGCATCGGCCAGGCCCTGGCACGGCGCTTCCATGCGGCTGGCTACCGCGTGGCGATGGTGGCGCGCGACCGTGCGGCCCTGCAGGCCTGGGTCGAGGCTGCGGGTTGGCCACCCGACCACTACCGCCTCTATGCGGCCGATGTGACGGATCCGGACGCGATGGCGTCGGCCGGGCATGACTGCATCGAATCCCTGGGTGTTCCGGATGTGGTGATCGGGTGTGCCGGCATCAGCGTGGGCGTGGACACCGCGATCCGCGAGGACCTGGCGGTGATGGCGCGCGTCTATGCGGTCAACAACCTCGGGCTGGCGGCCACCTTTCACCCGTTTGTGCGGGCGATGCAGGAGCGGCGCTCCGGTGTGCTGGTGGGCATTGCCAGCGTCAACGGCATCCGGGGCTTCCCCGGCCATGGCGCCTACTGCGCCAGCAAGGCGGCGGTCATCAGCTACTGCGAGTCCTTGCGGGTGGAGTTGCGCGCCAGTGGCGTGCGTGTCACGACGCTGTGTCCGGGGTATGTCGACACTCCGCTGACGCGGGGCAACCGGTACGTGATGCCTTTCCTGATGACCGCGGACGCGTTTGCGGAACAGGCCTGGCGCGCAATCGAGCGCGGAGACAGCTACCGGGTGATTCCGTGGCAGATGGGCGTGGTCGCCAAACTGCTGCGCGTGCTGCCCAACGCGGTGTTCGACCGTCTGTTCGCGGGGCGCGCGCGCAAGAAGCGGGTCGACGAGGCATGAAAAAAGGCCCTGACGGGCCTTCTTTCTGACTGGCAGCGCACCAGACGGTGCTAGCTGCAGATCGGGTGTTTGCTTCAGTAGCTGTTGCGGCCACCGCCGTAACCGCCGCCGCCACCGCTGCGACCACCGCCGCCGCCGCCGTAACCGCCGCCGCCGCCACCACCGCCGTAGCCGCCACCACCGCCGCTGCGGCTACCGCCGCCGCCGCCATAACCACCACCACCGCCGCCGCCAAAGCCGCCGCTACGGGGAGGACGCGGCTCCATCGGGCGGGCCTCGTTGACGACCAGGCCACGGCCACCGTACTGCTGGCCGTTCATCGCGCTGATGGCGGCTTGCGCCTCAGCGTCGCTGCCCATCTCGACGAACCCAAAACCCTTGGAGCGACCGGTGTCGCGCTCCATCATGACTTTGGCGCTTGCGACGGTGCCGTGCTGCGAAAACGCATTCAGCAGATCTTCGTCACGGAAGGAATATGGCAGATTGCCGACGTAAAGTTTGTTGCCCATGCAGGGACTCCTGAAAAGATCTCAAAACGCGATGGAGTCCGATAACCGCAATCAACAAACCTAAGTAAACTTAAAGCAGACGCGAAACTGACTAATCACCGCATACTCGCACACCGTCTTGACGGAAATGCGAAGCCATTATGCGCCAAGAAAAAAATATTGCAAATGTTTTACCAGTTCACCTCACGGTCGGGCGTAGCGCCAATGCGGTGAATCGATAGGTCGGCCCCCTCGAACTCTTCCTCCTGGCTCAGGCGCAGGCCCAGCGTGGCCTTCAGCGTGCCATAGACGGCGAAGCCGCACACCAGCGCCCAGCTGACGCCAAGTGCGGTGCCCATCAGCTGTGCGCCCAGCGTGACACCGCCCAGGCCGCCCAGCGCCTGGCTCCCGAAGATCCCGGCCGCCAGGCCACCCCAGGTGCCGCACAGGCCGTGCAGCGGCCACACGCCCAGTACGTCATCGATCTTCCAGCGGTTCTGCGTCAGCGTGAACATGCCGACGAAGATGGCGCCCGCCATGCCGCCGGTGACCAGTGCACCCAGCGGATGCATCAGGTCCGACCCGGCGCAGACGGCCACCAGACCCGCCAGCGGGCCGTTGTGGATGAAGCCGGGGTCGTTGCGGCCCATCACCAGTGCCACCAGCGTGCCGCCGACCATGGCCATCAGCGAATTCACCGCCACCAGGCCGGAGATCTTGTCGATGGTCTGCGCACTCATCACGTTGAACCCGAACCAGCCGACGGTCAGGATCCAGGCACCCAGCGCCAGAAACGGGATGTTGGACGGTGGATGGGCGCTGATCGAGCCATCCTTGCGGTACCGGTTGGCGCGTGCGCCCAGCAGCAGGACGGCCGGCAGCGCCAGCCAGCCACCCACCGCATGGACCACGACCGAGCCGGCAAAGTCATGGAATTCCTGGCCGGTGATGGCCTTGATCCAAGCCTGCACGCCCCACTGCTGGTTCCAGGTGATGCCTTCGAAGAACGGGTACACCAGCCCGACGATCACCGCCGTGGCGATGAGCTGCGGCCAGAAACGGGCGCGTTCGGCAATGCCGCCGGAGATGATCGCCGGTATCGCGGCGGCGAATGTCAGCAGGAAGAAGAACTTGACCAGGTCGTAGCCATTGCGCGCCGCCAGTTGGTCTGCACCCACCAGGAAGTGGGTGCCGTAGGCCACGCCATAACCCACGAGGAAATAGACGATGGTGGACACGGAGAAGTCCACCAGGATCTTCACCAGCGCATTGACCTGGTTCTTCTTGCGGACCGTTCCGAGCTCCAGGAACGCGAAACCTGCGTGCATGGCCAGCACCATGATGCCACCCAACAAGATGAACAGCGCGTCCGAGCCCTGTTTCAGTGCTTCCATCCTTCGTCTCCTTGCAGTTTTTGCACCTTGATCGTGCGGATTGCGAGATATCGCGCCGCGCGCACCAAAATAAGCAAGAAGTGCGCCATCGCTGTGCATCGGTGCCGTGGCGCATCGGGCGGGGCGGCGCCAGCGGGATCGCGCCAGGCCTCTCGGATGGCGGCATATACTCGCGCCCAGTGCCGATTTGCTTCAGCTTGCGGGCACCGGGATCCGAGAGTCCCGAGAAACTGCTAAAGACGGATTCCGCGCCACCTCAGGCAACCCGGCCCCGCCTTCAGCGCTGCCGGGTTTTTTCATGTTTGTCACGCCATCGACCATGCATTTCGCCGACCCGCTGCCCTTGCGCAGCGGCGCGTCGATCCGTGCGTACGACCTGGTGTACGAGACCTACGGCGAGCTCAACGCCGACAAGTCCAATGCCGTACTGGTGCTGCATGCGCTGAATGCCTCGCACCATGTGGCCGGCAAGTATGCCGGGCAGGAACGTTCCGAGGGCTGGTGGGACAACATGATCGGTCCCGGCAAGCCGCTGGATACCCGGCGCTTCTTCGTCATCGGCATCAACAACCTGGGATCCTGCTTCGGCTCCACCGGGCCGATGCATCGCAACCCGGACACCGGCGCGGTCTACGGCGCCTCGTTTCCGGTGGTCACCGTCGAGGACTGGGTCGATGCGCAGGCCCGGCTGCTGGACAGGCTCGGCATCCACACGCTGGCGGCCGTCATGGGCGGCAGCCTGGGCGGCATGCAGGCCCTCAGCTGGACGCTGCAATACCCGCAGCGCATGCGCCATGCGGTCGTGATCGCCAGCGCACCCAACCTCACCGCCGAGAACATCGCTTTCAACGAGGTGGCCCGCCGGGCCATCGTCACCGACCCGGATTTCCAGGGCGGCAATTTCTATGGCGCGGAGGGCCAGCCCCAGACCAAGCCCAAGCGCGGCCTGCGCATCGCCCGGATGATCGGCCACATCACGTACCTCAGCGACGACGTGATGAACGAGAAATTCGGCCGCGAACTGCGTGGCGCGCTGCTGCGCGAGGCTGATCCGGCGCAGGACGCGGGCCGCGCGCCAGGCACCTACCGGTACACGACGCAGGATGTCGAGTTCCAGATCGAGAGCTACCTGCGCCACCAGGGCGACAAGTTTGCCGAGTACTTTGACGCCAACACCTATCTGCTGATCACCCGCGCGCTGGACTATTTCGACCCGGCCCGCGAATACGGCGGCAACCTGAGCCAGGCGCTGGCCCGTGCCCGGGCCCGCTTCCTGCTGGTCAGCTTCACCACCGACTGGCGGTTCTCCCCGAAGCGCAGCCGGGAGCTGGTCAAGGCCCTGCTCGACAACCGGCGCGAAGTCAGCTATGCCGAGATCGACGCGCCCCACGGGCACGACGCCTTCCTGCTCGACGACAAGCGCTACACGGCCGTGGTGCGGGCCTACTTCGACCAGATCGCGGCGGGCCTGGCCTCCGCGGGGGCGGCGCCGTGAGCGACCTGTTGACGATGCAGGCGATCGCCGGTCTGGTGCCGGTGGGTTCCCGCGTGCTTGACCTGGGTTGCGGCGACGGCGCGCTGCTGGCCTATCTGCAGGCGCAGCGCGGCTGCAGCGGCTACGGCATCGAGATCGACGATGCCAATGTGCTGGCCTGCGTGGGCAAGGGCGTCAACGTGATCCAGCTGAATCTGGACGAAGGTCTGGCCACCTTCGATGACGCCAGCTTCGACGTGGTGCTGCAGATCGACACGCTGCAGCACCTGCGCAACACCGAGATCATGCTGCGCGAGACCGCCCGGGTCGGGCGCATCGGCATCGTCGCCTTCCCGAATTTCGGCCACTGGCCCAACCGGCTCAGCGTGCTGGGCGGCCGCATGCCGGTGACCCGCCGACTGCCCTACCAGTGGTACGACACTCCCAACATCCGCGTCGGCACCCACACCGACTTCGCGGTGCTGGCCGAGCGCAACGGCCTGAAGATCCAGGACAGCTTCGGCCTGCACGAAGGCCGGGTCGTGCGCTGGATGCCCAACCTGCGGGCGTCCACCGCGGTGTTCCGCTTCACCCGCTGAGCCACCCTTCCACCCTCGGAGACACCATGAACATCCAGCTGCATGAACGACTGCTGCTGACCGGCGCGGCCGGCAAACTGGGCCAGGCCCTGCGCGAGCCGCTAAAGGCCAACTGCCGCACGCTGCGCCTGTCCGACCGGGTCGATGTCGGTCCGGCGCGCGAACAGGAAGAGATCATGCTCGCCGACCTGGCCGATGCCGATGCGGTGCTGGCCATGATGCAGGGCGTCAATGCCGTCGTGCACCTGGGCGGCGTGCCGGTCGAGGGGCCCTTCGGGCCGATCCTGCAGGCCAACATCGTCGGCGTCTACAACCTCTACGAGGCGGCGCGCCGATGCGGCACGCGCCGCGTGGTGTTTGCGAGTTCCAACCACGTGACCGGCTACTACAAGCAGTCCGAGACCATCACCGCCGACCATCCGCCCCGGCCGGACGGCATGTACGGTGTCAGCAAGGCCTTCGGCGAGGACCTCTCGCGTTTCTACTTCGACCGTTATGGTATCGAGACCGCCTGCGTGCGCATCGGCTCCTCCTTTCCCGAGCCGGTCGATCGCCGCATGCTGGCCAGCTGGCTGAGCTACGGGGATCTGTACCGGCTGGTCACCGCCTGCCTGAGCACGCCGATGCTGGGCCACACGATCGTCTTCGGCATGTCGGACAACCCGGTCACCTGGTGGGACAACGCCCGCGCGCGCCACCTCGGTTACCGGCCGCAGGACAGCTCCGAGCCCTTCCGCGAGGCGCTGTATGCCCGCACGCCGACGCCCGATCCGCAGGATCCCGCCGCCGTGTACCAGGGTGGCGGATTCGTGCGCATGGGCCCGTTCGACGGCAAGGCCTGAGGCAGCCATGACCGCGCCGCGCATTCTCACGGCCCGCCGGGACGAGGTCGGCGAATGCCCGGTCTGGGACGCCGCGGCGCAGGCCCTGTACTGGGTCGACATCCAGGGCCGGCAGATGCACCGGCTGGACTGGTCCGACGGGGTGCAGCACAGCTGGACCGCGCCCGAGCGCATCGGCTGCATCGCGCTGGGCACCGAGGGGCGGGTGCTGCTGGCCATGGAGACCGGCATCTACGCGGTCACGCCGCAGGACGGGCCGGGCCTGTCCCCGGTCCTGGTGGCGGGCATCACGCACCCCCAGGCCGCGATGCGCTTCAACGATGGACGCTGTGACGCGCTGGGCCGCTTCTGGGTCAGCACGATGTGCATGGACATGACACCGCCCTCGCCGGTGGGCACCTGGATGTGCCTGGACACCGGCGGCTTGCGGGCTTCGGCCCTTGGCGGGCTGGTCACGGCCAACGGTCTGGCGTTCAGCCCGGATGGCCGCACGATGTACTTCTCGGACTCGCATCCCAGCGTCCAGAAGATCTGGTCCTGCGATTACGACCTCGCAACCGGCACGCCTGGCGCCCCCCGCAGCTTCATCGACATGGCGCCCCTGCCCGGGCGGCCGGACGGTGCGGCGGTGGACGCGCAGGGGCATTACTGGATCTGCGCGAATGACGCGGGCCTGGTCCATCGATTCGACCCGGCCGGCCGGCTGGTGCAGTCGGTGGCGGTGCCAGTGCCCAAGCCGTCGATGTGCGCGTTCGGCGGGCCGGATCTGGACGTGCTGCTGGTGACGTCGATCCAGCCGGCGCAAGGCGCCACGCCGCTGTGCGGTGCGGTGTTCGCGCTGGAAGTGGGTGTGCAGGGGCTGCCGGAGCCGCGCTGCACGCGGCATCCGCCGATCCCGCGCTGAAGACGCGCGGTTTCAGGGCGGTCCGAAGACCGTCACGCCCGGCAGCGATTTCGCCGGGCTGGGGCTGTACATCGTGCCATCGGTCTCCTCGCGGTCGGCCGGGCCGGTGGACTGGAACTCCAGCGTCGCGACGCGGGCCAGCCGCACGATCGAGCCAGGGCCGATCGGCCATTCCTGATCGCGCGGGACCGCGACGCCGTCGACCTCGGTGAGCTGGCTGGAGACCGCCTTCAGCACGAAGCCCTCGGCCCGGCTATGCAGCTCGAAATGGCGCCGGCTGATCTGCCGCGTCGCCAGGCTGTCGGGCAGCGCGAGCTGGATGTCATGAATGCCCGGCGGCTGCGTGGCCTCCCCGCGGCCGAAACAGAGCGTGTCCAGTGACGGCAGAGGCAGGCACTCGCCGGACTCGTGCACCAGCACCTGCCCGGGGAAGCGGCTCGCATCGCGCCAGGGCAGCTGCAGCAGCTCGACCGGCCGGGAGATGCCCTTCAGCGGCACGCTGGGCAAGGGCCGGCACAGCTGGCGCTGGCTCAGGTCGAGCTGCGTGAGCAGCTCCCGTGACAGCCGGATCTGGCCGGGCTGCGCACTGGCCGCGATGCGGGCGCACAGGTTCACGCTGTCGCCGGTGACCACCTCTCCGTCGGTCAGCACCGGTCCCCAGTGCATGCCGATGCGCACCTTGCAATGGTGTTCGCGCGGGCGGGCCTGGTTCTCGGTGGAAAGCAATTGCTGCAGCTGCACCATCGCGTTGGCCGCGTCGATGGCCGATTCGAAGATCACGAAGGCGCCGTCGCCTGCGGTATCGACGACGCGGCCGCGGTGGGTGGTCACCGCCTGCTCCAGCCGGTCGAAGTGCAGCTGCTGCAGCCGGCCGCCGGCTTCGTCGCCGAACTGCGCAAAGTAGCGGGTCGACTCGACGATGTCGGTGAAGGCCAGCGCCATCGTGCGCTCGAAGCGTCGCGTGAGCTCCTGCGAGAGCACCGTCTGCAGCCGGATGATCTCGGTCATCGTGAGGCTGGCGGGATCCAGGGGAGCGTTCATGCCTGTCGGGTCAAAGTGCCAGCATAGCGGCTGGCAGCGCACGGTGTCAACGAATGTTGTCCGAATTCAGTCAGAATCGCGGCCATGACCAGAAGCCTGCCATGACCATCACCAAACTGGGTCGTTATGACATCGTCCGTGTGCTGGGCAAGGGCGCGATGGGGCTGGTCTATGAAGCCCGCGATCCCAATCTCGACCGCCGGGTCGCGATCAAGACGATCAAGGTCGAGAACCTGTCCGCCGAGGCCTCGGCCGACTACGAGGCCCGCTTCCGAACCGAGGCCCGTTCGGCCGCCCGGCTGCAACACCCCAACATCGTCAGCGTCTACGACTCGGAGCGGCATGGCGATACCGCCTACCTGGTCATGGAGTATGTGCAGGGGGACGATCTCAAGCAGCACCTGGATGGCGGCAAGCGCTACACGCTGGACGAGTCGCTGGGCATGGTGCGCGACCTGCTGGCGGCGCTGGACTATGCCCACCGCCAGAACATCGTACACCGGGACGTCAAGCCGGCCAATCTGCTGGTCGAAGCCAGTGGCCGCGTCAAGCTGACGGACTTCGGCGTGGCCCGCATCCAGGACTCTGGTGAGGCCACCCGCACCAAGGGGTCGATGGTCGGCACACTGAAGTACATGTCCCCGGAGCAGGTCCAGGGGCTGTCGGTCGATGCCCGCGCAGACCTCTTCGCCGCCGGCATCGTGCTGTACCAGCTGCTGACCGGGCGGCGCCCGTTCGACGGGGAGGGCGAGTTCGCGATCATCCACCAGATCGTCAGCCAGGACCCACCGCCGCCGAGCAGCATCAACCCCCAGCTGCCGCCCGCGCTGGACGCCGTGGTCGCGCGTGCGCTGGCCAAGCAGCGCGACGACCGCTACGCGAGCGCCCATGAGTTCGCGGTGGCGCTGCAGGAGGCCAGCGGCCAGGTGCCCGACCCCACGATCGTTCCGCCGTTCAGCAGCAGCGAGTTTCGCGGCACCGGTGGCACCGGCTCGGGCGTGCAGCGTTCCCGCACGGGCACCGGCTTCGGCTCGGCGGCGCGGGCGGGTGAAGGCTCCGGCACCACGGTGACGCAGGAGCTGGAGCTGGTCTACTGGAAGGACATCAAGGACACCGACGACCCGGCCGACCTGCGCGGCTTCCTGGACCGCTTTCCGGAGGGCATCTATGCCGACCTGGCAAGGCGCCGACTGCGCAAGCTGAACGGCGACAGAGGCGACACCTCCATGACCCGCACCCGGGTGGCGCCTGCGGCTGCCCCTGATGCCGCAGTGGACGAGGCGACGGTCCTGGCGCCGCGGCCGGAGGACGCCACACTGGTGACACCGCGTGCTGCGGCGCCGGAGGCGGCTGCACCCGTGCCACCTGACGCGACCGACGAGGCGACCCTGGTGGCCGCCGCGCCTGTGGCGCCTGCGCAGGCCCCTTTGCCGGAACAGGAGACCCCGGCCGAACCCGTCGCGGCGCCACCCATCGCGGCGCGCGAAGCGCCACCCGCGCCGCCGCCGGTGGACCGTCCGCCCTCCGCTTCGCCGACCGGTCCGGCCCGGAAATCCCGTCTGGTGCCGGTCCTGGCGGGCCTGGTCGTCGCGGCGGGGGCGGTCTGGCTGCTGCTCCCCGGGCGAACGCCTTCGTCGACGGAGGCGGCGCCACCGGCGTCCGCGGCTTCGGCGCCGGCGGAAGCCGCCGCCACGGCGGCACCAGTGGCCAGCGAGCCGACCGCCAGCACCGCGTCGGCCCCGGGCGCCGTGGCCGTGCGGGCACCTGCCAGCACGGCGTCTGCCGCGGCAACGGCCCGGGACAAGGGCACCACGCCCGCCAAGGGCGTCGCCTCGGCGCCGCTGGCCTCCAGCCCTGCTTCACCGGTGGCCACGCCGGCCCCGGTCACCGCTGCGCCACCCCCTGCCGCGCCTGTACCCGCGACCGCTCAGCGGCCGCCGGCAGCCCGTCCGGCCAGCGAGTCCAAGCCGGCCGACGCCGGCAGCCCCGCTGCGGCCTGCGAGGGCCGCACGCTGTTCAGCCTGCAGACCTGCATGAACGAACAATGTGCCAAGCCGGCATTTGCCCGGCACCCGGTGTGTGTGGAACGCGCCGCCGCCGACCGCGCCGCGCGGGGCAAGCAGGGCGCCGACAACCGCTGAGGGATCGCGGTGGCGCTTCAGCGCCTGGGCGGTGCCTCCTCGGCGTCCTCCAGGCCGCTGGGAACAAAACTCACGCCGTGGTGGACCAGATAGTCACGGATCAGCCGGCGCACCACCTGCGAGGGGGTGACGTCCTGGCTGGCGCACAAAGCCTCGAAGGCCTTCTTCTTTGCCGGATCGACCAGCACCGTCAGACGCGCTGTCTTCAGTTCCATGGGAGCTCCATATGACAATTACATTATCATTCAAGTAGCATCAGGAACAAATACCCATGCCCGCACTGACCGCCGCCGTCCTCGTGCTGCTGCTCGGTGCCGGGGCGTGCCTGCTGCCTTTGTCCAACCCGGTGCGCGCGGCCATCGGCATCCTGTCGCAGCTGGTGGCAACCGTCCTCGTCTGGCTGGTCGTGGCACCGGTGCTGCTCGGCGGCGAGGTGCTGGCCGGTGCGCTGGCCTGGGCCTACCCGGTGGGCACGCTGCGGGTGCGCCTGGATGCGCTGGGCGCGTTCTTCCTGGCCTGGTCGCTGCCGATGACGCTGCTGGGTGCCATTTACGCCCGCGGCTATCTGCAGCCCTACTTCAGCACGCGGCGCCACATCGGCGTGCACTATGCGCTGCTGAACATGGTGTCGCTGTCCTTCGTGCTGGTCTACGCGGGGGACCACGCGCTGCTGTTCCTGCTGGGCTGGGAGATCGCCGCCCTGTCCGCCTGGCTGCTGGTGATCTGGGACTACACGAACCAGCGGGTGCGCTTCGCCGGCTTCAACTACCTGGTCTCCACCCATGTCGGGCTGATGTTCCTGGTGGCTGCCGTGATGATCCTGTACACGCACGCCGCCGCCTGGGATCTGGTCAGCTTCGGCGCATGGCTGCAGCAGCACCCCGGTGCGGAGCGCAATGCGGTGTTCCTGCTGCTGCTGATCAGCTTCGGCCTGAAGTCGGCCTTCTTCCCGTTCCATTCCTGGTTGCCGCGGGCCCATGCGGCCGCGCCCGCCCATGTATCGGCACTGATGTCCGGCGTGATCCACAAGGCCGGCCTGTACGCGCTGGTGCGCTTCCTGTGGCTCATGGGGCGGCCGGATGAATGGATGGGCTGGTGCCTGATCGCCTTCTCCGCCTGCTCCGCGCTGGTCGGTGCGCTGTACACCGTCGGTCAGCGCGATCTGAAGCGCATGCTGGGCTATTCCTCGACCGAAAACGTCGGCATCGCCGGCATCGGCATCGGTATCGGCTGTCTGGGCCTGAGCTGGAACAACCCGGTGCTGATCACGCTGGGCTTCACCGGCGGACTGCTGCATGTGCTGAACCATGCCTTCTTCAAATGCCAGCTGTTCTACGCCGCCGGCGCGATGTACCACGCCACCCATACCGTCGACCTGGAGCGCCTGGGCGGTCTGGCGCGCTGGATGCCCTGGACGGCGGGCGCCTTCCTGGTGGGCGGCATGGCCATTTCGGCGCTGCCGCCGTTCAACGGTTTCGCCAGCGAGTTCACGCTGTATTCCGCGCTGTTCAGCGTGCAGGACATGCCGCTGGGTGCGCGTGTCGCCTTGTGCGGGGTCGGTGCGCTGCTGGCCTTCGTGGGTGCGATCTCGGCGCTCAGCATCACCCGGGCCTTTGGCGTGGCCTTCCTGGGTACTCCCCGGGATCCGGAGCTGCCTGCGGTGCGGGAGGTCAACCGGTGGATGCTGCTGCCGATGGGGCTGCATGCGGCCGGTGTCCTGGTGCTGGGCCTGTTCCCGGCACTGGGCCTGCAGATGCTGCAGGGCACGGTCGACCTGGCGCAGTCCCTGCCTGGCACCGGCGTGTCGGCCGGTGCGCAGGCGGCGGCCGATCTGACCCAGGCGTTGTCGCGGATCGGCATCGTCGGGGCCCTGCTGCTGGGCCTGCTGCTGCTGGCGCTGGCCGTGCGGCGGTGGCGCGCGCGCACGCTGCCGCAGGCGCAATCCGTCACCTGGGGCTGCGGGTATGCGGCCGTCAGCCCCCGGATGCAGTACAGCGGAGCCAGCTTTTCCGCTGACTTCGCTGCGCGCTTCGACGGCATCCTGGGCCTGGGCCGCCGCCAGAAGCCGGTGGAAGGTTACTTCCCGGGAGACGCCTGGCTGACCACCGACTGCACCGACGCGGTCGAACGCCGGCTGTTCGACGTGATCCGCCAGGGGGACGGCTCGGCCAGCGCGCTGTCGCAGGACCTGCGCGAGGACGATCCGCGCATCGCCTTCGCCGCCGGCCTGGTCGCCCTGGTCGCGATCGCCGGGCTGGTACTGATGGCCGGAGGGCCGCTGCAATGAGCGCGCTGCTGCCGGCCCTGCTGCATGGCGTGCTGGTGCTCGTGCTGCCGGTGCTGCTGGTCGGCGTGGTCAACCGCACGAAGGCGCGCTGGGCGGGCCGGCAGGGTCCGGCCCTGCTGCAATCGGGCTGGGACCTGTGGCGCCTGCTGCGCAAGCAGCCGGTCTACAGCACGGTGGTGACGCCGCTGTTCCGGGCCGGCGCCTATGGCGTTCTGCTGGCCGCGCTGCTGGGTGCCCTGGTAGCACCGCTGTTGGGCGCCTACGCGCCGTTGCAGTTCGGGCACGACTTCGTGCTGTTCGCCTACACGATGGGGCTGTCGCGGCTCTTCCTGATGCTTTCCGCGATGGAGGTCGGCAGCGCCTTCGAGGGCATGGGCGCCGCACGCGAGGCGTCCTTCGCGGCGTATTCGGAGCCGGCGCTGTTCCTGCTGCTGGGCTCGCTGGGCATCGCCACCGGGCAGACCAGCTTCGCGTCGCTGGTCGGCCAGTTCCAGACGTCGCCGGTCTTCCCCTGGCTCGTCGTGCCGGTGATCGGCGTGCTGTTCATCCTGCTGCAGTCCGAGGCCTCGCGTGTGCCGGTGGACGATCCGCTGACGCACCTGGAGCTGACGATGGTGCACGAGGTCATGGTGCTGGACCACAGCGGCCCGGAGCTGGCGGCGCTGCAATATGCCGGTGCGCTGAAGCTGTGTACCTACGCCGGTCTCATCGCCGCGCTGCTGTCGCCGTTGGCGCCGCTGGAGCAGCCCTTCGCTGCGGCACTCGCCACGCTGCTGCTGACGGTGCTGGTCGCGGTGGCCGTGGGCTGTGTCGAGTCCCTGATGGCGCGCCTGCGCATGCGCCAGGTACCCCGCTATCTGCTGCTGGCCTCGCTGCTGGCCTGCCTGTGTCTGGCTGGCGCCAGCGCCTGGAGCCGTTGATGCGCCTGCCGCTGATGCTGTTCCTGCTGTCGGCGCTGGCGCCGGTGTTCTTCGGCAAGGTACGCACCGCGCCGCTGTGGCTCGCGTTGCAGGCCTTGGCCCTGGCCTGGATGGCGGTGCTGCACCATGCGGAGTGGTCGTTCCACACACTGTCCGCGGTGCTGGAGTTGGTGCTGGTCCGTGGCGTGATCGCCCCCTGGCTGGTGCAGCGGGCGATCCGTCTGCGGGCGGATCCGGACATCCCCCTGATGCCGTCGAACCTGTTCGCCTGGGCCATCGGCATCGCGCTGATCGTGTTGGCGTTCGACTTCGGCGGCGCGGCCATGGAGGACGGGCCCGCATTGGCCCTGGGCGTCGTCGGTGCGATGGTGGCGATGGTGCTGCTGATCCTGTCAACCAACGGTGCTCCCTGTGCGCAGCTGGTCGCGGTGCTGTTCATGGAGAACGCGATCGCGGTGTTCGAGTCGGTGCTGCCGGTGCCCTGGCCCTGGCCGGTGCATCTGATGCTGACGGTCGTCTACCTGCTGACGGTGGGCATGGGCAGCTGGCTGATCGGGCGCCCGGAGGTGGTCCGGTGAGCGCAGTCCTCGGGCAGCCAGCCATCGTGCCTCGGCATGCCTGGGTCGGTCCGGCCCTGGTCGCATGGGCAGCGCTGCAACTGCTGGTGTGCCTGGCGGTCTTCATCAGCCATCCGCTGGCATCGATGCCGGTCTACCTGGTGCAGCGCTATTTCGTGCTGGACGCCACCTCGATGGTCTTCCTGCTTGTCATCAACGCGGTGTTCCTGGGCATCAGCGTGTACATGGCCTCACGGGTCAGCACCTCGCGGATCATGGCGGAGAAGATCCTCCCGCGCGCGGTGCTGTCGCTGCTGTTCATGTTGGCGATGAACCTGGGCGTGATGGCCAACAACCTGCTGGTGCTGTGGGTGTTCCTGGAGCTCACGACACTGAGTGTGTCGCCGCTGGTGGCCCAGGGCGAGTCCCCGGGCGCACGGCGCGTGGCCTGGCAATACCTGCTGTACTCCAGCATGTCGCTGGCGCTGACCTTCCTGGGCTTTCTGTGCCTGACCCGCAGCGCTGCGGCCCAGGGGCTGGAGCTGTCCTTCGCGCTGGACCGCATCGCCCAGACGCTGCCGCTGGCCGGGGACAGCTGGCAGCGGTTGGGCTTTGCGCTGATCCTGTTCGGGCTGGGCAGCAAGCTCGGCCTGGCGCCGATCTACAGCTGGCTGCCGGCCACCTACGAAGCCGCACCCACCAGCACCAGCGCGCTGCTGGCGGCCGTGCACTTCAACATCAGCGTCGTCGGCGTGTTCCGCGTGCTGCAGATCCTGCATGCCCGGGAGATCAGCTTCATCGCGCACGAGCTGCTGGTCATGGGCTGCCTGTCGCTGACGGTGGCCGCGGTGCAGGTGATGGCGGCGCGCAACTACAAGCGGCTGATCGCCTATGCCTGCGTCAGCTCCTCCGGCGTGATCGCGATCGGGCTGTCCGTCGGCAAGGCGGCGGCCTATGGCGTCGTGCTGTATGTCGTCAGCAATGCCTTCGTGAAGGCCCTGCTGTTCCTGACGGCCGGCCGCCTGCGGGCGGTCTACGGCACCAACCAGGTGGCGGCACTCAGTGGCGTGATCCGTGTGCTACCGTTCTCCGGCACGCTGTTCGCGGTCGGCACCTTTGCGCTACTGGGCTTCCCGCCCTTCGGCAGCTTCCTGGCCGAGATGCTGATCCTGTCCGGCATCGTGCAGGCCGGCCAGCTGCTGGCGTTCGCGATCATGTGCACGACGCTGACGATCATCTTCGTCGCCACCGGGCGGGCGATCTTCCCGATGCTGTGGGGTCCGTCCGAGCGCCAGGGGCCGGCCATTGTCGAATCCTGGGTCACGGCCGTGCCCAAGCTGGGCTTCGTCAGCGTGCTGGTGCTGCTGGGCGCCTACATCCCGGAGCCGCTCAATGTGCTGCTGCGGGCCGTGGCCCAATCCATCGGAGGCCAGTGATGCAGCCCGCACTTCTGCCCGGCCCGGTTCTGCTGCAGCCCACCGAGGCCCTGCCTCCGGCCGGGCTGGAGGCCTGGGCTGGCGCCTGTGCCGAGGCACTGGAGTCCGGCGAGACCCTGCTGACGCTGTTCGGCCGGCTGCTGGATGAGCCGGCGGGTCAGGTGCTGGTCACCGCCGTGCTGCTGCCGGCCCGGGGACCGATGCGGGTGTTGCGCGGGCTCGGGGCGCCGGGGGCCTCCTATCCCTCCCTGACGCAGCGCTTCCCGGCGGCGCAGATGTTCGAGCGCGAGTTGTGGGAGCAGACCGGCCTGCAGCCGGCCGGCCATCCCTGGTGCAAGCCGGTGCGCTACGAGGGCGCCCGCCAGCAGCAGATGCACCAGCATCCGTTCTTCATGCTGCGCGGTCCGCAGGTGCATGAGGTCGGTGTCGGCCCGGTGCACGCCAGCGTCATCGAGCCCGGCCATTTCCGCTTCATGTGCCTGGGCGAGGAGGTCCACCACCTCGAGATTCAGCTCGGCTACCAGCACCGCGGCGTCGAGGCCCTGCTGCTGCGGCATCCGCCGCTGGCGCTGGCCTCCCGGGTGGAGTGCATCGTGGGGGACTCGACGATCGCGTACACCGGCGCCTACTGCCAGGCGGTGGAGGCGCTCGCCGGCGTGGTGGTCGCGTCCACGGCGCAGCGGGTGCGCGGCATCGCGCTGGAGCTCGAACGCATCGCGATGCACCTGGCCGCGCTCACCGGGCTGGCCACCGACATCGCGCACCTGCAGGGCGGCGCGACGCTGGGCCGGCTGCGCACCGCGATCATCAACGCGACGATGCGCCTGTGCGGCAGCCGCTTCGGCCGGGGCTGGCTGCGCCCAGGCGGTGTGCGCTTTGGCATCAACGACGCGCAGCGGGCCGACCTGCAGCAGACGCTGGCTGCCTTCTCCACGGATGTGGTGCAGATCGGCGGCCTGCTGCAATCCGCCCGCAGCGTGCGGGCGCGGCTGCAGGGGGTGGGCGTGGTAGCCCCGCAGGTGGCGCGGGACCTGGGCCTGGTCGGCCTGTCGGCGCGGGCCTGCGGGCTGGCGCAAGATCTGCGGGCCCGGCTGCCGGGCAGCCTGTATGGCGCGCATCCGATCCCGTTGCAGACCCAGCCCGATGGCGACTGCTGGGCCCGCATGCTGCTGCGCCTGCGCGAGATCGATGACTCGGTGGCCTGGATCCAGGGTCTGCTGGCAGGTAGCCAGGCGCTCAATGGGGAAGCATCGCTGCTCCCACCTGGCGGGCTGGCACCGGACAGCCTGTGTGTATCGGTGCAGGAGGGTTTCCGCGGGCCGGTCATCCAGGTGCTGGAGACGGACGCGCACGGCGCACTGCGACACTACAAGCTGCAGGACCCCTCGCTGTGCAACTGGTTCGGCCTGGCCTGGGCGGTGCGTCACAACGACATCTCGGACTTTCCGATCTGCAACAAGAGCTTCGATCTCTCCTACTGCGGAAACGACCTCTAGGAGCCATGGTGTTCAAGTCGATCGCCGTTCGCCGCGCCCAGGGCGCACAGACCATCCCGGATCCGCGCCAGGCCACACCGGCCGGCCTACGCGGCAAGCCGGTGATCGGCCCGACGTCCTGTGTCGCAGGCTGCGGCGCCTGCGTTGCGGTCTGCCCGACGCAGGCCATCGCGCTGGAGCCGGTACGCATCGACCTGGGCCGCTGCACGCTGTGCGGCGATTGCGCGCCCGCCTGCCCGAGCGCCCGCCTGGGCTTCGCGCCCGATGTGCGGCTCGCCAGCACCGAGCGCGCCGGGTTGGTGCTGAGCGAGGCCCGGCCCGACCTGGACCCGATCCAGGTGTCGGCCGTGCTGCGCCGGCACTTCGGCCGCTCGATGAAGCTGCGCTCGGTGTCGGCTGGCGGCTGCAACGCCTGCGAGCTGGAGGTGAACGCACTCACCAACGTCAACTTCGACATCGGCCGCTTCGGCATCGACATCGTCGCCTCGCCCCGCCATGCCGACGCGCTGGTGCTGACCGGCCCGGTCACGCGCAACATGGCCGAGGCACTGGAGCGGACCTGGGACGCCATGCCGGCGCCCAAGATCGTCATCGCGGTGGGCGCCTGCGCGATCTCCGGCGGGCCGTATGCAGAGTCGCCCGCGCTGGCGCGCGATTTCCTCGGCCGCTTCGCGCCCACGCTGTGGGTGCCCGGATGCCCGCCGCATCCGCTGAGCATCGTCTGCGGCGTGCTGGACCTGCTCGGCATCCCCAGCGGCAAGGCCTGAGATGAAGAACGCCCCCTGTCTGTCCGGTTCACTGCGTGTAACCGGCCGACCCCCCCACTGGGGGGCAGGCCGGCCGCTTCGGGCGGCCGTGCGCGGCGGCCTCTGGGCTGGCCTTGCCTTGGCAGCGGCCGCCTGCGCCGTGCTGCCGGTGCAGGCGCAGACCACGGAGCTGGTGCAGCTGGTGAACCGCCTGCGGGCGCCCGGCGGCGCGTGTGGGGGATCGGCACCGCCGCTGGTGCGCCGCGACAGCCTGGACACGGTCGCGGCCCAGCTGGCCCGCGGCGTGAGCCTGCAGGCGGCGACCGAGCGCGCGACCGAGCGAATGGACGCGGTGCGGGTGCTGAGCTTCACCGGCGCGCGCCAGGGCCGCGAGGTGGAGGCGCTGGTGGCGAGCCGCTTCTGCGCACAGCTGCTCGATCCCCGGCTGTCCGCGCTCGGCGTGCATGCGCAGGGTCCGCAGAGCTGGATCGTGCTGGCCGAGCCTTACGCGCCGGACCCGGGCCTGTCCCCGCAGCAGGTGCAGCAGCGCATGCTGACGCTGGTCAACGCGGCCCGCGCGCAAGCCCGCGACTGCGGCCCGACCCGCCATGCGGCTGCGCCTGCGGTGCAGTGGAGCTCCACGCTGGAGCTGGCGGCCCGGGGCCATGCCAACGACATGGCCGCACAGGACTACTTCAGCCATACCGCGCGCGACGGCAGCACGCCTGCCCAACGGGTCGCCCGGGCCGGCTACGCCTACCGGCTCACCGGCGAGAACATCGCCGGCGGCCAGCGCACGCCGGAGGACGCCGTCGCCGGCTGGCTGCGCAGCCCCGGCCATTGCGCCAACCTGATGCACCCGGGTTACCGCGAGATGGCGGTGGCCTATGCCGTGAACACGCAGGCGAAGCTGGGCGTGTACTGGGTGCAGCAGTTCGGCACACCGCGCTGAGGCTGGCGCCAGGCTTTATCCTTGCCAGCCTGGCAGCATTTTTCCCCCTCCATGAACACCACGATTGAACTGCAGGCCAACGCGGCGCGCGCACGCCTGGTGCCCGACGCCGGCGGCCGGGTGTCCTCGCTGCGGCTGTGCACCGCAGCCGGCGCGCCGGTCGAGTTGCTGCACCTCTACCCGGAAGACGCCTGCGACCCGGTGCGCTGGGCCAAGGGCGGCATCTACCCGCTGCTGCCTTTCTCGAACCGGATCGCGCAGGCCCGCGTGCGGGTGCAGGGCGAGGACGTGCGCCTGGCCCCCCATCCGGACGCGCTGCCGCATGCGCTGCATGGCAATGCCCATCTGCTGCACTGGACCGTCACGCAGCAGCAGGCCGACAGTGCGGTGCTGGCGCTGGACGCGCCGCCGAGCGAGGCCTGGCCCTGGCACTACACCGGGCAGCTCGAGTTCTTGCTGGCGGCGTCCGCGCTGCAGGTGCGGGTGAGCATCCGCAATGCCGGCATGCGGGTGATGCCGGCCGGCATCGGGCTGCACCCGTACTTCCGCCATACCGAGGCGGCCCGCATTGCCTATGGCGCCTCGGCCTGGTGGCTGCCCAGTCCTGATTTTCTGGCGACCTCGGCGCGTACGCCGGCGTCCGACGAGACCTACCGCCCGGCGCGCGCGTTGCCGCCCGGCGGGCTGACGCACTATGCCGGCGGCTGGGACGGCCAGGCCGACGTGGAGCTGCCGGACGGCGGGTACCTGCGCATCGCGGCCGACCCGGTCTTCAGCCATCTGGTGGTGCACCGCCCGGACAACCTGGCCTACCTGTGTCTGGAGCCGGTCAGCCATGTGGCCGACGGTTTCAACCTGGCCGCGCGCGGCGTCGCCCAGACCGGTACCCACTGGCTCGCGCCGGGCGAGACGCTGGCCGGTACGATGCGCCTTTCCCTAGAGCCTGGAGACATCCGTTGAGCAGCCTGACCCCCTCCCCCATCGCGGCCGTGCGCGTCACGCCGATCGCCTTTCGCGACCCGCCGCTGCTCAACGTGGCCGGCGTGCATGAGCCCTGGGCATTGCGCAGCATCATCGAGGTCGAGACCCGCGACGGCCGCATCGGCCTGGGCGAGAGTTATGGCGATCTCAAGACCCTGGCGGACCTGAACCAGATCGCGCCGCAGCTGGTGGGCCTGGACCCGTTCGACCTGAACGGCCTGACGCGCATCGTCTATGCCAGCGTCGGTGGCAATCCGGATACCGGCGCCACCTTTCCCGCCGCCGGCGACAAGGCCCGCGCGTCGGCGCTGGGCGCCTTCGAGGTGGCCCTGCTGGACCTGCAGGCGCGCATCCTGGACCGGCCGCTGTACCAGCTGCTTGGCGGCGCCGTGCGGCCGGCGGTGGCCTACAGCGCCTACCTGTTCTACAAGTTCGCGCGCCACAAGGACTTCGACGGCTACCCGCCGGACGACTGGGGCGAGGTGCTCACGCCGGAGCAGATGGTCGGCGAGGCGCGCCGCATGATCAACACCTACGGCTTCGGTTCGATCAAGCTCAAGGGTGGCGTGTTCGCGCCGGAGGAGGAGATCCGCGCGCTGGACGCGCTGCGCGGCGCCTTCCCCGGCTTGCCGCTGCGCATCGACCCGAATGGCGGCTGGTCCGTCGAGACGACGCGCCGGGTGATGCCCGCGCTAGCGGCCAACGGCCTGCTGGAGTATCTGGAGGACCCCTGCAGCACGCTGCAGGAGATGGGCGAGGTCGCCAAGTTCGCGCAGGGCATGCCGCTCGCCACCAACATGGTCACGATCGCGTTCGGTCACATCCCCGAGACGCTGCGCCTGAACGCGGTACAGGTGATCCTGTCGGACCACCACTACTGGGGCGGGCTGCGCGCGACGCAGCAGCTAGCAGCCCTCGGGCGCGTGTTCGGCCTGGGCATCTCGATGCACTCCAATTCGCACCTGGGCATCAGCCTGGCGGCGATGACGCATGTGGGCGTGACGATACCCAACCTGCGTTATGCCTGCGACACGCACTATCCCTGGCAGGTGGACGAGGTCATCACTGGCGGCAAGCTGAAGATCGAAGGCGGCCAGCTGGCACCGCCGCCCGGTCCGGGTCTGGGTGTCACGCTGGATCGCGCGCAGCTTGCGCGGCTGCACTGCAACTACCTGGAGTGCGGCATTCGCGTGCGTGACGACGCGAAGGAGATGCGCAAGCACCGGCCGGATTTCGACGACCGGCGGCCGCGGTTCTGAG
>JAEUOX010000022.1 GCA_016790475.1 Rhodoferax sp. | reverse complement strand
CGCTGCAGAGCCTGGCCATCGACCGGGCGCTGGACATGCATGCCGACGGCGCCGTCGCACTGAGCCTGCTGGGCTTCGTGGTCGGCAGCGCCAACTTCAGCTACGACACCCGCACCGTCGACGTCGACCAGAACGCCAATGGCGTCTTCTCGCTGGCCGAGAAGGACCTGAAGGACGCCACGCTGCTGACGATCGGCCTGTCCAACCTGAACCTGTTCGTCGGCGCCGGCGCCAGCCTGGGCAGCAACGGCGTGCCGGTCACGACCGGTGCGATCGGCTTCTCGGTGCAGTCGGGCGAACTGGGCATCGCGATCGTGCAGGCCAACACGCTGACGTCGGTCGGCGACAACCGCAGCTACCTGGCCACCTCCGCCTCGATCGGCCAGGCGGAGTTCGTCGGCCTGCCCACCGACATCAGCATCCGCGCCGCCGACATCTCGGTGGACATCAACCGCGCCTCCGGCGTCGTGCCGCAGTCCGCGCCAGCCCGCGCCCCGCCGGCGCTGAACTGGACCCAGGCGATCGACATCGACGGGGACGGTGTCTTCGCCGACACGGTCACGGCGGGCACCAGGACGATCGCCTTGACCAGCGACTTCACCGGCATCTCCGGCAAGCTCGGCCTGAATGCTTTCAATGTCCTGCAGGTCTTCGCCTCCTTCGAGATGACGATCCGCACCGTGGACGTCGACGTCAACGGCGACGGCCTGATCAACCCCGGCAGCGGCGCCCGCACCGACCTCGACGACGCCCAGTTGCTCGCGATCGACCTCCAGTTCCTCCAACTCAACCGCGCCGCCGACCTGAACGGTGATGGCCTGGTCAACGCCGCCGACGCGACGATCTACGACGCCCTCAAGCCGGCCTCGGTGTCCGGCACGCCGGTGCTGCCGGGCTTCTTCGTCGGCGTGCCGGGCAGTGTCGGCTTCCAGGTCAACAGCGGCCGGCTGACCTTCGCGACGATCAAGGCCAACCCGGATGCGACCAAGAGCGTCGACACCACCCGCGCCTACACGGTCATCCTGGCCGGCGTCCAGGGCGCCGGCATGGTCGGCCTGCCGGAGGGCATCGTCATCGAGGCGCCGCACCTGGACTTCCAGTCCAACGACTCCACGCTGTCCACGCCGACCACCAAGGTGGCGCTGGACTGGACGACCGCGGTGGACCTGGACGCCTCCGCGACCAGCTTCGACGCCGACGACGTCGTGGTGGCCAACCGCACGATCGCGCTGACGAACCTGGACGCCGGTCTGTCCATCGGCGGCGCCATCAAGCTCGACATCCTGGGCTATGTGCTGGCTGCCGGCGAGTTCAGCTTCCGCCAGCTGTTCGGCGTCAACGGCTCGGACGGCGCGATCACGCTGGCCAACGCCACCGGACAGCGCCTGAGCCTGTCGAACATGCACTTCTTCGTCGGCGTCAACGGCGCCTTCGAGGAAGACGCCGACGGCAACGTGACCGGCCTCGACACGTCGGATGCGGTCGGCTTCGGCGTCTCGAACGCCAGCCTGGACCTGGTCATCGTCAAGGAGGGCGGCACCGGCACCCGCAGCTGGATGGGCGTCACCGCGAGCATCGGGGCGATGGGCGTCTACGGGCTGCCGAGCGATTTCGCGATCGAGATCCTGGACCTGGCGCTGCGCTTCAACGGCAAGGCGGCCGACGGCACCAAGCTGGATTGGAAGGCGCTGTCGCTGCTCAACGGCGACCCGCTGGGCATTGGCAGCAGCACGCTGGCCGAGATCACCCGCGCAACGAACATTTCGATCTCCGGCACGCTGTACCTGAACGTGGGCGGCTTCGTCATCGCGCTGGCCAGCTTCCGCATCGACCAGCAGTCCGGCGTCTCCTTCAACGACCGCAACGGCATCAGCCTGCCGCTGCCGACCGGCAACCAGACCGGTGCCACCGTGCTGCTGCTGCGCATCTCCGAGGCCTACCTCTTCGTGGGCGTGGGCGGCACGATCGACAAGACCGGCTATGCCGATGCGGCGGCCTTCGAGCAGGACCTGGAGGATGCCGGCGCCGTCGGCTTCTTCGTCAGCGACGCGAACCTGGACCTGGCCATCGTCAGTCAGGATCCGGCGCTGGGGACCCAGAAGTGGGTCGGCATCTCCGCGATGATCGGCAGCCTGGGCGTCACCGGCCTGCCGGACGCCTTCACGCTGAAGATCCGCGACCTGGAGTTCTTCTACAACGTCGCTTCCGCCGATGGCCGGCGCATGGACTGGAGCGGCCTGGCCGGCACCACCACCGATACCTTCAACCTGGACATCGGCACGCTGGCCAACTTCGACGACAGCACCGAATTCAAGGTGGCCGGCAAGGTGATGGTGTCGATCGAGAATTTCGTCTATGTCAGCGGCGGTGTCGCGCTGCAGCGCAAGGAGCTGTTCGTCAAGACGGTGGGCGCCACGACGACGACCCGCATGTCGGTGCTGACGCTGGGGGCAAGCAACCTGCGGGCCTTCGTCGGCGTCGGTGACGCCGACAGCAACGACGATGACCAGGTCGACGATGTCAGCGTGCTGGCGCAAAACGGTGTCGGCGTGTCGATGCAGATCGACAACCTGGCCATCGTGCTGGGCAAGCCAGTGGTTGCGGCGGGGGCGCCCGCCAGCACCAAGAGCTACTTCGCGCTGTCGGGCAGTGGCGGCGCCAGCCTGATCGGTGTCGATGGCGTGTCTCTCAGCGGCCGGGTCGCGATCCAGATCAACCAGGGCAAGGACGGCGCGCTGAAGATCCCGTCGATCGACTTCCTGGCCAGCGCCACGTCGAATCCGGACGCCTGGGGCAGTGCGGAGGGTCTGAAGGCGCCCACCGGCCCGGATCCGGACGACTTCGTGATCGTGAACTTTGCCGAGTCCAACCTGCTGCGCGTGTCGGGCTACGTGGCGGTGTCGGTGGCGGACTTCCTGCACCTGTCCGGCCAGTTCAGCTTCAGCCAGAGCGGCACGCCGCAGACGGTGCGCGTGGCCAATGGCACGGCCGGCGGCGGCACGGTCACGAAGCAGATGAACGTGATGACGATCGGCGCCTCGCATGTGAACGCCTTCGTCGGCGTCGGCGGCCCGTACTTCGTCGACTCCGACCAGGACGGCGACATCGACACCAACGACACACCACAAACCGATGGTGCGATGGGCTTCGTGCTGAGCGACCTGGAGTTCGCATTGGCGCTGTTCAAGTCGCCGACGCCCGCCACCGACCGCAGCAGCTATTACGCCGTGAGCGCCAGCGGCGGTGCACAGATCATCGGCGTCGACGGCATCACGATCCGCGCGAACCAACTGGGCATCGAGGTCAACGGCGGCAAGAACCACCTGGGCGTCGCCGAGTCGCTGAATCTGGCCGCCAGCCCGAGTTTCTCCGCCACCGGCGGTGTCGTCGTTCAGACCGGTCTGGATCCGGACGGCGCTGGCGATCTGCCGGCTCCCTCGCGCACGCTGGGCTTCACCGGCAACCTGCTGCGGGCCACCGGTGACGTCACGATCGCGATCGACGGCTTTGTCTACGTCAGCGGCCGTTTCGAGTTCACGAAGAGCACCACGCCGCAGACCATCGTGCTGACCAACGGCACCACCAAGACCGTCAGCGTGCTGACGGTCGGCGCCAGCCATGTCAACGCCTTCGTCGGTACCGGCGACCCGGACAGCAACGACGACGGCCTGTTCGACGGCACCGACAATCCGGCCGCCAATGGCGCGGTCGGCCTGGCGCTGACGAACCTGAACTTCGGCCTGGCGCTGTTCAAGCCGATCTCGCTGGCGGACCGCTCCAGCTACTACGCGCTGCAGGCCACGGCGCTCAACGACCAGGTCAGCGGCGGCACCGGCGGCATCCGGCTGGTGGGTGTGCCGGGTGTCTCGCTCAGCGCGAACAACCTGTCGGTCACGATCAACGGCGCCAGCGCCCCGACCACTGGCGGCGCCACGCCGACCGGCCCGCCGGCCCCGGTCATCGACTTCAAGGCCGCCGGTTCGACCTTCGGCACAGCCGGCTTCCGCGTCGGCATCGGCGGCGGCGACTCGATCCTGCTGGACCTGCGCACCCGGACCATCGCCGCCTCCGGCGACGTGACCCTCGGCCTGGACTTCGACACTGACGGCACCGCCGACGTCACGCTCTCCAGCTTCATCTCCTTCCAGCAGTCGTTCCGGCCCAACGGCTCCTCGGTCATCAAGATCGCGCTGACCAATCTGTCCTTCGTGCTCGGCGACCCGGCCGACCCGGTCTTTTCGCTGAGCGGTCTCAACGGCCTGTTCCTGATCACGCCGCAAGGCATGGCGGCCCGCATCGAGCTGCCGGGCTACAGCACCACGATCAACGGCAGCAGCGCCAGCATCTCGATCAGCGGCAACCTGGCGGTCGAGATCAACACCACGAACGCGGTCGTCAACGAGACCTTCGTCACCGGCGCCAACGGCGAGACGACCACGCTGTCGCTGCAGAAGGGCCCGTTCCTGCGGCTGTCCGGCTTCCTGTCGCTGGGCATCACCTTCGCCGACAGCGGCGTGTCCGTGCCCTTCGTGCTGTCGGGCAATTTCGCGTTCGAGCAGATCACGCTGGTCGATCCGAACCCGTCGGACACCATCCCGGCGCCGAAGGCGATCCGCGTCGCGGTGTCGGATGTCACCGCCACCGTGCAGGGCGTGGGCCTGACGAAGGGGCAGGGCGGCTTCATCTTCTCGCCGGACGGCCTGGCCGGCGTGCTGCGCGTGACGATCGACACCAA
>JAEUOX010000021.1 GCA_016790475.1 Rhodoferax sp. | reverse complement strand
CCGTCAAGACCGCGTTCATGACCGCACGGTCAACGCGCCATAGGGAGCCACATAGCGCGACACGCTGTTCTTCCAGTTGCGCTCGGTCTCCACAAACTGGCGGCCGGCCGCGCGGATCCCCGGCCAGCGCTCCGGGTGGTCAAGCAGATCGGCGACCACCGCGGCCAGTGCCCCCGCCTGCCCTGCCTGGAACAGCATGCCGGTCTCGCCATGGCGGATCAGCTCCTTGTGGCCACCGACATCCGAAGCCACGAGCAGGCGCCCCTGCGCCATCGCTTCCAGCGGTTTGAGCGGCGTGACCAGCTCGGTCAGGCGCATGGAATGCCGCGGGTAGGCCAGCACGTCCACCAGATCGTAGTAGCGCTGCACCTCGTCATGCGGAACCCGGCCGGTGAACACCACCTTGTCCCGCAGCCCCATCCGTTCGACCTGCGCCTTCAGGGCCGCGTCCTGCGGACCGCCCCCCACCAGCAGCGCGCGCACCTCCGGTCGGCGCCGCAGCAACTCCGGCAAGGCGTCGAGCAGCAGGTCCAGGCCTTCATAGGCATAGAAGGAGCCGATGAACCCGACCACGCTGGCGCCCTGCAGTCCCAGCTGCGCCTTCAGGGTGGCGTCTGCCACGCCGCCGGGCTCGAAGGATTCGATGTCGACGGCGTTCGGAATCACGGTGATCTTGTCGGCCGGTATCCCGCGTGCGGCGATGTCTCCGCGCAGACCCTCGCAGATCGTGAAGACATGGTGCGCGCGCCGCAACGCATAGGTCTCCATCTGCCGGGTCAGCCGGTAGCGCGGGCTGCCCTCGGTGGTGCTGCCATGGTCCACGGCGGCATCTTCCCAGAAAGCGCGCACCTCATAGACGACCGGGATGCCCAGCTTGCGGCCGACCCGCAGGGCCGGCAAGGCATTGAGCACCGGCGAGTGCGCATGCAGCACATGCGGCTGGACCTCGCGCGCGACCTGCAGCAGCCGCTGCTCCAGGCGGCGCATCAGCATCAGCTCGTTGATGACGGGTGCCTTCAGCGGGGGCGCCTCGAGCGTGCGGTAGAAATGCCAGCCGTCCACGTCCTCCTCGGCCTGCTGCGCGCCGGTCTGCTTGGGGCTGGTCAGGTGGAAGGTCTCCCACTGCAGCTTGCGCTGTTCCCGCAGGATCGACAGCGTGCGGAAGGTGTAGCCGCTGTGCAGGGGGATCGAGTGGTCCAGGACGTGAAGGATTCTCAGCGGCATGGCAGTCGCGGCCGGATCAGGCCAGCGCAGGAATCGCGGACTGCCCCGCAGGTGCGTCGACGCCGTGGCGCATGAACGCCTCGAACATCATCAGCGTCCACAGCGGCGCGCTGTAGTCCCGGCTGCCGGACTGGTGCGCGTCCACCAGGTGCTGCAGGTAGGAGGCGTTGAACCAGCCGGTGGAGGCCAGCGAATCCCCCAGCACCGCGTCGCGCACGCGCTGGCGCAGCGGCCCGCGGAACCAGCGCGCCAGCGGCACCGCAAAGCCCATCTTCGGCCGGTACAGCACGTCGT
>JAEUOX010000500.1 GCA_016790475.1 Rhodoferax sp. | reverse complement strand
GTCATCGTCATTCCGTCGCGCTACGCGTCGACCCGCCTGCCGGGCAAGCCCCTGGCGGACATCCTGGGCAAGCCGATGGTCCAGCATGTCTATGAGCGTGCGATGGAGGTGCCCGGCACCCATGCCGTGCTGGTGGCCACCGACGATCAGCGCGTGGCGGACGCGGTGGCAGCCTTCGGTGGCCGCTGCCTGATGACCTCGCCGGACCACCCCTCCGGCACGGATCGTCTGACGGAAGTGATGTCCAAGGTGGACGGCGACATCTTCATCAACATCCAGGGCGACGAGCCGATGGTGCGGCCCGGCGACATCGCCAAGCTGGCCGAGGGCATGCGGGCGGACCCGAACGTGCAGGTCGGAACGCTGTGCCACCCGATTCCCGCCAGCGAATCCACCAACCCGAACACTGTCAAGGTGGTCACCGCGACCAACGGGGACGCGCTGTACTTCAGCCGGGCGCCCATCCCCTACCCACGCGACGGCGACGGGACCGCACGCTACATGAAGCATGTGGGTGTGTATGCCTATCGGCGCGAGGTGCTGGCAGCCTACTCCCGGATGCCGCAGCCCATGATCGAGCTGACCGAGAAACTGGAGCAGCTCCGGCTGCTGGCGGCGGGCATCCGGATCCGGGCCTACGAGGTGGAGCCGACCGGCCCGGGCGTCGATACACCGGAATGCCTGGAGCGCGTGCGCGCGCTGATGGCCGGCAAGACCTGGGAGGACACCCGCCCGACGCTGGCCAACGTGCGGCTGCTGATCACCGATGTCGATGGCGTGCTGACCGATGGCAGCATCTTCTATGACGAGACCGGTGAATGCATGAAGCGCTTCCATGTCCGCGACGGGCTGGGCATCCGCATGCTGGAGGAGTCCGGCATCCGCGTCGCCGTGCTGTCCGGCCGGGATTCACCGACGCTGCGCAAGCGCGTCGCCGATCTGGGGATCTCGCTGGTCCGGCTCGGTGCCAAGGACAAGCAGGTCGAATGCGAGGCCCTGATGCAGCAGGCGGGCGTGCAGCGGCACCAGACCGTCTATGTGGGCGACGACACGATCGATCTGCCGGCCTTTGCAGCCTGCGGCCTCTCCTACGCCGTGGCCGACGCGCCCAAGTACGTGCAATCCCAGGCCAGTGGCGTGCTGTCGCATGCCGGCGGCCAGGGCGCCTTGCGCGAGCTGGCCGACGCGATCCTGCTGGCACAGGGCAAGGAGGCGGTGTTCGCCTCGGCACAGGGGTTTGCCAGCGCAATCACCCGGGTCAGCCAGTGAGCACCGTCCGGCGGTCGCTTTATTACTCGCTCGCCGACACCTACTTTGGCATCGCGCTGCAGTTCGGCACGACGATCGTCGTGTCCCGGCTGCTGACGCCCAACGACATCGGCGTGTTCGTGGTGGCGGCCGGGCTGGCGGCCATCGCCAGCACCTTTCGGGATTTCGGGATCGCCGAGTACCTGATCCAGGCCACCGAGTTGACGCACCAGAAGATCCGCACCGCCTTCACCGTCAACCTGATCACCTCCTGGCTGATGGGGCTGGTCCTGTTCCTTTCCAGCTACTGGCTGGACGACTTCTACCGCAGCGATGGCGTGGGCGAGGTGATGCGCTTGCAGG
>JAEUOX010000486.1 GCA_016790475.1 Rhodoferax sp. | reverse complement strand
GCCTGCTGGCCAACGGCAGCTACACCGTGACGCTGGACAGCCGCGCCAATGCCTTCGTCACCGCGCAGGGCGGCCTGCTGGATGGCAACCGCGACGGCACGGCCGGCGACAACTACACCGGCAGCTTCAGCATCAACGGCAGTGGTGCGGTGCTGCGCATCGGTGAATTCAGCCGTGGCCCGGGCCAGGCGGCCGACGTGCCCGCCACCGCGGCCGGCGTGCCGATCACGCTCACCGGCGCCACCGGTGCCCGTGCGGTCAGCTTCACGCTGGCCTACGACCCGGCGCTGCTGCAGATCACCGGCGTGTCCGGTGGCGCCGGCATCCCGGCCGGCAGCACCGTCAGCGCCGATTTCAGCACGCCGGGCCAGGTGCACATCGCGCTGGCGCTGGGCGACGCGCTGGGCGCCGGCGGCCTGGAGCTGGTGCGCCTGACGGCCCAGGTGCCGGGCAGCGCGCCGTACGGCGCCAAGCAGGTGCTGGACCTGCGCGACATCACGCTGGACACCGGCGCCACCGTGCGCGACGACGACGGCCTGCACCTGGTGGCCTACGTGGGTGACGCCAGCGGCAATGCGAAGTACTCCACGCTGGACGTGCAGCGCATCCAGCGCGCCGTGTTGCACATGGACAGCGGCTTCGGCGCCTACCCGCTGATCGATCCGGTCGTCGTCGCCGACATCAACGGCAACGGTGCGCTGAGCTCGCTGGACGCCCAGCGCGTGCTGTCCGAGGTCATGGGCCTGGACCGCGCCGAGATCCCGGCCATCCCCCCCGGCATGACGCTGACCTTCAGCGGGCCGGATCCGGTCGTCAGTGCCGCGACGGTGGCCGGCCAACCGGGCGAGACGGTCGTCGTGCCGATCACGCTGGACACCGCCGCCGGCCTCGAGTCGGTCGAGATCACGCTGGTCTACCCGGCCGACAGCCTGAGCCTGCGCGACGTGCGCCTCGGCGGGCTGACGCAGGACTTCGACTACTTTGTCGCCGACACCGGCACGCCGGGGCGCATCGTCATCGACATGGCGCGCATGAGCGCGATGGCTGGCGGCGCCGGCACGCTGGTGGAGCTGGCGTTCCAGATCGCCGACGATGCGCAAGGCAGCCTGGCAATCGACCTGCAGGCCACCGCGCTGAACGAGACCCGCCTGACGCTCAACGCCGAATCGCAGCCGGGCCAGGACCCGACCGACGGCCGGATCGTGCTGCCGGTCGCCCAGACGCCGGTCGTCGTGGTTGCCACGCCGGCCGCGGCAGCGCTGCCGGTGTTCGATCCGAGCGGCGTCGATGCGGCCGCCCCGGTCGTCGCGCAGACGGCCTTGCCGAGCTACGAGATCGCACCGCCGACGATCCAGTTCCAGCAGCCGGTCAGCGACTTCGCGCCCGGCACGGCCCGCCCGGCCGCCGGCTGGGTCGGCGAATGGCTGTCCGGTGGACGGCAGGACAAGGCCGCGTCCGGCCTTAAACTGAACAACTGGAAGCTCAGCGCGCCGCTGGCACGCAACAGCTGACCGACCACACGCATTCAACAGGAGAGAAACCGATCATGGTCGACACCAAGAAGGCCCCGGAACCCAAGGGCCCCAAAGTCAAGTGGAACGTGGACAAGCTCAAGAGCTCCTACGTCAACTTCGCAAATGCGAACAGCACCAAGGAGGAGGTGGTGCTGAACTTCGGCCTCAACACCAGCTGGGACCGTGCCAGCCCGGAGGTCGAGATCGAGCTGGGCCACCGGCTCGTGATGAGCCCCTTCGCCGCGAAGCGGCTGGCCGAGCTGCTGGCCAAGCTGATGGCCGAATACGAGTCGCGCCACGGCGAACTGAAATAAGATCGCGGGCACGTCCCGCACCCTGTGACGCAGCACGCCGCCGCGCGGGCCCCCGGGCCTCGCGCGTGGACCGGCCGGGCCCGGTGCG
>JAEUOX010000458.1 GCA_016790475.1 Rhodoferax sp. | reverse complement strand
CTGCTTGAGGTTCACGCCGATCGATCGGTAGAACGTGAACAGGTCCGGGCCGATCGCCTCGCCGGCGGTGTAGGCCACGCGCACGCGGTTGAGCCCCAGGTTGTTGCGCAGCGGGCCGTAGACGAACCAGTTGCCCAGCAGGTAGAGGATCCGGTCCAGGAACCCGACCGGCTTGCCGTCCATGCGCGCCGGCCCCACGCGCTGTGCCACCGCCATGAACTTGTGGAACATCGCGCGCTTGATCGCGCCGGCGTCCTCCATGCGGATCATCACGCTGGTCAGCAGGCCTTCGAAGACCCGCGGCGGCGCAAAGTAGTAGGTCGGGCCGACTTCCTTCAGGTCGATGTTCACGGTCGCGGCCGACTCCGGGCAGTTCACGACGTAGCCGCAGGCCAGCCACTGCGCGTAGCTGAAGATGTTCTGGCCGATCCAGGCCGGCGGCAGGTAGGCCAGCACCTCCTCGCTGTCGCTCAGTTTGTCGAAGTCCGCGCCGGCGCGGGCCCGGTTCAGCAGGCTGTGGTGGGTATGCACCACGCCCTTCGGATTGCCGGTCGTGCCGGACGTGAAGAACATCGCGGCCACATCCGTCGGGCCCGCCTTGTCCACCTCGCCCTGGAAGAACCCGGCATGGATCTGTGCGAAGGCCCTGCCGGCGCCGAGCAGTTCCTCCAGCGCCGCGAGCCCTGGCTCGTCGTACTTGCGCAGGCCGCGCGGATCGTCGAAGTAGATGTGGGACAGCTGCGGGCAACGGTCGCGGATCTCCAGCAGCTTGTCGACCTGCTCCTGGTCCTCCGCGAACGCGAAGCGCACCTCGGCGTTGTTGATCGGGAAGACGCACTCCGCGGCGACGGCATCCTGGTACAGCGGGATCGGGATGGCGCCCAGCGACTGGACAGCCAGCATCGTCGCGTACAGGCGGGGGCGGTTGGCCCCGACGACGACCATGTGCTCGTCGCGCCGCAGGCCGGCCTGGTGCAGGCCGCAGGCCAGATGCTCGACCATCTGCGCGAGATCCCTCCAGGCCAGCGTCTGCCAGATGCCGTATTCCTTCTCGCGCATGGCCGGGGCCGCGGGCCGCTGGCTGGCATGCTGGAGCAGCAGTTTCGGAAAAGTTGTTTGCACCTTGCGTCCTTGTCTCCGTCGTCTGGGCGGGAATATAGAAACATATTTGACGCCAGGATGTCAGTGCGACGACAATTGGAGCCGCGGGAACCTAGGAGTTTCCCTAGTTCTGCCGGCATCTGACGCCGGACTTACAGCTTTCTTGCGTTATGTCGACTGAACCCTCGCTGCACGGCCGCCGGCGCCCAGCCCGGGACGACGAACTCGCCGCGATTCCCTGGCTGGCCCTGATCGAGCCGCGCGAACGCGAGCGGGTCGCGCTCGAGATCCAGGTCAGCGATGCACAGCCCGGGGACTTCGTCTGCCGCACGGCGCGCCCGGTCACCTACTGGTTCGGCGTGATCGACGGCCTGCTCAAGATGAGCAGCGACAACGCCGAGGGCCAGACCATGACCTACACCGGCATTCCGCCGGGTGGCTGGTTCGGTGAAGGCACGGCGCTCAAGCGCGAGCCCTACCGCTACAACATCCAGGCGCTGCGCAAGTCGATCGTCGCCGGCCTGCCGGTGGACAGCTTCCATCGCCTGCTGGACCATTCGATCGGGTTCAACCGCTTCGTGATGAACCAGATCAACGAGCGGCTGGGGCAGTTCATCGCAGCCCGCGAGATCGACCGCATGACCAATCCGGACGCGCGTGTCGCGCGCAGTCTGGCGGCGCTGTTCAATCCGGTGCTGTACCCCGGCGTCGGCGAGTTGCTGCGCATCACGCAGCAGGAACTCGCCTACCTGGTCGGCCTGTCGCGCCAGCGCGTCAACGAGGCGCTCAACGCACTGCAGGCCCAGGGCGTGATCCGGGTCGAGTACGGTGGCCTGCGGGTCCTGGACCTGGACGCGCTACGCTCCAGCATCTTCGCCAAGCCC
>JAEUOX010000442.1 GCA_016790475.1 Rhodoferax sp. | reverse complement strand
CGTGTCGATCGACGTCGTGTCCGGCGGCGACGACACGCTGGACGGCGGCACCGGCAACGACGTCATCATTGGCGGCCAGGGCAACGACCTGCTGATCGGCAGCCTGTCCGAGGATCTGGTCTTCGGCAGCAATGCCGCGGTGACGCTGGTCAACGGCCTGGTCACCTCGATCTTCAGCGAGACGCAGGATCTGGTCACCGAGGCGCTGTATGCGCTGTTCAACGCGCTGCCCACCGAAGACCAGGCCCTGCTGATGGACTTCTTCGAGCGGCTGCAGGAGCAGGCCTCCACGCTGCTCGACCCGATCGACCAGCCGGATCCGCTGCAGGACGTGCAGCTGTTCCGCAAGCTCTTCGCGCTGGGCGCCCAGGCCCGCGCGCTGCTGGCCAGCGGCGAGTTCGCGGCGCTGTTCCAGTCCGACGCGATCAGCGAGCCGGAAACCCCGGCCCATGCGCCGATGCAGCAGTCCGGCGAGTCCGAGCAGACCCCGGCACCGCAAGCCGACGCCACCGTCGTGCTGCTGGCCGCGCTGGATGCCGACAGCGTCGAGGCCGTGCTGTTCGCCCTGGCCGAGGCGGCCGCCGACGCCGGCCTGCCGCCGCTGACGCTGGCCGACGCCGCGGCGCTGCTGCTCGGCCTGGCGGTGCTGCGCTCAGTGCGCGGGTCGCGTCCGATTCGGGCAGCTGCAACGCCGCAGTGAATCCTGCGCGAGCCGAATGCACCGTCGGCCTGATCCCCCACCAAGCCACCGTCAACCGGGTTTCCCGTGTGCCGCGTGGCGAAGCAGGCCTGACACCCTCCGGATGCCCTTAGCCCCGGTGTTAGCATCATCTTCCCGACACTCCGCGGCCTTGCACCGCGGTCGCCCCCGGTCGAACCCCCGAGTCAGGAAGCACCCATGAGGATTTGGATGGCAGGCATTGCGGCAACCCTGGTCATGCAGGGTGCCAGTGCACAGGTCAAGCTCCCGCCGCTGGCCGGCGAAGCACGCCCGATCGATCTTCTGCGCACGCCCGCGCCGCTGCCGCCGCCCCCGGCCGGCGTCGGCATGGCGGCCAACGGCGGCATGGAATGCCTGGTCGAGCCGTCGATGGTGGTCAGCGTCGGCAGCCCGGTGGACGGCGTGCTGGACGAGGTCGGCGTCAACCGCGGCGACGCCGTCCGCAAGGGCCAGGTCGTGGCCCGGCTGCAGTCCGGCGTCGAGGCGGCGGCGGTCACGCTGTCGCGGGCCCGCGTCGACTTTGGCAAGCGCAAGATGGAGCGCAGCGAAACGCTGGCCGAGAAGCAGCTGATCTCCACCCAGGAGAAGGACGAGCTCGTCACCGAAGTCCGCCTGCGCGAGGAGGAACTGCGCCGCGACGAGGAGACACTGAAGCTGCGCACCATCGTCAGCCCGATCAACGGCGTCGTCGTCGAGCGCCGGCTGGTGCCCGGCGAGTTCATCCGCAGCGACAAGTCGGTCGTGCTGAAGCTGGCGCAGATCGACCCGCTGCACATCGAGGCGGTCGTGCCGGCGCGCTTCTTCAAGACGCTGCGTGTCGGCCAGCCGGCCAAGGTGAACCTGGCGCCCTTCGTCACCGGCAGCTTCCAGGCCGAGGTGATCGTCGTCGACAAGGTCATCGACGCCGCCAGCGGCACCCTGGGCGTGCGGCTGCAGCTGCCCAACCCGGACAACCGGATCCCGGCCGGCATCCAGTGCAGCGTGGTGTTTGGCAAGTAGGGGCTGCCCTGACCTGTCCGGCCGAAGCCACTGGGTTAGACTGCAAAACGCTTGTGAGGAAGGATGATCCCGTGACAACCCCCACGCATTCCACGGGCCGGTGGCGCCAGCGCGCGCCCGCCTGTGCCGGCCTGCTCGGCGCGCTGCTGCTGCCGCTGCCGGCCCTGAGCGAGACGCTGCAGGAGGTCTATGACCTGGCCCGCCAGAGCGACCCGCGCTTCCGCTCGGCGCAGGCCGAGTCCCGCGCGATCGGCATGGCGCTGGACCAGGCCAAGGCCGCCTTCCTGCCCACGATCAAGCTGGACATGGAGCGCACCAAGACGCGCCAGCGCATCATCGAGAGCCAGAACCCGATCTTCGGCGCCGGCTCCACCACCTTCCCGACGCAGAGCGACACGCTGTCGATCAACCAGCCGGTCTTCCGCAAGGACCTGGTCGTGCGGCTGGAGCAGGCCCGTGCCGTCGTGCAGCAGGCGGAGTTCAGCCTGCTGGCCGCCGAGCAGGATCTGCAGATCCGCTCCACCGCGTCCTACCTGTCGGTGCTGGCCGCGTCCGACAGCCTGGCGCTGGCGCAGGCCGAGCGTGCCGCGGTCGGCAAGGTGCTGGACACCGCCCGCGAGCGCCTGAAGGCCGGCCTGGGCACCGTGACCAGCCTCTATGACGCCGAGGCTCGCTATGCGGTCACGCAGGCGCGCGAGGTCGAGGCCACCAACAAGCTGCGCGACGCCCGCCAGGGCCTCAAGGAGATCACCGGCAAGGTGATCGACAAGGTCCAGTCGCTGAAGGAAGACTTCGTGCTGGAGAGCCCGGACCCGGCCTCGGCGGACCAGTGGGTCGAGTCCGCGATGACGCAGAACCTCGGCCTGCGCGCCAAGACCGCGGCGGTCGAGGTGGCGCGCCAGGAGATCGAGCGCCAGCGCGCCGGCCACTACCCGTCGGTGAACCTGCTGCTGAGCCGCAACCGCAAGGACACCGGCAGCACGCTGTTCGGCGGCGGCAGCAATGTCGAGACGACGGATTTCTCGGTGCGCCTGACGGTGCCGATCTTCGAAGGCGGGCTGACCAGCGCCGTCACGCAGGAGGCGGTGTTCCGCCACCAGAAGGCGCAGGAGGACGTCGAGCAGGAGCGCCGCGGCGTCGAGCGCCTGGCCCGCGCCGCCTATGACGGCACGCTGGGCGCGGTGAACCTGGTCAAGGCCCTGAAGCAGTCGGTCGCCTCGCAGCAGGCCGCGCTGGCCGCCAAGGAGGAAGGCCTCAAGGCCGGCCTGTTTGCGCTGCTGCCGGTGCTGGACGCCCAGCGCGACCTGTACCTGGCCAAGCGCGACTACGAGCAGGCCCGCTACGACTACCTCATCTACCGCATGCGCCTGAAGCAGGCGGTTGGCACGCTGGCAGAGGGCGACATCCTCAGCGTCAGCGACGCGCTGCGTTGACCAGGAAGACACAGTGGCCGGAGACGACGGAATCACGCTGATCAGCGACGCCCGCAAGGCAGCCGGCGACCCCCAGGCACCAAGTTTCGAATCCAGCGAATGGGCGCGCCTGGCGCATGCGTCCGACGCGCACAGCTTTGCCGCCAGCTGGCTCGACATCCAGTGCCGCGCGTTCGACGGCGTGATCCGCGCCATCGTCGTGCTGCGGCCGCATGGCTCGGCGCAGTTCACGCCGGCCGCGATCTGGCCGGAGGGCGTGGAAGGCAGCCCGCGGCTGGCCGGCGTTGTCGAGAAGGCGCTGCAGCAGCGCGCTGTCGCGGTCGACGGCCTCACCCGCACCGCGCGCCGGCAGGATCCGCTCTTCTTCGCGCAGCCGATCCTGGTCGATGACGAGCTCTACGGCGCGGCCGCGTTCGAGGTCGAGGGCCGCGGCGAATCCGGCCTGCGGGAGCTGATCCAGCAGCTGGGCTGGGGCATCGGCTGGCTGGAGGCCCTGGCCCGGCGCAAGACCTTCACCAGCAAGGCCCGGCTGGTCACGGTGCTGGAGCTGCTGACCACCTCGCTGCAGCATGAGCGCTTCCAGGCCGCGGCCACCGCCGTCGTCACCGAGCTGGCCACCACCTTCGGCTGCGAGCGCGTCAGCGTCGGCTTCATGAAGGGCCGACACATCCAGCTGCGCGCGCTGTCGCACAGCTCGGCCTTTGCGAAGAAGACGAACCTGGTGCGCGCGATCGAGGCCGCGATGGACGAGGCGGCCGACCAGCTGGCCACCGTCGTCTGGCCGGCCCGCAAGGACGGCCCGTTCCAGGTGACGCGCGCGCATGGTGAGTTGCTGCAGCAGCATGGCACCGGCGCCGTCTGCACCGTACCGCTGACGGCCGGCCCGAAGGTGCTGGGCGCGCTGCTGCTGGAGCTGCCGACCGGCGCCGAATTCGACGCCCGCACGGTGGAGCTGTGCGAGCATGCCGCGTTGCTGGTCGGCCCGATGCTGGACGTCAAGCGCCGCGAG
>JAEUOX010000441.1 GCA_016790475.1 Rhodoferax sp. | reverse complement strand
ACGGCAGGCCGACCTCGGCCGCCATCGCGTCGCTGATCTCGTCGGGCAGCACCTGCACCTGCCATTTGCGCCCCTGGCGTTCTGCCCAGGCCATGCGCAGCTCGTTCGGGCCCTTGGGGTTCGGGCGCGCGCCGAAGGCCTGCGCCGGGTCGGTGGAGGCTTCGTCGACCTCGCGGTTGGTGACGATGAACATGGGGTGGGACTCCTCCAAATCACACGTGGGCAGTTTCGGCGATCATCACGTCGACACCGGCCGATGCGAAGTTGGCCAGATCCGCGGCCGTCGCCTGGCCCTCGGGCGAGGCCATCGCGGCGGCGATTGCCTGCGTCGACGCGAACTCCAGTGTGGCCACCAGGTACACCGCATGTTTGCCGCCCATGCCCATCACGTCGCCCCGCGTGACTTCGTACCCGAGCAGCCCCGGGATCTTCTTGGCCAGCGGTACATGGGTACCGAAGTAATAACGGTCGAAGGCCGACGGATCGGCAGGCTGTTGGTAAATGGCATAGAGTTTGGCCATGGTGTCCCCTTCGCGGTCAGGATGCGCATGCTGCAGGGTCAGCGTAACGGCCACCCCGCATGAAGTCAATCGCGCCGGTTAGAGTAGGTCCATGCCCCACGTCAACCCCTACCTGCTGCTGGCGCTCGCGATCATCGCGGAAGTCATCGGCACCAGCCTGCTGAAGGCGTCCAGCGGATTCACCAGGCTCTGGCCGAGCATCGGCACGGCCATCAGCTATGGCACCTCCTTCTATCTGCTGGCGCTCACGCTGCACACGGTCCCGACGGGTGTGGCCTACGCCATCTGGTCCGGCGCCGGGATCGTGCTGATCTCGATCATCGGCTGGCTGGTGTTCGGGCAGGTCCTTGACGGCCCGGCGCTGCTGGGCATGGCGCTGATCGTGGCCGGTGTGGCAGTGATCCAGCTGTTCTCCCGTACGGCCGGGCACTGACCCGGCCACCGTCGCGCGCAGCCTGTGTCACAGCGTGCCGCGCAGACCGGCTGCGAGCCAGGGCGCGAACAGCAGGAACCCCAGCCCCAGGCTGAGGTAGTTGCCGGTGCGCGGATCGAAGTCCGGCCACAGCTTCGCCCAGCGTTTGCGCATCAGCCAGCGGCCGATGGCCAGGTCAAAGGCGGCCATGAACGCCACGAGGACGCCGCCCAGCGCCAGATGCGCCGCCGGGCCACGCAGACCGATCGGCGGCACCAGCGCCAGGCAGATCGCGAAGGCCAGCAGCGAGCCGGACAGCGCGCTCCAGCGCAGCGCCCGCTCCTTGCCGATCCGCGGTACCACCAGCACCGTGCGGGCGATGCCATGCAGGGTCTCGGCACCGGCCAGCACGACGCAGAGCGCCGCGATGCGCAGCACGGTATCACCACTCACCATTCATGCCCCCTTCACCACCTCGTAACGCAACTCGGCAAATCCGGTACCGACCTGCCGAACCGACTGCAGGCGCAGGTCCCCGGGCGCCAGCCTGCGGGGAAAGAGGGGCTTGCCACGCCCCAGCGTCACCGAGCCGACCTGCAGGATGAGCTCATCCAGCAGCCCGGCATCGTGGAACTGACCCGCCAGGTCGCCGCCACCGACGATCCAGACATGGCGCCCCGCTGCAGCTGCGCACATCGCGGCATGCACCGGCGCCACGTCGCCCTGCACGAAATGCAGGTTGGCACCCGCGACCCGCGGCAGCACGCGCTTCGTGAAGACCCAGGTGGGCTGCGTGTACGGCCAGGCCGCGACAGACGGGTCCTCCCCACCCAGCGCATGGCGGAGCATCCATTCGTAGGTGGCCGATCCCATCGCCAGCGCGCCGACCTGCGCGATGAAGCCCGGGTAACTCGTGTCATTGACGTCCCCCAGCGGGAAGAGCCACTCCAGCGAGTCGTCCTCCGTCGCGATGAAGCCATCCAGGCTGGTGGCGGTGTAGTACTGCGTCTTCAAGAGGTTCTCCTGCGTCAGCCCCGGTACGCCTCGACGTGCTGGCGCCCGGCATCTCCGATCTCGTCCCATTCCGCGCGGGACCCGACCCAGATGTGGTCGCGCACCCGCAGCCCCAGGCCCTGGCCCGGCAGCAGCCCGGCCGGGATGAACATGCGTTCGGCGTCGTTGTGGCCGGGCAGTCGGGACCCACAGATCTTGCAGAACCAGGTGTCCCACTGCGAGTCCGGCTTGTGCCACTGCGCGATGTGTTCCTGACCCTGCAGCCAGCGGAACTGCGCATTGGGAACAATGACTACCGCAATGCCATTCGCGCCAGTGGCGCGGCGGCAGATCGAGCAATGGCAGACGAAAACGCCGCGTGCGTCGCCGCTGAATTCAAAGCGGACGGCGCCGCAGTTGCACTGGCCTTCGGTCATCTTGAGTCCCCCAGCATCGAAAACGAAGCTCCTGCCAGCTGGGCCACCCAGAACACTCCGATGCCCATCTGCACCGCAAATGCCGTGAACCGCGCACGCACGGCGACAGTGGCCACCAGCATGATCCCACCGGACAGTGGAAGACCCTCCAGAAAGTTGGCGTGGGCCCGGGCCAAACGCTGCATGAACGGCGACTGCCCCGCGTTGTCCGGTGTGAAACCGTTGGCCGGCACCTGTCCGGTGAGGACCAGGTGGGTCCGGCGGACTTCCATCAGGACCAGGAGCAGCAGCGTCCAGGCCAGGAAACCGAGCAGGGAAAGCATTGTTGCGGACATTGGATGGAGCTCCTCGTCATGCAGGTCAGGCAATCAAACGCCGGCGCCCTGGAAGGCTGGCGCCACAGGTCAGGTTCGCGATGATGCACCATCTGCTGCGAACCATCCGCTCGCCGATGGCCAAGCTCGCTCCGGTACGCTCAGCGTCGCTCGCCGACCCCACCGTACACTGCAAGCCTCACCCCCGCTCACCGCTGTACCGCCCATGGCCATCCCGCCCCTGCCGGGCCTGTCGCTGTCCCAGATGGCCCGTACGCTGTACGGCGGCGCGGCAACGTTTCTGGCGATCTATGTGCTGGGGTCGGCGATCAGCTTCCTGGTGCACGGCCTGCTGGCGCGCGCGATCGGTCCAGGCAGCTACGGCCACTTCGCCTATGCGACGCACTGGATGGCCGTGCTGCTGCTGTTCTGCAACCTCGGCCTGAAGTCCACGCTGACCGGCCTGGTGGCAGCCTATCGGGCGCAGAGCCAGTGGGCCCTGCTGCGTGGCCTGCTGCGGCGGGCCACCCAATGGACCACGGGCGCGTCGGCCGTGGTGGTGGCCCTGGCGCTCGCCGCACTGTGGCTGGCGCCGGTCGGGCCTGACGAGCGCACCCGCACATTGCTGCTGGTCGCACTGGCACTGCCCTGCATGGCCCTGGTCGACATCTGGAGTGCCACCACGCGCGGCCTGGGCGCGGTCACCCGGTCGCAAGCTGATGCGCGCGCGGGTGCCGCCCGCGGCGCCCGACTATGCGTCGCGCAGCTGGGGGGACGTGGCCTCCGGCAACCTGCTGATCGCGCTGCTGCAGGCCGCGCGCGCCCCGCTGGTCGTGGTGATCGCCGGCGCCCATGTCGATGCGCCGCAACTCGGTTTCCTGGCCGCGGCGCTCAAGCTGGCCAACGTCGCTGCACTGGGGCTGACCGCCGTCACCGGCTTCACGTCGCCGCTGGTGGCACGCCACTTTGCGCTGCGAGACACCGCGAACCTGCAGCGGCTGGGGCAGCTGGCGGCGCGGGCGTCGTTCGGCCTGGCGCTTCTCGTGGCCGTGGTGCTGGCGCTGGCCGGCGAGCCCCTGCTGGGCCTGTTCGGCAGCGGCTTTCGCGCGGCCTACCCGGTGCTGCTGGTCCTGCTGGCCGGCGAGCTGGTGGCGGCCGGCGCCGGGCCGGTATCGCACTTCCTGACGCTGACGGGACACCACCACCACGCGAGCGCGATCGAGGCCGTCACTAGCGCGCTGGTGCTGGTGCTGGCCGTGGTGCTGATTCCGCAGGCCGGCATCCTCGGTGCCGCGGTGGCGATGGCCGCAGGCACCGCGGCGCGGAACATCGCGATGGTGCTCGCCGTCTGGCGGCTGCACCGGCTGCGCCTGCTGGTAGTCTGAGCGAGCCGCCCGCCGATGCCTCTGCCCCACCTCCGGCCCCTGGCCCCGCCGCCCCGCACCGCGCTGTGGTGGTGCCTCGCACTGGTCGTGCTGTGTGCGGCCGTCGCCACGCAATCGCGCCTGTCGCAGATCCGCCTGTGGGTCGACAACCCGCAGCAGTACGTCGCCGACGGCGTGCCGATGATGACGACGCTCGACGCCTGGTACACGCTGCGCCTGGCGCGGCTGCAGGCCCGCGACGCGTTCGTGCCGCACGGGCCGGCGCCGCAGCGTCACTACACCCGACCGGAGCAGGGGGACGCCGAGACCTGGTACGTGCAGCGGGAGCCCCGGACCCTGCCGCTGATCAGCCGCCTGGTGGCCGCACTGTCGGTGCTGCACGGCGGCGACATCGACCAGATTGGGCTGCGCCTGGCGCCCTGGCTGGCCAGCCTGTTCATGCTGCCGCTGTTCCTGTGCCTGTGGCAGCTCGGCCTGCCGGCAGCGGGCGTGCTCGGCGGGCTGGTCGGCACGTTCTGCCTGGCCTACTACCGGCGCAGCAGCCTGGGCTGGCTCGATACCGATGCGCTGAACCTGTTCTTCCCCTGGCTCGCCAGTGCATTGCTGCTGGGCCTGCACGCGGCGCAGTCGCGGCAGCGGCAGCTGCTGCTGGCCTTCGCGACCGGCCTGACCCTGCATGCGGGCGCGCTGTGGTACCCCAAGCCCGTCATCACGCTGCTGTACCTGGGCGCGGCCGTGCTGCATCTGGCACTGGCCGACCTGCCGTGGCGGCGCCTCGCGCTGTGCGTCGCCGTGCTGGTGCTGGCGGCCGATCCGACACAGTTCGCCGACCTGGTGGGCAGCATCAGCGAACAGCTCCGGCGCTATCTGGGGGCCGGCACGGGCGCAATGTCCGCGCCGCAGGGCCTGTCCTTCGTGCCGGTGTGGCCGACGATCAGCGAGGACGCCACGCTGCCCTGGGCGCAGCGGCTGGGGGAGGTGCTGGCAAGTCCTGTCCTGGTGGGCATCGGTCTGCTCGCCTGCCTGCCGATGCTGCTGCAACATTGGCGCCGGGCCGCGGCGCTGGCCCCGCTGCTGGCGCTGGCAGTGCTGGCCCTGCTGTCCTCGCGCCGCTTCATTCCGTACCTGGCGCCCTGGGTCGGCATCGGCTGGGGCTGGCTGCTGGTGCAGGCCTGGCGTGCCCTGCCGGCTCGCGCCCAGCGTCCGCTGCCGCAGGCGCTGGGGCCGAGCCTGCTGGCGGTCGCGCTGTTCGCGCTGGCGATGGCACCGGCCTCCGGCCTGCAACATGTGCCGCGGCCGGCGGTGCCGGCGCCGGTCTTCCGGGAGCTGCAACTGCTGGCACACCGCCTGCCCGCCGATGCGCGGCTGTGGACCTGGTGGGACTTGGGCTTCGCGATCCAGGACGCCACCGGGCGTGGCGTCTACCACGACGGATCCGCGCAGTACACGCCGCAGACGAACCTGATCGCCGCCAGCCTGGTCAGCCCTCAGCAGCAGGTGCTGCATGCCACGATCCGCTTTGTGGACCGCGAGGGCAACCAGGGCATCCGGCAGTTGGCTCGCAGCGCAAACAGCATGCCCCAGTTGCTGCGGCGCATCGGCGAGGTCGCGTCGGAAGACCTGGCCGCGCCGGTCTATGTGCTGTTCACGGCGGACATGCTGGGCAAGTACAACGCGATGCGTGCGCTGGGATCGGCACCGGGTACCCGGCCCTCATACGGGGTGCAATCGCTCGCCTGTGACCGCATCGAGGGCGAAAGGCTGTTCTGCGATGGGCAGGTGATCGACCTCCAAGCCGGCCAGATCACGCCCGAGCGCCCTCCGGCAGGCAGACCGGCACCGGTAGCTAGGCTGCGGCGGGTGGTCTGGGCCGCCGGCTCCGCACCAATCCGACAGCACCTGCATGCCACCGAGTCCCCCTGGACCGTGCAGATCGTGCAGGACGGCCCGCGCATCGTGGCCGTGTACCTGCTGGACGAAGAGGCCTTTGCATCGAACCTGAACCGCATGTACCTGCTGGGCGACTACGACACAGCGCGGTTCGAGCCTGTGTTCGACGATTTCCCGCACACGCGGGTGTATCGGGTCCGGGCGCCGCAGAACCCGGCACCCAGGCGGCTCACGCCGGGCGGCGCCGGGTGAGCACCAGGCCTGCCAGCGCGATACCCACCAAGCCGAAGGTCATCGGCTCCGGCACGCTGGACGGGGACGGCGGCTCAACGCCGCGCGCTTCGTAGGTTTACACCAGGGACAGGCTGCCGGTAGAACGGGCATTGGCCCGCGCGATGGAGGTGCCGTTGTCCGGGTCCGTCAGGTCCGTGATGTCGGCCGTAAGCTGCGCCGTCAGGTCGAACGTTCCAGGCCCCGCAAAATTGCCCAGCAGCGGCTCCAGGCCTTGGAACGTTGTCACAACAGCGCCTGCGGAGACGATTCCTTTCGCGTCCGTGCAGCCTGTAATGGCCAGGATGGAGCACTTGACATGGAGCGTCTGCGTCTGCGCTGGCACGGTGATCAGACCAGCACCACTCAACGCCAACGTGAACAGGGCGTCCGCATGGTTGTCATAGCCATCGGTTTCGGTGCCAGTGACCTCGAACGACAAGGATCGGCGCCCTCCGTCCTTGGACCAGGAAAAATCGACGCCCAGCAAGGTGCCGAGGCTGGTATCAAACTTGTCGAAGCTCAGCACCGACTGTGCCACCGCCGGATTGGATTTGGTTTCAGTCAGGTCTCCGGTGTAGATATCTTTGCTGCGCTCCCAGGTGGCTTCTCCCGTACTCAAGGTGTAGAGCTTCACCTGCGCGGCCGTCGTCATCGGGGCGGCCTGGGCGCAAGCCACGACGAAAACACCTGCCGCCAGCATCCAGCGCGCGGTCTGCGCGACTCTTCGGAACGTCATCTGCAGGTGCGCACGGCCTGGCAGGCGGACGACGGCCCGCTGCCGGCGCTGCGCCTGACGCGCTCGCGCCAGGACCCGGCGGTCGCCGCCTGGTGGCAGGCGGTGGCCGACATGACGCGCAACCTGCACCACCATGGCGCACAGTGGCTGCGCCATCCGGCGGCGTTTGCCGCGATGGAGGGTTTTCTGGTCAGCGGACTGGATCTGCTGCGGCCGGAAGGCGCTGGTGATGCAGCGCCGCCGGCTCCTGCATCCCCGGCGGACAGCTCCCGGTTGCAGCGGGCGATCGACCATATCCATGCCCACGCACGCGAGGGCCTGACGCTGGCCGCGCTGGCTGCCGCCGCCTGCATGAGCCCACGCGCGCTGGAGGCGGCGTTCCGCCGCCACTACGACACCACGCCGCTGGCCTATGCCCGCGGCGTGCGGCTGGACCGGGTCCGTGACGCGCTGGAGCAGGCCGCACAGGGCGGCGAGGCTGTGTCGGTGACCGACATCGCGCTGCAGCACGGCTTCATCCACATGGGGCGCTTCGCGGCCTACTACCGCCAGCGCTTCGGCTGCGCGCCGTCGGCGAGCCTGCGCGGGGCCTGAGGCGTTCAGCCCTTCGGATCCGACCGGCGCCGCTGCGGCCCGGCCTGCTCGCCCTCGCGGAACTTGAACTTCAGCGTGTACATGCGCCGGTCGGCCTTCTTCAGCAGCGCATCGGCGTCGCGGCCGTCGTCCGGGAAGTAGGCCTCGCCGACGGCGCCGCCGAAATCCGTCCAGGCCGGCGCATCCGGGCCGAGCGCGGCCAGCGGCTCCTTCAGCGCGCGCTCGATCTCGCCCCGCACCCGCTCCAGGCCGTCGCGGCTCTCGACGCGGTCCAGCAGCACGACGAACTCGTCGCCAGACAGCCGCGCCACCAGGTCCTGTGCCCGCACGGCGCCGCGCAGGCGCTGCGCCACTTCCACCAGCACCCGGTCCCCCACGCCATGGCCGAATCTGTCGTTGATATGCTTGAAATGGTTCAGGTCGATGAACAGCACCGCAAAGTGTGCATCGGCCGGCGCGCCCTGGGCCTGCGCGACCTTCTCGCGCAGCCGCAGCATGAAGGCCTCGCGGTTGGCCAGGCCGGTCAGCGCGTCGGTCTGCAGGCGCTGCTGCAT